>NZ_CAJXIV010000053.1 GCF_913054185.1 uncultured Shimia sp.
ATTGCGCGCCCCACCAGCCTGCTGTTCACGCAGCTGTTTCTGGCAGCTGTGCTGATGACACCTTTCTGTCTGGACCAAATCCCACCAATGAGCCCCACGCTTGCAGGGCTCACTGCCATCAGCGCCATCTTTTCAATGGGTGGAAATTTCTTGCTGCTGTTTGCTTACGCCCGCGCCGAAGCGGCCGTGCTTGCGCCGTTTGTCTACCTGCAACTTGCCAGTGCGGTTGCCCTTGGCTGGCTGGTCTTTGATGACCTGCCGGACACCTATACCTGGCTTGGGCTCATGCTGATCATTGGCGCCGGCCTCGCTTCAGCCCTGCTGTCAAAAATCAGAACCGGCGCTCCACGCCAATCTGAAATCCCAACACCCGCGAGTTAAACGCCTCGACGTCGCTCTTCATGCGTTCCGCGTCGATTTGAAAGTACGGCGTGTACCCGCCTGGCAAAAACGTATTGGTCTTCTCCACCCGCAGGCTGCCACCAATACCGGTCTCATCCGCATTGTTCACCCAAGTAGCATGCTGTTCCAGCACATCGCGATGGCGGACATACAGCCGTGGTGACAACGTCCATCCGCTGCCCACGTCAACAGAGGAATAAATGCTCCACTTAAGGCTTTGATACCCTTGACGCCCGACCCACATTTGATCCGCCGTCCGGCGCTCATAGTAGAGTTCGGTGCCCACCACGGACCGCCCCCCAACAGACCGACGGAACCCGGCCAATGCCGACAGAAACTGACCGTCAAAAGCTGAATTTGCGCGATTGTCCACGGTCGCGTAGGACAAACCGCCATAAGCCGATCCGCCCATCAGGCTACGCCGCTCAAACGCCGCTTCCACGCCAAAGCGGTCCTCATAAGGCTCACCAGCGGCCCACTGGGTTGTGGCAAACGGCCCAATGGACACCGTAGTCTTCTCAGACAGCAACCGCAGGCCAAACTTTGCCCGCAATTGCACCGAGTCGTGCCGCCGCCCTTCAGCTTCCAACACATCAAACCCAAGGCTGGCAAACCCAAGTGTATTGGTGGTGCCGTTGGCATTGCTGCCAAGCTCCCGGCGGAAGTTCATCGCACCGGTTGCCTGTAACGCCGGCACCCGTTTTTCATCGCCCCGTGTGATCGAAAACGGCAGGACGCCAAAAGCGGTGTCCGCATGCACAATATCGCTGTCGTAGGTCCGGGTGCCCCCAGCCGTTGTAAACCCAAGCGACAAGTCCCAATCAAACCCACGGCGCGCATCAATTTGCCGGATGAAAGACAAAACCGTCTTGCGCACCGGCTCAGGCAAATCCCCGGACAACACACGGAAAAATTCTTCACGCGACCGCGCCCATTGCTTGGCCATGAAATACGCCCGCGCCAGTTCAAGACGCACACGAATGAGTTTGGGATTTTGCGCCAGAATGTTTTGAAGCACCGGAATGGCGATGTCCGGCTGGCCTGCATCCAGCGCCGCCATGGCATGGTCAAACGCCTGTTCCACTTCCAAGACAGACTGAGGTGGGGTGTTGGCCCCGGCCTGATCCGGCGTCACCGCAGTCATCGCCACCAGAAGCGTTAGCCCCACAAGGCAGACATGGAATTTTTGAAACAGTACTTTGGCCATTCTGGATACCTCAATCTGTGCCCTTTGCGGGGCCTCTCCCCGCGCACGCGGAGAGCATTGTCTTATCGCCTTTTTGGCGATCAGGTCTTAGTCCGCACCGAAGGCGCCGGTGTAATTCCCAATGGCGCCGTTCATCTCGAACGTGCCGCCCACTTCCTCAGCGTTGTCACCGTAGAAGGCACCATTCATCGTGCCGCTGTCGCCCGCGCTGAAGGCGACAACACCGTTAATATTCGCGTTAAACTCGTTACCATCCACTGTGCCAGTACCGGCAAAATCCAAATGCGCGCCACGCCACGAGTTGCCGCCAGACAGATTGCGCACATAGGTATTGGTGCTGGCCACGCTCACGTTGGAAAAGTCAGAAGTGCTCACACCCACCTGAGATTCCGCCACAAGTGCGCGCCCGTCAGTGGTCACAACCATGCCAACGGACCGGCCGGAATACGTCGCAGAGCCACTGCTTGGGACATCCGCCGCCGCAGTACGACTGCCAAAGCTGCCAACACTAACGTTGCCGTTTGTTGTGCCAACGCCGGTTGCCCACATGCCAAAGGTCTGGTGGTCAAAATCAAGCGCGTCAGCGTTGCCCATCCAACCACGCTTCTGGCCATTGGACGAGCGACTGGTGATCACAAGAGAGTCCATACCATCGTCAATTCTGTCGCTGCCGTTGGAGTCAAATCTGGTGGTCGAGCTGCCATTGTTTTTTGCAAGGGTTTCCAGCTCGCCAACATTGGTCCCAATTTCAAGAGACCCATTGCGCGCGGTGCCGAGGCGCCCGCCTGTTACGTACCCGTCACCGTCGGTCGACATCGAGGCAGAGCGCACCTTGCCATTCAATGTCGTGTCACCATGCGCCAGATACAGACGGTCGCCCGCCATCTCGTTCAGACGGTCGCCGACTTCATTTTCGACATAAGATTCAATTGTACTTTTGCAGCCCGCGATAGACACCAGAGCGCCCACTGCCATCATGGCTTTGATAGATGTGTTCAGCATATTCTTGTACCCGTATGAAGTTCAGTTCGTTGGTCGGAGAAGAGAGCTGATCTCGACTTGTTCCCACCGGCTCACTCTTGAGCATCAACCAAAACTGTTTTCCTTAATGCGGCGTTTCGGTTTCCCTTACAGGACGTTAAGCACGAAAAACCCCATAAAAATTGAGCATTATCCAACAAAAATTCAGGCAAAAAACGTGGCATTGATCGCCGCCAAAACGCGATGATGGGGAAGTAAGAGACTGGTAATGTCTCCACCAAATATCCGAAAAATAAATGCTTCTTGCCACTGGCTGACAGGCGAGCTGAATTGCTAAAAAACGCGTACAATGCAGTGACGTTTAGCCTTTTCTAACAAACGTCAGCTTGTCTCAATTTTTAAGAAAATCCGGTTGTTTCAAATTGTGAGAAAACGATCCATTTCGAACACAGTTTTTTCCACCCACAAACAGCATTTTGGGGCGACTCTCAGACGGAATCACCTTTGATTTGAGTATCGACACCTCAAAATCCACATCCCAAAGGTAGTCTCATGGCGCAATTACTCGACCGCCGGAGGAAGATGGCGCCCCCATTTGTTCGCAAATGCATCGGCCAGATCAATCCCCTGCCACTCCGCAAAGACAAGCAAGAAGCCAAACAGGTCGGCTGCCTCATCCTCAAGGTTCTGTCGCGCGACATTCTCAGACACGGCGCCGCGCTGCGCGCCCTTGGTGGCAAGATAGGCCGCTTGCAGCTCCCCCAACTCCTCGGTCAGTTTGGCGAGATACCATGTGGCATCCCGGTCAATGCCAAACCGCTCCGCATAAAGATCACACACCGTTGACGCTTGCTGGACCAACGTCCCCAGCTCTGGGGACGTCTCGCAAGACACATGCCTTTGGGCACACGTGTTAATCTTTTCATTTTCCAAATCCACACCTCCGCAAAACAGTCGTGATACCGATGCGATACCGACGCGCTAAGTGCCGTTGCGTGGCGGCGTAAACAGATCGTTCGACTCTGCGCGACGCGGCGCTGACAACCCCAAATGCTGCCAGGCTTTTTGCGCCAGCATCCGCCCGCGCGGCGTCCGTTGGATCAACCCTTGCTGCAGCAAAAACGGTTCAATCACCTCTTCAATTGCATCGCGACTTTCGCTTAAGGCAGCGCTGATTGTGTCAATCCCAACTGGCCCGCCGGCGTAGTTCTCCGCAATAAACAGCAGATAGCGCCGGTCCGCGCCGTCCAACCCGATATTGTCCACCCCAAGCCGCGTAAGTGCGCCATCTGCAAGGGATTTTGTGATAATCCCATCACCTTCGACAAGGGCAAAATCCACCACGCGCCGCAGCAAACGCCCGGCAATACGGGGCGTGCCCCGCGAGCGCCGCGCAATCTCGCGGGCTCCGCCGTCATGCGCCGGGACGCCAAGTTTGTTGGCGTTGCGCGTGACAATCTCGTTGAGCTCATCCTCGGTGTAAAACTGCAACCGTGTTGGAATGCCAAACCGGTCTCGAAGCGGTGTTGTGAGAAGCCCCAACCGCGTTGTCGCTCCCACCAGCGTAAACGGCTGCAACTCAATCCGAACCGTCCGCGCCGCCGGCCCTTCTCCGATCACAAGATCCAGTTCAAAATCCTCCATCGCGGGATAGAGAATTTCCTCCACGACCGGATTAAGGCGATGAATTTCATCAATAAAAAGCACATCTCGCGCTTCAAGGTTGGTGAGGATCGCCGCCAAGTCACCAGCCTTGGCCAAGACTGGCCCAGAGGTCATTCGGAAGTTCACACCCAACTCCCGCGCCATAATTTGCGCCAAAGTTGTCTTACCCAAACCGGGCGGACCGTGGAACAGCGTGTGATCCATCGCCTCACCCCGACGGCGCGCACTCTCAATAAAAATTCGCAGGTTGGCCCGCGCTTCAGCTTGGCCAATGAACGCATCAAGCTCTTGCGGGCGCAGGGCGCGATCCGCATCCTCTGGCCGTGCCTCAGGACGCAATGTTGGGTCTGGCTGTTCCATCATTTACCCCTTTGGCGCCAACATCTTAAGCGCCGCCCGGATCAACTCTGACGTATCCGCCTCAGGGTCTTCTCCAGCCGCCTGAGCAACGGCACCCGCCGCATCTGCTGGCCCATAGCCAAGGTTGCCCAAGGCTGACAGCGCATCCGCCTGCACACTCATAGATGCGGCAGCAGCAGCACCGCTCGCCGCGGAGGCCCCCCCAGCATTAACCGGTGTGCGGGCCACATCCTCTATCACATCATCCGCCCCCGCAGCGCCTTCTTTGCCAGAAACCGAGGCCAGGGTTTCCCCAAGACTGCCCCCCAGTGCCATAAGCGCTGGCGCCTTGTCTTTGAGTTCAATCACAACACGTTGCGCAGTTTTGGGCCCGACACCTTTGGCTGCTTTGATCGCGGCCACATCGCCCAACGACACCGCCCGGCTCACGCCATCTGCTCCCAAGGCGCCAAGGATCGCCAAACTTGCTTTTGCGCCAATGCCTTGCACGCTCATCAGCAAGCGGTGCCATTCCTTTTCAAACAGGCTTGGAAACCCAAACAGCTGCAACAAGTCTTCACGCACCAATAGATCTGTGTACAGCGCAACAGGCTCTCCAACGCTTGGCAGCGCCGCGAGCGTACGATCCGAGCAGTAGACCATATAACCCACGCCCCGCACATCAATTAGCACGTGGTCTGTGCTGCGATACTCCAACCGCCCGGAAATCTTACCAATCATGCCTGTGCCTTTTTTAATGCTTCTGCATAGCCTGCGCCCGCGCGCGCATAATGCGCATGACACATGGCAATCGCCAATGCATCCGCCGCATCTGGACCGGCGATTTTCACGCCCGGTAATTGGAGCTTCACCATGTGCTCAACCTGGTGTTTCTCCGCATGCCCCACACCCACTACAGTCTTCTTCACTTTATTAGGAGCATATTCGCCAATGTGCAGCCCAGCCTGCGCTGGCACCAACAACGCAACCCCACGAGCTTGTCCCAGCTTAAGGGTCCCCGCGCCATCTTTGTTTACAAAGGTCTGCTCAATCGCCGCGTGATCGGGCAGGAACCGGGCCACCACATCGGTGAGCTGCTCATGCAGCGACAACAAACGCGCCGCCAGGTCTTGCCCTACCGAGTGGCAAACTCCATTGGCCACGTGGCTCATCCTACTGCCATCCGCATCAATAACGCCCCAGCCCATATTTCTCAGCCCAGGATCGATTCCCAATACACGCATGTCTTGCCCCAATGTGCTCAATATTTTTGTTATTTCCCGTGAAATAGCACGAAACGAGAACAAACACCAAGCCTGAAGAAAAATCTGCGCAATAATTTGGAAGTGCGGCGTTTTGTCAACACGCGGGAAGCCGCACAAGAATGTCCCAATTGCGACGCTTCTCCATACCATATGCGACCTTATTTCTAAGGTGTTTGAGCGATTCCCCACCTATGCGAAAATCGCATGCCACCTATGCTGGTTTGGCACTTGCTCGGGCGTTTTTTGCCACCTATGTGCGGTCAATCGAAAACGCAGACCATAGTAATGCAAGAAGGGATCTCTGATATGGCCGCATTTGAATACACGTCGACCACTGGTTTTACTGGCCGTATCGGTCACGCCATCTCCGCGCTGGTTGCACGTTTCGTTGACTGGAACGACAAGCGCCGCACCCGGACCGCTTTGGCCTCGCTCAGCGACCGCGAGTTGGACGACATTGGTGTGTCGCGTTCCGACCTCTACGCAATTCGCTGAACACAAAAACCACCACTCACGGTGTTTTTGGGTCTTAGGACCGCAAACCGTCGTCTCTATTTTGAGACGGCGGTTTTTTGCGTGTGGCGACCGTCAAAAAAAACGACCCCGGGGAGAGAAACCCGGGGTCGTTTTGGATCTTGGAGGGATCCATAGAAACTTTTTGAGATCAGAGTTTGGTGTTGATCTGAGTTGAAATCCAGCGTGACACAGGATCAGGCGACATGGTCCAGGCCGCAGCCTTCTCCACAGTGGTCCCGCCACTCAACCGCACCACATCCTGAGAGTAGAAGTCAGGGCCATACTGAGACATCAAAATGCCTTTGATCATGAAGAAAGACACCACCACAGTGAATAGGCCTGCCCAAGGAATTCCCCGGCGGCGGCCAGCGCCTTTCACAATCATGTATCCGTTGCGATTGATCACAACAGACTCAGGTCCTACACGACCTGTCTTTGATTGCTTGCGATAGATACGAGCAAGGCGATCATGGAATTCTGCGTAAGATTCACTCATGGCAACAACTCAGGTTTGGCCCCCACCAAACATGGCTAAATCTGGGCCTGAAATGTGGCAAGAATAAGGCGCAAAGCCCAAAATGAGGCAAATTATCGACAAATCTGACCTCAATTATGCGGGTTCGCGGGAGAAGTGGAAACAACTCAGCCCTGAATAAATCACTGTCGCCACCCCGGCAACAAAGCCAGTATTGCGCACAAAAAAACAGGCAGCCGAACTCAGCTGCCTGTTTCTGATTCTGCTTACAGGAATGTCGCGTTTTAGGTGCGCCGCGTCAGGGTTAGAGTGGTCCACTCGCCAATCTCTTCACGGGTATGCACATCAAAGGCTGCCGCGTCATAGGCCGCAACTACGTCATCCGCTTGCTCATTCAGGATACCGGAGAGGATGGCGTATCCACCCGCCACGATGTTCGCTCCCATATCCGGCGCCAAGTCTATCAGCGGCGCCTTCAGGATGTTGGCAAACACCAAATCATACGGCGCTTTGGCCGCCAAATCAGGATGACCAAAACCTGCTGCTTCCAAACAGATTACTTTGCCGTCCAAACCGTTGGCGTTGACATTTGCCTGCGCAACATCCACAGCCACTTCATCGATGTCACTTACCAGCACAGGGTTAGGCCAAATCCGGGCCGCGCCCATGCCCAACACCGCTGTACCGCATCCAATATCGGCGACATTCTGGCCAACAAAACCTTCGTTGGCCACGCGATCCAGCGCCTTCAGGCAGCCCAAGGTGGTGCCATGGTGGCCGGTGCCAAAAGCCATCGCGGCCTCAATCAAAAGCGGTTCTGCCCCTTCGGGGATTTTATCTGCATCATGGCTACCATAGACAAAGAACCGTCCCGCCGCGACTGGCGCCAACTCGCGCTTCACATGGGCCACCCAATCGGTTTCCGGCAACTCAGACACAACAAAAGGCTTTGCGCCAAAGGCGACAGCCAGCACAGCCAATCCTGCCGCATCCGGCGCTTCAATGAAGTAACCGCCAATTTCCCAAAGACCAGACCCGTCCTCGACCTCAAACACGCCAACACCGGTGGGCTCTGGTACAAGCCGCTCCATCGCATTGCCAAGCGCTTCGGCCTGTTCTTTGCCCATCAGTGTGGTCAGTGCGGTGAATGTCGGCATGTCAGTCTCCTATAGGGTTGCGCAGGGCCTAGGGTCTCCCCTTGGCCCCGTCAAGCCTGCGGAGTGTGAAACTATTCGGCAGCGGCCGCCATAGGCCGAGTGAGACGGGTTTCATTGCCTTTTTCGGGGTGGCGGGGGATCAAAAAGGCCAGACCAAGAGACACACTTGCCATCAAAGCTGCCAACACAAACACCGCCCCGGGAGACACCAGCCACAGCAGCCCCAACAGGACCGGCAGGAACACTGCAGCAATATGGTTGATTGTAAAGGCCACAGCAGCCGTCGGTGCCATGTCTTCCGGGTCTGCAATCTTCTGAAAGTAAGTCTTCAATGCCAGCGCAAGCGAGAACAGCAAATGATCTACCACATAAAGCGTGGCCGCCAAGACAATGCCCCAGCCAAAGAAGTAGATGCCACCATAGGCCAGAAAGACAATCACCAACCCTGTATATTCGAAGATCAGGGTACGTCGCTCCCCAAAACGTGACACGGCTTCGCCAATCATCGGGGCAATGATCATATTGGCCACCAAGTTGATCAGATAGAGCGCCGTGATTTCGTGCACATCAAATCCAAAACGCTCCACCATCATAAAGCCTGCAAAAACCACAAAAATCTGCCGGCGTGCGCCTGCCATGAACTGCATGGCGTAGTAGAGCCAATAGCGCTTTTTCAGCACCATCTTGCGGGCTTGTGGCGTGCGCCCCTCAAACTGCGGGAAAGCGACAAAACAGTAGAGCGCAATCAGCGCTGTGATGCCACCACCCGCCATATAGACAACGTCATAGTCCCAACCAAACCGCTTCCAACCCAGCACAATAATTCCGTAAGCCAGCAATGTTGCCGCAGATCCCGCAGCGACAAGCCATCCCAAAACCTTGGGCGCACGCTTCTTGTCAAGCCATTGCAGCTGAAGCGACTGGTTCACTGTTTCATAATAATGAAAGCCAATCGAACTCAGCAGCGTGATCATCAAAATGCCGCCCATTGTCGGGAAATAGGCTGTCATAGCTGTCGCCACACCAAGAAGCGCCAAGGACACAAGCCCCAGTACTTGCTCCCGAATGAACAACAGCAAGAAAATCACCCCAATTGCCAGAAACCCAGGAATTTCACGAACTGTGTGCAGCAAGCCAATATCAGAGCCATCAAAGTCGGCCACTTCAATCACGAAGTTATTGAGCAGTGCACTCCAGGTATTGAAGGCAATTGGCATGGCCAATGCCATAAGGAACAAGAGCGTGATCGGGCGGCGCCACCAAGGCAGAAGGTGCGCGTCATCAATGGGTATTTTTCTGAACATGTGCAGCAAATACGCCTATTGTTTAAAAAAGGCGAGATCAAAAGGCTGCACAGACAGGCGTGCATTCTCGCACGTTCCGATTTGAACCTAAACGTTGGCGACTAGTAAAAACTCTGCGGGTCAATATCCACAGCAAGTCGCAAATCACCTTTGAGGCGGAACTGTCCAACCCACTGCGCCAATGCCGCTTGCAACGGCGCCGATTTGTCCGCTTTAACCAGCAACCGAACGCGATGACGGCCACGCACGCGCGCAATTGGAGCCGGCGCCGGTCCATAGACCTGCGCCCCAATGGCCAGTAACGCACCCGCATTACGCGCCAAGGCGTTCCCCAAATCAAACACCTGCGTCACATCACTTCCGGACAGAATGATCCCTGCCATGCGCCCAAACGGCGGCACCACCGCTTGGCGACGTTCGTCTGCCTGCGTCCGCCAGAATCCTGTTTCGTCTCCGCTTAGGATCGCTCGGATCACCGGATGCTCGGGCTGAAAGGTCTGAAGCAATGCCAATCCGGCCCGCTCTGAACGCCCCGCCCGACCTGCCACTTGTCGCATCAACTGGAACGTTCGCTCTGCGGCCCGCAGATCGGATCCCTGCAACCCAAGATCCGCATCGATCACCCCCACCAGCGTCAGCAACGGGAAATTGTGCCCCTTAGCCACCAGCTGAGTGCCAATGATGATATCCGCGCCGCCGTCGGCTATTGTTTGGATACTTTCTTTGAGTGCGCGCGCAGAGCCAAACAAATCTGAACTCAAAACCGCCTGCCGCGCATCCGGCCAAAGTTCCTGAGCCTCCTCCGCCAAGCGCTCCACACCTGGTCCAACAGGTGCTAGCTTGCCTTCCACGTCACAGGAGGGGCAAGCCTCCGGCATCGGTTTGGTTTCACCACATTGGTGACACAGCAAGCGCTTCAAAAACCGGTGTTCCACCATCCGCGCATCACAGTTGTCACAACCAATCTGGTGTCCACAAGCCCGACAGATCGTAACCGGGGCATAGCCACGACGGTTGATGAACAACAACGCCTGTTCACCTTTGGCAATTCGGGCATCCACCGCCGCTTTCAGGCTGGGAGAAATCCATCGACTTGCTGGCAATTTTTCCGCCCGCATGTCGATAGCCCGCATCTCAGGCAGCACCGACGCGCCATAACGACTGGTCAACTCCAGCTTTGTGTATTTTCCCGCTTCGGCATTGGCCCAGCTTTCCAAACTTGGTGTAGCTGAGGCCAACACAACCTGCGCCTCACACATTGCCGCCCGCAGAACCGCCATATCCCGCGCATTATACAGCACCCCGTCTTCCTGCTTGTAAGACGTGTCATGTTCTTCATCGACAATGATCAGCCCCAGATCGCGATACGGCAAAAACAGTGCAGACCGCGCACCAATCACCATCTGTGCGCCGCCTTCGCCAACCATTTTCCAGGTGCGTCGCCGCTCCGTCATGGTCACGCCAGAGTGCCACTCCGCGGGCTTGGCCCCAAACCGCGCCTCGACGCGGGTCAAAAACTCCGCCGTCAGCGCAATCTCCGGCAACAAAACAAGCGCCTGCCGGCCTTTGCGCAAACACTCCGCCACCGCCTCTAAATAAACCTCAGTCTTGCCAGACCCAGTCACCCCCCGCAGCAGTGTGGTTCCATACGTTCCACTTTGGACCCCAGTACGAAGAATTTCGGCACCGGCTTCCTGATCTGCTGACAACTCCTTGCCGCCATACTCAGGATCAAGCCGTGGAAACGGCGTGTCTCGCGGCGCGGCTTCTTCGCGCACAACACCCTGCCTCACCAATCCTTTGATGACCGAATTTGTCACCCCGGCCATCTCAGACAGCTCGCCCATGGTAAACGCCAAGCTGCCGTAATCCGCCAGGGTCTCCAATACACGTCGCCGCGCATCTGTCTGTCGATCTGGCTCGCCTTCGCCTCGTCGGTAAATCTTGCGCATCGATGGTGGATCCGACAGCCCCGGCGCCCGTGTTGCCAATCGCAGCATCGCGTTCATCGGCGTGAGCGTGTAGTCTGCCGCACGCTGCAAGAAGCCACGCATATCTGCGCCCATCGGCGCCACGTCCAACGAACGGTTCGCAGGGCGGATCTTGGTGATGTCGTAGTCGCCTTTGCCTGGGCCCCACACGACCCCCAACACGCGTCGAGGTCCCAACGGCACTTCAACAAAGGCGCCAAGTAGCACTCCACCTTGCGGTGCCTTGTAATCCAGTATCCGGTCGAGCGGCTGCGTGGTCAGCACCGCAATCAACGCACCTTCAGGAAAGAACTCGGTCTCGCTCAACTGTCCCTCACATTGCCTCGGCCCACACAAATTGTTATCGCTAACGGTAAATCCGTCTAAGGGGCGCATTCCCACTTCCAGCAAGGCTCTCTATCGGGTAAAGGCAACACAGCCGCAGCGCAATCCCGCAGTTGCAATCGCCGCCCTTTCAGACCTGCAGGCGCAGGAGAGGAGATGACATGAAATTCTTCGTAGACACCGCCGACATCGATGCCATTGCCGAATTGAACGCGACCGGAATGGTGGATGGCGTAACCACCAACCCATCGCTGATCAAAAAATCCGGCCGTGACATTCTCGAAGTCACCAAAGAAATCTGTGATCTGGTTGACGGTCCGGTTTCCGCCGAAGTGACCGCCACCGACGCGACCCAAATGATCGCCGAAGGTCGCAAGCTGGTCGAAATCGCCGACAACATTGCCGTGAAAGTGCCCCTGACTTGGGACGGCCTGAAGGCGTGTAAAACACTGACCGATGACGGTCACAAGGTGAACGTTACTCTGTGTTTCTCTGCCAACCAGGCGCTTCTGGCGGCCAAAGCGGGCGCAACCTTCATCTCGCCTTTCATTGGTCGCTTGGACGACATCAACATGGATGGCATGGATTTGATCGAGGACATCCGTCAAGTCTATGACAACTACGGTTTTGACACCGAGATCCTTGCAGCCTCCATTCGGACCGTAAACCACGCCACCCAATGTGCGCTGGTTGGTGCTGACGTGATGACCGCGCCTCCCGGTGTGATCAAATCCATGATCAGCCACCCGCTGACCGACAAGGGTCTGGCCACCTTCCTCGCGGACATCAAAGACGCGGGTATCAAAATCCTGTAACACAGGATAACACAGCGAATTTGAGGCCCGGACACCGCTCCGGGCTTTTTCGTTTCTGTCATGTGATTGCCCCTCCAAAGGCCACCGTGCTAGGGTTTTGGGCAATAAGAGGCCGAGCACCCAATAATGAGCACTGCACTACACAAATTCCAACGGTTGGAAGGCACCGCGCTGTGGCGCGCAACACCGGATGTGCAACGGCGTGAAGTGATTGTTTCGCTGGGTGAAGCCACACTTGTCATCAAGGATGCTCAGGATCGCGCCTTGACCCATTGGTCCTTGCCCGCCGTGCGCCGCCTCAACCCCGGCCAACAACCGGCCGTGTTCTTTCCCGACGGAGATTCCAGCGAAACCCTTGAGATCGATGCCACTCACGACGACCTTGCTGAAGCCATTGAAAAATTGCGCAAGGCCGTTGCGAGGCCTCAAAAGGCGTCTGGCCGATTGAGACTGTCGGTGCTGGCGTTGTCAGCCGCAATGGTCGCGGGGTTAGCGGTCTTCTGGCTGCCAGGCGCGTTGGCAAACCACGCCCTACGCGTAGTGCCCAATGTGGCGCGGCAAACCATCGGTCAGGACATGCAACAGCTTGCATCACGCCTGACAGGCCAACCCTGTAGCGCCCCACTGGCAGTGCCTGCGGTAGACGCCTTGCAAAAACGCCTTCAAGTGCGCTCCATTTCCATTTTGCCAAACGCCTTGCGCGAAGCCGTGGCCCTGCCTGGAAATGTTGTTTTATTGGGGCGTGATACCATTGAAGACTATGAAGAGCCTGACGTGGCCGCCGGCTACATTGTCGCCGCACAAACTGCATCTCCTGACCCGCTTCGCGGTGTATTGGAAACCGGCGGCATCAGGGCCAGCCTCCGCCTCTTGACCTCAGGGGCCCTCCCAGAAGACCTGTTGCTCCAACATGTCGAACGATTGATCAGCGCGCCTCCAACTGCGGCTGCAAACGACAGTCTGATTAAAGCATTTGAAGAGAAACGGGTGCGTTTGCAGCCATACGCTTTGGCGCGGGATCCTTCTGGTGAAAGCACCTTGCCGCTGATCGAGGCCGCGCCATTCACCCAAGACCTGCCCGAACCTATCCTGATTGATCGTTATTGGGTTGCTTTACAAGGCATCTGCGGCAGCTAACACCGCCGCAGTTTCCACTGATTTACTGGCGCACAAACGCGCCATCGAACCCGGCACTCTGAGTTTTGGCCAGCGCGGCGGTGGCACCATCTGCACCGGCAAACGGTCCGGCAAGCACCATGCGCTGCGTCACGCCACCGCGCTGGAATTTGCCAATCCGCACCGGCAATCCAAGGCGTTTGACCTGTTTGGCCGCAGCTTTTGCACTGGCCGCATCGCTGTATGTTCCAACCTGCACATATGGTGTGCCTGCCAAACGCAGGGATTTTGTAGCAGGTTCAGACTTTGTGGACACCGTGGCGGGCGCCGCTTCTGCACGGGCAACCACGTCGCCATCCTCAGTTATCCCAACAAGCTTGCCTGGCACCGACGTTGTCCAAATTTGCGCCATTTGCGCCTGCCCCGCGAGGGTCATTTCCGCCCGGCGTTCGTTCAAGCGGCCGTCGTCAAACGCGCGGCGATATCCTTCCGGCACCGTGGCAACAACATGTGTGTCTTTGTTGGCCTCGTAGACATGGCGGGGCACAACACGCACATCGGGGGCAACTTCGCCCACTTTCACCACCGTGCCAGCGGGTGGCCGACGCAGCGAGCTGTTCTGGTCAAACCGCATCTTTGGCGGTTGTGCTGTTGAGCGGCCAGTGCCCGGAGTGACAGGCGAAAGCGCCTGCGGACCACAGCGAACGGGCGAGCCTTTCCAGGTGGTCACACCTTCGCGGCATGGCGACACCACGCCAGCGGCCCGCGGCGCCTGTTTCTTGGTGCGGCGCACGGTTGAGGTAGTGGTCTTTGTTGTCGTTGGCGCTGGCTGAATGACCTTGGGGGCTGCGACGGTGGCCGCAGGGACCGTGGTTCTGGTTGTGGTTTTTGTCGTCGTGGTTGTCGGCCGCGCAGCAGTAGGCGTTGTATACAGGGGTGCCCCTTTGGCCTGCTTGGGCGCAGTTGTGGTGCGTGTCGTTGTCTTGGTTGTGGCTGGGCGCGCCGTTGTCGTTGTGGTTGGCGCCTTGGTGGTCGCCTTAGGCGCAACAGCTACTGCAGGAGCGCCTGCTTCTGGTGCCGCTGGCTGAATTTGCACTACGTTTTTGTCGAGCTTGGGAGCCGCATTGGTTGTGGTCTGCGCCTTCGAGAAGGTCGGCTTGAATCCACAGATAACCTTGCGTTCCCGTGTCACGCGCGGCACCCAGGTTGTGGCCCCATCAACACCCGCGCGGATGTAAACACACCCGCGGCTGTCGACAAATTGTTTACCCTTGAAATCGCGCGGCGGGAACTCCGCCGGGATTTCGTTTGAACTAATGGACTGCGCGGAAACCGCGCCTATGCCCAAGGAACTCACGATCGCGCCGATCGCAATAACTCTGGTCAGTTTCATATTGCCCCCACAAGATGTAGGGGCACCTTAGCCGCTTTGTTTACAACGAGTAAACCTTTGAAAACGTGAAATTTGACCTATTGCGTGCCAAACATGCGGTCACCCGCATCACCCAAGCCAGGTAAGATATAGCCCTTTTCATTGAGCCGCTCGTCCAGCGACGCGGTCACAATTGGCACATCCGGATGCGCCTCTTTCATCCGGGCCACACCTTCAGGAGCGGCCAACAAGCAGAGGAACCGAATATTGGTCGCGCCTTGTTTTTTCAGCAAATCGATTGCTGCCGCAGAGCTGTTGCCAGTTGCCAACATTGGGTCCACGGCAATGACCAGCCGCTCGTCCAGCTCACTTGGCGCCTTATAGTAGTATTGCACCGGCTCAAGCGTTTCTTCATCGCGGTACAAGCCAACAAATCCAACACGGGCTGATGGCACCAGTTCCAGCATCCCGTCGAGCAAGCCGTTGCCCGCCCGCAGAATGGACACCAACGCCAGCTTGCGCCCCGCCAAGGTTGGCGCGTCCATTTCCACCATCGGTGTCTGAACCTTCTTGGTGGTCATCGGCAGTTCGCGTGTGACCTCATACGCCAGAAGCTGGCTGATTTCGCGGAGCAGACGACGAAACTCACCCGTCGAGGTGGATTGGTCGCGCATGATGGTCAGTTTGTGCTGTACCAGCGGGTGATCTACAACCGTCAAATGATCCATCAGGCTTGCTCCAATCTCTTTGCTACTTTGGCTTTGGTATCCGCGTCACAGAAGGCTGCGTCAAGCGCGGTCTGGTTGAGTTCCGCAAAATCACTCGCATCCCATCCAAAGGCTTTGGACAGCTCTTCATATTCACGCCGCATGGTGGTGTGGAAGAACGGCGGATCATCTGTGCTGACCGTGACTTTCACCCCGGCATCCCGCAGTTTCTGGATTGGGTGGCTGGCGAAATCCGGAAACAGACCCAGCACCACGTTGGAGCCTGGGCAAACTTCAAGTGTGATCTGACGCGCAACCAGTTCTTTAACCAACGCAGGATCTTCGAGGCTGCGCACACCATGGCCAATCCGTTCCACATTCAGGTCTTTGATCGCATCCCAAACACTTTCTGGCCCGCCAAACTCACCAGCATGTGTGGTCAGATGCAACCCGGCCTCTTTGGCTTGTTCAAACGCATAAGAGAACGTGCCCTGCGTAAACTGACCTTCGTCGCCGCCCATGCCAAAGCCGGTTACAAAATCTCCCGCTGTCTCTGCCGCACAAAGCGACGTGGTTTTAGACTTTTCCGCTCCAAAATGACGCACTGCGGTCACAACGCCGCGCAGGGTAATGCCATGTTTGGCCTCCGCCGCATCTGCCGCTTCCTGAATGGCCGCCAGATACTCACGCCACGCACCCACATCTCCGCCACCGCAGAAGTCCGGGCTGATAAAGCTCTCGGTATACACCACACCATTTTTGGCGCTCTCTTCCAAAATCGCTGTGGTCAGCCGCGCGAACTCTTCTGGCCCGGTCAGAACCGAAGTGGCGTCCTCATAGGTGCTCAAGAAATGCACAAAGTCCCGGAACGCATACCCACCATCATCGGCAAAAATCTTACTCAGATCGACATTCTTTTCATGCGCCAGCTGCTTGATAAACGCCGGTGGCGCCGCGCCTTCATGGTGCAGGTGCAGTTCAACTTTTGGCAGGTCAGCTACGCTCATAAAAAACTCCTTCCACGGGGAGGTGTGATCCCCAAATGTGTGGCCACCGATGCGGCCACATCAACAAAATCCATAATTCCGGCCTCTTTCACACCCACACCAGCGGCCAATACAGGCACGCGTTCGCGGGTGTGGTCAGTTCCGGTCCAGCTTGGGTCATTGCCGTGATCCGCCGTCAGGATCAAGAGATCATCGCCCTTCAGCTTTCGAAGAACTTTCCCAATCTCCAAATCAAACCACTCCAGCGCACGTGCGTAGCCGGAAATGTCGCGGCGATGGCCATAAAGGCTGTCAAACTCCACAAAGTTTGCAAACGTCAGGCTACCAGATTCAGCCGTTTCCACCAATCCCTGCAGATCCCGCATCAACTTCGCGTCCGCACCTTTGGTGCAATCATCAATGCCGGCCATCGTAAATATGTCGCCAATTTTGCCCACACCATGCACTGTGCCGCCGGCATTCTGGACCCAGTTGGTCAACAGCGGCTCCGGCGGAGCAATGGCATAATCACGCCGATTGGTGGTGCGGGTGAAACCAGTCTCCACATCGCCCACGAAAGGTCGCGCGATCACCCGGCCAATCTTCATCTCGTGCAACGTTGGTGCAAGTTCTTGGCAAAGCTTCAACAGCCGATCCAGGCCAAACGTCTCTTCATGCGCGGCGATCTGGTACACACTATCCGCAGACGTGTAGCAAATCGGCTTTCCGCTTTTGACATGCTCCGCGCCCAGGTCATTTATGATCACCGTGCCCGACGCATGACAATCTCCTAGAATGCCGTCCACGCCAGCCAACTCGCACACCAGCGTGGTCAAGTCCGCAGGAAAGCAAGGCACCGCTTTGGGAAAATACCCCCAATCCCACGGCACCGGTAGACCAGCCAATTCCCAGTGCCCGGACGGTGTATCTTTGCCCGGACTGACCTCCGTCGCCGCCCCCCAAGCCCCTTGTGGCACAGCGTCCAATCCCGGCGTTGCATCACCTGACGCCAACCGGCAGGCCGCACCCAGCCCTAAAGAGTCCAAGTTTGGCAATTTCAACGGTCCACTGCGCCCCTCTTCGGCACGCCCTTCGGCACAAGCCTGTGCGATGTGTGCCAGCGTATTGGCACCGGTGTCGGGCCGGTCTTCGTTGAAAAACTGCGCTGCATCCGGTGCCCCACCAATGCCAACCGAGTCCATCACAACCAGAAATGCGCGTGCCATCAGCGGCTCCTTTCGTGGATTAGCGGCGGCATATCGGGCATTTGATCGCCAATGTCCATGGCTTCCAGCACAGCCGCTGCAGCTGCATCCGCTTTGTCCTCGCGGCTGGCATGAACCCGCAACAGCGGATCACCAGTTTTCACCTGAACTCCAAGGCGCGCGACCTCGGAAAAGCCAACCGCCATGTCCAGCGAGTCACTCTCGACCATGCGACCGCCGCCAAGCCCAACAACAGCCAGGCCCAGCGCCTCACCGTCAATCGCCGTCACAAAACCATCACGCGGTGCCTTCACTTCTCGAATGACAGAGGCTTCCGGAAGGAACCGCTGCCATTCCTCGACAAACCGCATCGGCCCGCCATGTGCTGCCACCATCTTGCCAAACCGCTCCGCCGCCTGCCCGTTGGCCAGCACCTCAACCATCTTCGCAACGCCTGCTTCAATGTCCGACGCCAACCCCGCATTTGCCAACAACACGCCACCCAACGACACGCTCAGCTCCGCCAAAGGTCCGCCTTTGCTACCACAAAGAACCTCCATGCATTCCGCCACTTCCAACACATTGCCCAACGATGGCGCAAGTGGTTGATTCATGTCCGAAATCACGGCGCTTGTTGGGCACCCAGCCAAGTTGGCCGTGCTCACCAACGAGTCCGCGAGCGCCTCAGCGTCTTGCAGTGTTTTCATAAACGCCCCGCTGCCAACCTTCACATCAAGCACCAACCCTTGCAGCCCAGCAGCCAGCTTCTTGGAGAGAATTGACGCTGTGATCAACTCCAGACTTTCAACGGTCCCGGTCACATCGCGCACCGCATAAAGCCGCTTGTCCGCAGGGGCCAATTCCGCTGTCGCGCTGACAATCGACGCGCCGGCCTCTCGCACCACCTTGTCAAACTGCGCCTCATCCAAACCAGTCTGATAGCCCGGAATGGCCTCCAGCTTGTCCAATGTCCCACCAGTGTGCCCAAGCCCGCGCCCCGACACCATCGGCACATAAGCACCGCAAGCCGCCAAGGCCGGTGCCAGCACCAAGCTCACGCAATCGCCCACGCCACCAGTGGAGTGCTTGTCGAGCGCAGGCCCCGGCAAGTCCCACGCCATTGTGTCACCGCTGTCTCGCATCGCCAGTGTCAACGCCACACGCCCTTCCTCGGACAAGCCACGCACACACACACCCATGGCAAAGGCCCCGGCCTGCGCATCGCTCACCGTGCCATCCGCCAAGCCTCTGGCAAACCAGGCCAATTCTTCACGGCTGGGGTCTTCGCCTTTGCGCAACTGCGCGATGATGGCCCGTGCGTCCATGGTGTTCTCCCTATTCGAATTTAGTCGCGATCTTGATGATCCGTGTCCATGTGATCTACGCCAAAGGCGCCAGGCAACAATTCCGCCATGGTCATGCTCACACGCACACCATCCAAATTGGCGAGCGTTACAACGGTGTCTTCACCGCCAAACTCCGCCAGCTTTTGTCGGCATCCACCGCAAGGGCTCACCGGCTGTTTGCTGTCAGCCACCACAAACACTTCAGTCAGCTTGGTTTCCCCAGAGGCGACCATTGCGGCAATCGCGCCAGCCTCCGCACAAGTGCCTTCCGGATAGGCAATATTCTCAACATTGCAGCCCGCAAAAATCTTGCCTCCTTCAGACGTGATTGCGGCGCCCACCTTGAAATTCGAATATGGGGCATATGCGTTTTCGCGCACTGCAAAGGCGGCTTTTTCCAAACTCATGTCTCTGTCACTTTCGTTATAAACGCTCCTGGCAGTGCAACCTCGAGCAACTCGACGTCCGCACTGGGATTGGCGTAGCGGGTTTTCATTCCGGGCGGGATGACAAAGGCGTCCCCAGCTTCCAAAGCAAAAGGCTCCCGCCCCTCACTCTGCAAAACCATCGTGCCCTTCATCACAAA
This sequence comes from uncultured Shimia sp., assembly GCF_913054185.1. Classification (GTDB taxonomy): domain Bacteria; phylum Pseudomonadota; class Alphaproteobacteria; order Rhodobacterales; family Rhodobacteraceae; genus Shimia. Next base: position 19,760 of record NZ_CAJXIV010000053.1, read on the forward strand.
GGTAAAGTGGATATCCGCATCGTGATGCGCCCATTGCTGCGCGCCCTCACCACGACGGATCACCTGTACGCCAGCCACGTCATTGGTGTTGGCGGCAATAGTGGTGTCACGGGAAATGAACCCTGGCAGTCGAAATTTGCTCCATTCGGCACCCTCAGCGAGATTATGCACAAACCGCTGACCATCCCATTCACGCTCTGGTCGATCATGCGATGTGGGTAAATCCATCTCATGATCAATTTCAGTCACATGATCGGCTGGAACCCCAATCTCGATCACTTGCAGGTCATCACTGGCCTCACAAACCCGATGCCGGATCTCCGGTGGCTGAATAAAACAATCACCCGCATTGAGGCGCCGCATGCCGCCCTGATCTTCATAGAGCACATCTACCCAGCCGTTCACGCAGAATATCAGCTGAAACCCCACTTTATGATAGTGCACCATATCCGGCACAGGGCCGCCGTCGGGAATGCGAATGTGGCTCGCAATCATCGCGCCGCCCAATCGATCCGGCACAAGGTCGCGATAATGCATGCCCGCGCGGCCAATCACCCACGGCGCTTGATCCGCCAAACGACGCACCACAAACGAGTGTTGCACCTCCGGCAATACAAGCGGGGGATTCAATTCTTCGATTTCGATTGTTGTGCCGTTTGGGGCAGTCAACTGCCGCGCCCCCTGTGCAAACCCATCCGGATCATCTGTCAAAATGCGAATACACCCCGGCGCTTCTTTCGCGCCTTTCTCAATCCGCACTCGCAGTCCGTGCCCGGAAAACACGGCCACCGTCGGGTCATCTGCCGGATAGATCATATCCATGCGCATTTTGAGCACTTTGGTGTAAAAGGGGATGTCCTCGCGCAAGTCCTGCGTTGGCACCCTTACTTCTGCTCTGATCTCTTCCATCGCTGCTCCCCGCTCCTGCCAGAATCCATCGAGAATGTAACCAAATGGTCAAAAATTCAACGCCCTAATTCAAGACATCCCACCCAGCGTCAGAATTGCCCATTCCCTCGACACTCAAAGTAGTTTAATGCTGAACCAAATATTGACCACCCCCACATTCATCTCCGCGCCCCGCGCAACATGAGGCCCGCTATGTCCGACAACCGCAACCAATCTCTGCGTGACGCCGCTCTGTTCTACCACGCCAACCCAAAGCCGGGGAAACTCGAGATCCGCGCCACCAAGCCGCTGGCCAACGGTCGCGACCTGTCCCGTGCCTACTCCCCTGGCGTGGCAGAAGCCTGCCTCGAGATCAAAGAGGACCCAACCAACGCAGCCCTCTACACCGCCCGCCAAAACCTCGTGGCAGTGGTGTCCAACGGGTCTGCTGTGCTCGGCCTCGGAAACATCGGTGCACTGGCGTCCAAACCAGTGATGGAGGGCAAAGCGGTGCTCTTCAAGAAATTTGCCAATATCGACTGCTTTGACATCGAACTGGACGAGGCAGACCCGGAAAAGCTCGCCGACATCGTCTGTGCCATGGGGCCAACTTTTGGGGCTATCAACCTCGAAGACATCAAGGCGCCAGAGTGCTTTATCGTGGAGAAACTCTGCCGCGAGCGCATGAACATCCCGGTGTTCCATGACGACCAGCACGGCACCGCCATTGTTGTGGGGGCCGCAGCAACCAACGCGCTGCAGGTCGCAGATAAAAACTTCGAAGACATCAAAATTGTCTCCACCGGCGGCGGCGCAGCAGGCATTGCCTGCCTCAATATGCTCGTCAAACTGGGGGTGAAACGCGAGAACATCTGGCTCTGCGACATCCACGGTCTTGTTTATGAAGGCCGCCAAGAGGACATGAACCCGCAAAAAGCAGAATTTGCCCAGAAAACAGACCTGCGCACGCTGGAAGATGTGGTGGAGGGCGCGGACATGTTCCTCGGCCTCTCCGGTCCTGGCGTGTTGAAACCGGAACTGGTTGAAAAGATGACGACACAGCCGATCATCTTTGCCCTCGCCAACCCAACCCCGGAAATCATGCCCGAACTGGCCCGCAAGGTTGCACCCGATGCGATCATTGCCACAGGCCGTTCTGACTTCCCCAATCAGGTCAACAATGTCCTCTGCTTCCCGTTCATTTTCCGCGGCGCGCTGGATGTGGGCGCCACTGAGATCAACGATGAGATGTGTGTTGCCTGCGTGAACGGCATCGCCGAACTTGCGCGCGCCACCACCTCTGCCGAAGCCGCTGCCGCATACAAAGGCGAACAGCTCACATTTGGTGCAGAATATCTGATCCCAAAACCGTTTGATCCGCGCCTGGTGGGCGTGGTTTCCGCGGCCGTGGCCAAGGCCGCCATGGACAGCGGCGTAGCAACCCGCCCCATCGACGACATCGACGCCTATATCCACAAGCTCAACCAGTCGGTTTTCAAATCCGCGCTGCTGATGCGCCCGGTATTCGAAACCGCCCGCAAAGCCGCGCGGCGCATTGTGTTCTCTGAAGGTGAAGATGAGCGTGTCCTGCGCGCAGCTCAGGCAATCCTTGAAGAAACCACCGAAACCCCAATCCTGATTGGCCGCCCTGAAGTGATCGAAGCTCGTTGCGAGCGCGCCGGTTTGTCCATCCGCCCCGGTCAGGACTTCCAGATCGTGAACCCGGAAAACGACCCACGCTACTACGATTACTGGAACAGCTATCACGAGCTGATGGAACGTGAAGGCGTCACACCGGATCTGGCCAAAGCCATCATGCGCACAAATTCCACTGCAATTGGTGCAATCATGGTGCACCGCGAAGAAGCTGACAGCCTGATCTGCGGCACTTTTGGGGAATACCGCTGGCACCTAAACTACATCACGCAAGTTTTGGGCAACAAATCCCTGTCTCCACACGGCGCACTCTCCCTGATGATCCTCGAAGACGGCCCGCTTTTCATTGCCGACACGCAAGTGCATGAGTTGCCCAGCCCCGAAGACATCGCCCGCATCACGATTGGGGCCGCCCGCCACGTGCGCCGCTTTGGCTTGGAGCCCAACATCGCGCTTTGTTCACAAAGCCAGTTTGGCAACCACCGCCAGGGTTCAGGCAAGCGCTTGCGCGAAGCCATCGAAATCCTCGACAGCCGCCCACGTGACTTTGCCTATGAGGGCGAAATGAACGTCGATACCGCTCTGGACCCAGATCTACGCGCCCGCGTTTTCCCGCGTACCCGTTTGGAAGGGGCCGCCAATGTGTTGATCTTTGCCAACGCCGATGCGGCGTCTGGCGTGCGCAACATCCTGAAAATGCGTGCGGATGCGTTGGAAGTGGGGCCAATCCTCATGGGCATGGGCAACCGCGCCCATATTGTCAGCCAATCCATCACAGCTCGAGGCCTGCTCAACATGGCGGCCATCGCGGGCACCCCAGTGACCCAATACGGCTAACTGTCTGTTTGCCCATTTTCGAAACCAAAAACGCGGCGTGTGATTCTCGCTGTGTTTTGCACATTGAGACTTAGCAAGTTTGCAAATCCACCCGCATTCTTCAGAAACTCTTAGGCAAACTCGCTTCTTTGCAAAAATTTGCAGACCTGAGGCGCTCAGACTTGCAAATTTTCCGCGTTAATCTGCCACGCCCAACACGCCAAGACTTGCCGCATAGGCAGCGCCTCCTCTATCCAGTTGGGTAAGGATGAGGAGGACCCCATGTCATATCAGGACGTCTACAACCGTTGGAAAAATGATCCCGAAGCTTTCTGGATGCAGGCAGCAGACGCAATCGACTGGGACACCCTGCCCAGCAAGGCTCTCACTGACAAGGGAGACCATATGTATGAGTGGTTTGCCGACGCCAAGGTCAACACCTGCTGGAACGCTGTGGACCGCCACGTCGAAGCTGGTCGCGGCGAACAAACTGCCATCATCCACGACAGCCCAATCACCCACTCCAAGCGCGAAATCTCTTACGTAGAGCTCCGCAACCGCGTTGCCTCCCTCGCCGGTGCCCTGCGCGCCAAGGGTGTGGAAAAAGGTGACCGCGTCATCATCTACATGCCGATGATCCCCGAGGCGTTGGAGGCCATGCTGGCCTGCGCCCGGCTTGGTGCAATTCACTCGGTGGTGTTTGGTGGTTTTGCTGCCAATGAACTGGCTGTGCGCATTGACGACGCCAAACCCAAAGCCATCATTGCCGCCTCCTGCGGCCTCGAGCCCGGCCGCGTGGTGCACTACAAGCCACTGCTGGACGGCGCCATTGACGTCGCCACCCACAAACCCGATTTCTGCGTGATCTTCCAGCGTGAACAAGAAGTGGCGCAGCTGGTTGAAGGCCGCGATTTCAACTGGCACGGCTTCCAATATGGCGTGAAACCCGCGGAATGTGTGCCTGTCGAAGGCAACCATCCGGCCTACATCCTCTACACGTCCGGCACCACCGGCCAACCCAAAGGGGTGGTGCGCCACACCGCTGGCCATTTGGTTGCGTTGAACTGGACCATGAAAAATGTCTTCAACGTTGACCCCGGCGACGTCTTCTGGGCCGCCTCTGATGTGGGCTGGGTTGTGGGCCACAGCTACATCACCTACGCACCGCTGATCCACGGCAACACCACCATTGTGTTTGAGGGCAAACCGGTTGGCACGCCTGACGCAGGCACCTTCTGGCGGGTGATTTCCGAACACAAGGTCAAAACCTTCTTCACTGCCCCCACGGCCTTCCGGGCCGTGAAACGCGAAGACCCAAAAGGCGAATTTGTGAAGAAATATGACCTCTCCTGCTTGGATCAGGTCTTCCTCGCTGGCGAACGCGCCGATCCAGACACCATTATGTGGGCACAGGATCAGCTGCAAAAACCGATCATCGACCACTGGTGGCAAACAGAGCTGGGTTACCCGGCCATCTGCAACCCGGTTGGCATTGAACTTCTGCCAGTGAAACTGGGCAGCCCGTCGCTGCCAATGCCGGGCTACGACATGAAAGTTCTGGACGAGTGCGGCAACGAACTGCCTGCCGGTGAACTTGGCGCAATTGTCAGCAAACTGCCCCTCCCCCCCGGCACCCTGCCAACGCTCTGGAATGCCGAAGACCGCTTCAAAAAATCCTACCTGACCAACTTCCCCGGCTACTATGAAACCGGTGATGCCGGCATGATTGATGAAGACGGCTATGTCTACATCATGGCGCGCACGGATGACGTGATCAACGTTGCGGGCCATCGCCTGTCTACCGGCGGCATGGAAGAGGTGCTCGCAGGGCACCCGGATGTGGCGGAATGTGCGGTGATCGGTGTCGCGGACCAACTCAAAGGCCAAACGCCGGTTGGCTTCCTCTGCCTAAACGCAGGCGCTGACCGTGACTATGGCGAGGTCGTCAAAGAGGTGGTCAAGCTGGTGCGCGAAAAAATTGGCCCTGTTGCCGCCTTCAAACTGGCTGTGGTGGTAGACCGCCTGCCCAAGACCCGCTCGGGGAAAATCCTGCGTGGCACCATGGTCAGCATTGCAGACGGAACCAAATGGAAAATGCCTGCTACCATCGATGACCCTGTCATTCTGGATGAGATCACCGAAGCACTAAAAAGCCTCGGATACGCCCAAGCCTAAGCTCTGAGCGGGGGCCAGCCCCCGCACCGCCGGGATATTTTTGAAAAGTGAATGGAAAACCGCGCGCCGCACATGTGGCGCGCGGTTGTTTTAGACAAACTGCTCGCGAATAAGCCGCTCTTCCAGCCCATGACCGGGATCAAACAGAATACGGTGCGCGACGCTCTCGTCTGATCGGATCTCGACAGAGGCAACATTTTCTATCGACCGGCTGTCCGCATGTGCCATCACCGGACGCTTGTGGCTTTCCAGCACCTCAAACGACACTGTTGCCAGCTTTGGCACGAGTGCCCCTCGCCAACGCCGTGGCCGGAATGGTGCAATCGCGGTGAGCGCAAGAACATCTGAGCCAATTGGTAAGATCGGGCCGTGTGCGGAATAGTTATAGGCGGTGGAGCCCGCAGGCGTGCTGATCAACGCGCCATCACAAACCAACTCTTCCATGCGCAACCGACCATCAATCTTTATGCGCAGCTTGGCCGCCTGTGGTCCGGCTCGCAGCAAGGAAACTTCGTTGATTGCCAGTGCCTCATGCACGGAATTGTCCACACAGGTCGCCCGCATCGCCAGCGGATTGAGTTTTTCTTCCTCCGCCTCTGACAGCCGCTCAGGTAAGTCGCTTTCCGAGTAAGTGTTCATCAAGAACCCCACGGTGCCACGGTTCATACCATAGACCGGAGCTGGTAAAGACTGGGTATCATGTAACGTGTGCAACATGAAACCGTCCCCGCCCAGCGCGACAATCACGTCGGCCTCCTCGGGCATGACATTGCCATATCGGCCAATCAATGCGGCCCGTGCGGTCTGCGCCACCGGCGCGTTGCTGGCCAAAAAGGCGATTTTTTCGGACATATTGGTCCCAGCTCCATTCAAACACCGGCAAGTTTCCCCGCCCCGCCAAAGGTTTCCTATGGCGTCATATGTTTATCCCCTGCACCATCTTCGGCGGTCAGGCAAGGTTTTGCGTCGCTTTGAGACCTTTCAACACGCTACCCTTTCCTTTAGGTAGCGCATCAACGCGAACCCCTGATCTGGAGCACATGCCCATGTCCACCACCCGTGATGCTGGCTTTTTCACTGAATCCCTCGCTTCCCGCGACCCGGAGCTGTTTGGCTCGATCACTGATGAGCTGGGCCGCCAGCGCGACGAGATTGAACTAATCGCCTCTGAGAACATCGTGTCCGCGGCTGTGATGGAAGCACAAGGCACCGTGCTGACCAACAAATACGCCGAAGGCTACCCGGGCCGACGCTACTACGGTGGCTGCCAGTATGTGGATGTGGCTGAAAAGCTCGCCATCGACCGCGCCAAAGAGCTGTTTGGCTGTGAGTTTGCCAACGTGCAACCAAACTCCGG
>NZ_CAJXIV010000054.1 GCF_913054185.1 uncultured Shimia sp.
TGAGAAAAATATCCGCTTCCGATAGGCCATGACTTACACTCCATCTTTCCAAAAAAGACTAAAGTGTTGCGTCGATCCGTTGAAACCACCCCGCATTGCTGCCGTTAGACAAGGCTGTTACAAAATCGGCTCAATGATATTTCCGCCAACCGCCAAGCCCCTTGCCAGAGCTTTTTTCGTTCTGATCAGGCTCCAGCTTGTCCCTGTATTCACAGGAACCAAAGGGCGTAGCCTTCAATCCCTCGTTAACAGAGCTCCCATTCAATCAAGTTTGGTTAGCACTGACTTCAATTGCGTAAAAAACTAAATCGCGCGTTCGATTGCCGTTGACAAATCCGCCTTGGAAAAGGGCTTATGAATCAGGTTTTGCGCCGGTGCTGCAAAACCCTCGCCGTTCTCTTGCTCACTTTGGTATCCAGTCATCATGACGATTGGCAGGGTTGGGTGTTCCTGCCTGACTTTGTCGGCCAACTGGATGCCATTCATGCCTCCAGGCAGGCCGATGTCCGTCAACATCAGATCAATGTCAGCAGGTTTTTCTAAAATTTCCAATGCTTTAAAAGAGTCTTCTGCTGCAAGCACTGAATAACCGAAAGAGGCCAACATCTCGGTGATGACGCTTCGCACCTCTACATCGTCTTCCACCACCAGAACCCGTAGCCTGCCTTTCGCGGCCGTGTCAGTTTTAGCATCGACGGAAGTTGCGGCCACCACATCTTGGTCAGATGCTTTCAAGTAAAGGGTCATTGTTGTCCCCTGACCCAACTCACTCTCACAGCTGATGTGCCCTTTTGACTGTTTGATAAACCCATAAATCATACTGAGGCCTAAACCAGTTCCTTTACCCATCTCCTTAGTGGTAAAGAACGGTTCAAAGATCCGATCTTGAACATCTTGCGACATGCCGGTGCCGTTATCTTTAAATGAAATCGCCACATATTCGCCGGGAGCGACCTCATCGTTATCCGCTAAGTCAGTTTCGGAAAGAGTGACGTTTGAAGTTGCAACTCGCAGTTCCCCAGACGATTGCAATGCGTCACGGGCATTCACCGCCAGATTTAGAACTGCGCTTTCAAGTTGGTTGGCATCAATATGGCCAAGCTTCAACTTTGGATCTGGCTCCCAAACAATCTTGACCTCCTCTCCGAGGGTTCTGCGAACCAGAGAAATCATGCCTTCTACTAGATTGTTTATATCGGTCGCTTCTGGTCGCAGAGGTTGCTTCCTGGCAAATGCGAGGAGCCGTTGTGTCAGATTTGCCCCTTTGGACGCTGCGGCCAAAGCTTTGTCGACATAACGTCTGGGCTTGCCGGTTTTGTCCGGGACCTCGTCAAGCAACAGCTCCAAATTGCCATGGATCACGGCGAGTAGATTGTTGAAATCATGAGCAATTCCGCCAGTAAGCTTGCCAATCGCATCCATCTTCTGAGAGCGTCGCGCTTGCTCTTCGTGCAGTTTTAACTCGGTGCTATCAATCCAAACTTGAATCGCGCCGCCATCTTCCAGTGCCGTCTCATTTAGTTGAAGCCAAGTGTCATCGTTCAATCGTACTTCAAGAGGGGCGCCAGGATGATTGTGGTTCTTCATGAGGGTGTCAAAAAACTGATCGCTTTCAACGCCGTCAATAAACGAGATACTTGGTACAAGTGCGTCACGGATGTGCTCTTTGTAGCTCATCCCCACCGAGATGTTTTTGCGCAGCTCATCCAGTTTCTGATGCTCAGCTAAATGAGAGAAGACCAGGTTGTTTTCAGAGTCAAAAACAAGAATGGAGGCGTTTGCGCTTTCAATGGCTCTCTTAAGTCGATTTTCGGCAGCTTGCGCGCCTTCAATGGCCCTTACAACGTCAGTGACGTCTTTGCCGGTTCCCATGTAGCCGAGGAACTCGCCATCTTCTGAGTAAATAGGATTGCCATTGCCAAGTATGACTCTTGGCGTGCCTCCCGCGACCGCGAGCTCAAACTGAAAATCTCGAAATGGCATATTTTTATCGATCTCACTTCTGTGATCTACCCACTTCGATGTATTGGTGTCTTCAGATGTGACATCCCATCGGGTCTTGCCATACACGTTTTCAGGAGTGATCCCAGTGGCCTCCTGGAACTGGTCTGACATCCAGATAATTTTGTGATCCTTGTCCGTTTCAAAGAAGTAATCAAAGGCCGTTTCCGCAATGTCGCGCGTACGTTCCTCGCTTTTAGCGAGTGCCTTGGTTGATTCCACAACGGCTTGAAGAATGCGAAGTCGCCAATAGGCCACTGCAATCAACAAACCGAAACTTGTCAACAATAAGAAGGTGATAAACCACCAACGTTGCCACCAAGCCGGGATGACGTTGACTTTGACCCTTGCACCAGATGTCCATTTTCCTGCCTGTTGCGAACCTTGCACCACGAGAAAATAGCTGCCCCCTGGAAGGCTTGTGTAACGACCGTACAATGTGTTGCTTGGCGTATTCCACTCGGTTTCATAGCCCTCCAGTTTGTACCGAATTCTCTTTCGTACTTCGTGGGAATACCCTAGCACCGATGCATTGAAATCGAACGAGGCGTCTGGGCCATGCACGTCAAACTCGCGCACGCGTTCAATTGCGGAATTCAACTGAATTGGTTGTCCGTTGACGGTAAACCTAGTGAACAACACCAAAAGGTTTTCTGGCACCTCTGAAAATTTTTCCAGTGCAATCATGCTTACTCCGGAAAGAGATCCAACGAAGAGCTCTTGGGCAGACGTCATCAGTGTTCCAGATGGCCAAGTTAGGCTGCTGTTTGTATGAAGATTGTCTCTGTCGGTGAAGCGCCTTTCAACCTGTTTGGTTCGGGGGTTGAACAGATAGACGCCTTCATTTGTCGCGAGCCAAAGGTTGCCAACTCCGTCAATTTCAATTGCCAGTACGTTGCTTGTCAGCAATCCGGCTTCCGCCCCAAAAGTTTCAAATGTTTTGGTCGCTTGGTCAAAAACGCTTAAACCGCCTTCCATTGTGGCCACCCACATCTGGCCGTCAGAATCAAACTCGATGTCGTTCACAAAAGAACTCCCCAATGATCCGGGGTTTTCAGGCTCATGCAAGTATTGCTCTACGACCTTCTCGTTGTCGAAGAACAAGACACCCTGCCCATCGCTTGCGAGCCATAATCCAGAAGATGCTGCAGGAGCAACTTTGGCGATGAAGCTGGTTTTAATTCCGGCTTCCGGGTTTGTGCTGGAGTTATAAAACCTAAACTCCCCCGTATTGGTATCCACGCGACCCAATCCACTTGTCTGAGAACCAAACCAGATAAGAGATGGGTCGTTAACATCGTAGGTACCGCCCCAGGCCCCAAACGCTCTCTGGTCAGTCCGATGCCGCTTCAGAACTTTCTTTTTCTGGGTGTCGACTAGACTGAACGTGGAATCCACTTCTCCAATCCAGAGTAAGCCTGGTCCTGCGGGCAAAATTGTATTTACTTCGTTGAATGTCAGTGTCCGATCTTCTGGGTTTGCGGCATCGCTTTCTGGCTGCCATCGTTCATAGCTGCCGGTATCTCGGTCGTAGAGTTTGAGGCCTCCAACACCTCCAATCCAAACTTGGCTATCAGCATCTTCCGCAACGGCAAGAACTGGCTCGGTGTGGATACTTTGGGCCGTAGGGTTCTTGAAGCGCACTTGCTGAACCGGCCCCGGTTGCACCATACGATAGAGGGGACCGGTGTTGTACGGCAGCCATACCGTACCGTCGTGACCGACGAAGGCAGACATAATCATTTCAGTGGTGTCTGGGCTTGCTGTGTCTGGGTTGCGGAGGTGGACATGAAAATGTCCAGTTTCTGGATTAAATTCTTCGATACCAACAGCGACGGAAAAACGACGCCCAATCCACAAATTTCCAGTTGCGTCGATTTCCAGAGAGTAGATCTCATTGTGAGCCAGACTGTCGTCGTTTTCAGGATTATTCTGGTAGCGTTTAAAAGCGCCCGTAGCGACATCCAGCCGCGCTAGCCCGTCGGAATGAGAGCTTACCCAGATAACGCCTGGTTGTGCTGCCAACACATCAGACAATTTTCCAGCTGGGAGGCTTTGAGGGTCGTTGGGATCGTGGCGGTAGTTTGTAAATTCTCCTGACGTTGTATCCAAGGCACTCAAGCCGTTGTCCGTTGCAATCCACACTCGGCCGCCTTGATCAACTTCCACCGCGTGAATGTTGTTTCCGGCGAGAGATCGTTTGTCGTTTTGATTGTGCTGATAGTGGGTAACCTGTTCGCCATCTTCTGACACGCGATTTAGGCCATTGGTGGTGCCGATCCACATATCACCGTCTCCAGTTTGCTGGATCAAGTGAGGAGCCCAATTCAGGCTGTTTGTGGATAAACTATTGGGCTCACCAGGTGAGTGTTTAAGGGTCTGAAACGAATTGTCACGTTTGTCGTAAACCACCACCCCGCCTGATGCGCGGCCAAACCACAGTTTACCATCAGCGGCTTCGAAGATTGAACCCACGCGGGACAACCGGGTTCCATTTCCAGTTTTTAAGTACTGTGTGTCTACACCGTTGTATCGGAGTGGGCCAATTGCAGTGGCCAACCAAATGATACCGTCGCTGTCTTCTAGCCCGCCAACGGTAACGGAACCGCTGTCCAGCTCGTACTTCGGAAAAACCTGTGTCTCGGAAGCTGAGGTTACTGAATAAGTACATAGCGACAATGCGAGACAAAAAATCAGTTTTGAAGCAAAAAGAAGTCCATTGGGGTACTGCACAAATGACATATTGCCTCCAATTCAAATCGAGCCGACAGCATTGATGAACGAACGTTTTGAACTCCACAATTCAGCATTGAATATTCAATCGTCGTGTCGCGGTCATTTCCAGAACGATGGCGCATTTCGCGTCCTAGCGGGTGTCCATGAGACCTTGCGCCGGCACTCACACAACGGCTTCGCAACAAAAGCAAAGCGCGATTTCCTTCTTTTCTTTGGTGATCATCCAACGAAAAGGGCTTCTTTGTTTAAACACTAGATCCCACCAAGTGCCGCTGACAAGGAATACTTCGTCAATCTACCCGTTTGGTATAACTGCGGCATTTCGCGCCAAGTGACGTGAGCTCCTTGGATGTGAGGGTTTGCTTCCTGGTTTTATCGTCGGTCCAGGTAAGTGGTTTTGACAGCTTGCCCGACGTCAGAAAAAGCCACCTTCCTAAAGTTGCGAAGCACCTCGCGACGGCACCGGTAAGCCATGATACACGTGTCGGCTCTCCTCCCCGAACCAACCATTTGATTTGACCCGACTTTTGATTAGCAGGTTGCTGGCGGCACAACGCGTTTCTCTTCTGGCGTGCAAATGGCCCATTGTAGCGTGTCAGCCCATCAAAAAAATTGACATCGATCATTCTGAACGGCCACTATTTGATGAAGAATAGCTCCAATCCAAGCGAGATCAAACGGGTCAAGCCTCAGAGCAAAAGGATTGATCAGGGAAAGGTTGACCGGATGAGACAGCTTTACATCGCTGACGACAATGAAGATTTTGCAGAGTTTATTGCCACTGTTGCTGAGCGTGAAGGCTGGAGCGTAAAAACCTGCATCAACGGCGTGGAACTCTTGGACGCGGTAAAGTCCAAAGATGGCCCGGCCCTTTTGCTCATTGATGTGAATATGCCAGAGATGGATGGGATCGAATCCATTAAAGCACTGGTAAAAGTTCAGCGACCGCTGCAAATCCACTTTATGACTGGCGGACCAGGCTCAACAATTGATGCAGCGGAAACGATTGCAAAGGGATACGGGCTATCCGTCGGCGGCAATATCATTAAACCAGTCACCAAACAGGCTCTAATTTGGATGCTGAAGCAGGAAGCGTCGCTATGTGAGCATTAGTGGACGACATGGACTTGATCACTGCCCAATGCCTGTAAGGCCAGTTCGAGTGTGTCTGTCATAACCCCAGCCCAGAACCTTGAGATAGGTAAAATCGGTCTGCCAAAGCTGGGAGATGGCCGCCGTCTTGTGTTTGAACTCATTCGCGGGTTTCTGCACGGTGAACGCAGAGCCGGTGATCAGGTCATGCGCCTTGAGCGTGCGACACGTCGTAGATTCCGACACGACATGGCGCTCTTGGTCGGTGAACGTGACGGCCAGCTTGCACAGCGACCGTTCCGTTTCTTTCAGAGCGAGATCCACAACCCTGCGCTTTACTTCGGTGGGCACCCGGTTTCAGACATGTTTTGGCTTTGGTGATTGATCATGCAGACCTGCCTCACCGCGCTGCAGTTACCTTTCGTGCCAGCGATAGAATGTGGTGCGAGGAATACCCAGCTTGGCGAGCGTTTTACGGGACGACATATGCGATCTTTTGACCAGGTGGATGATCTCCAGTTTCTCAGATGCGGAGGACCTCATTCTTGGGCGCGCCCATCGTCGATCATGCTTTTTTGAGAAGGTGCAATTCCAGCGTCTGCTCTGCAACAACCTCCTTCAGGCCACGGGCTTCACAGCGCAGATATTTGACTTCATCGCACGTCGCAGCGCGAGCCGTATCACCGGCCAGCCGCTGTTTTCCGGCCTCCATGAAGTCCTTCGACCATTGTTGGTAGACACCTTGGGAAATCCCCTTATGCTGCCACCCCCCCCTCTGCAATGCTGTCTTCGCCACGCAATCCGCCCAGGACGATCCGGATCTTCTCTTCAGAGGAATATTGATTGCAGGTCGCCCGCTTGATGTCTTTGACGATCTTCTGGTAATCCCCCATTTTTAATGGGGCTCAGTCGTAGAATTCACGCGGCCATTTTCAGTTTCATTTCGGGTGTCATGCCGCCGATGCCCATGTTGGGTCGCTCATAGTTGCAAGTCCAGAGCCATTCGGTCACCTGATCCTGCGCCTCTTCGATTGTTTCAAAGATAAATTGGCCGTGCCATTCGCCGAAAAAAGTGCGATTGTAACGCTCGATATATGCATTCCGCCATGGCTTTCCGGGCTGGATGTATTCGAGCCGAACGCCTTGCTTTTCAGCACAGGCGATCAGCCTTCCACTAACATTTTCGGGGCCGTTATCGACACGTATAGCCCGGGGTAAACCACGCCATCCAATGATCTGGTCCAGGCTTCGCACAACGCGTTCTGCTGGCAATGAGAAGTCGACTTCGATGGCCAAATCCTCTCGATTAACGCCGTCCAGTACGATCAGATTTCTGATCGACCTGCCATCGACCAACTGATCTGCCGTGAAATCGATCGACCAAGTCTCATAAGGTTGTTCAGGCACAGCCAACGGTTCGGGCTTATCACGATTTGGCCGGTTCTTGGTCTTGATCCGCAGGTTCAACTCCAGTTCACAGTAGATGCGATACACCTGTTTATGGTTACAGCCATAGCCTTGGACGTTGCGCAGATACAGAAGGCACAGGCCAAAGCTCCAGCTGCGCTTGTTCGCCGTCAAACGTTCCAGCCAGCCGGCGATTTCTTCGTTCTCATCCCTCATAACAGGACTGCACCGGTAGCACGTCTCACTGATTTGAAACGTCCGACAAGCCAGCGCAATACTGACCTCAAGCTGTGCGACCGCCTTCATGGCCATCTCTCGCTCCTGAGACCGCCTTAACGCTTTTCTCCAAGCGCTTCCTATAGGAAATCGTTCTGCATACTCATCTCGAAGTACATCTTCTTCACACGCCGTTTCTGTTCAGCCATGTCCATAATCTCAGCAATCAAAGGCGCATCCATGCCGCCAAACTTCGCGCGCCATTTATAGAAACTAGCGCTACTCATCCCATGTTCGCGACACAGCTCGGAAACCGGGATACTTGAGATTGCCTTGAAATGGTCCGTTGCAGATCTGCATACAAAAAAGACATTGATTTGTGCGGGCTTTGGCTGGGGACGGCTTCTGCATCACTTCGCTGAACCGGAGGTATCCGGTGGAAAGCGCCTGGTCCTTAGCACTCTGGGAGACCTTTCTCTAACCATATATCTAATCAAACTTGCCAACAGGTCGCTGGGACCCGTTGGCAAACAGATTTGGGACCATTTTTTAAAGGTCTTGTATCTGATACTCGGATTCAAACCGGTCCTTCGGCGCATTGATCACAAACGACAGAAAAGGGCCAGAAGCTATATCTTGCAAAGTCTGCTACCTGCGCTTCGCTGCCATCGGCACAACTCGTTGACGTACGCTAGTCGCCGGCTGGAGCAGGCCTTGGCGTCTTGAGGTCGGCTCCCAGCCCAAAGTGGTCTCCAAAGATCTTCACACCGGACGGGAAGCGGACCTGCGCTGCGGATCACTCAGACGTCTGCTTTGCGGAATATTGTCACTCAGCTTCACCAAAGCCATTGGTGTTTAAGCTGTAGATCACCTTCTAGACAACGCGCTGAGCCATTGCTGCGCGTATCTGGGAAAGTGCCGATCGGGTGGTTCTTCGGCTGAAAAGCCACTGCCAGAATTTGCCGGCTTTTTAATCAGCATTGCGGCGCCAACACTGGTTCCAGTCTGTGACAATGCCGCCTCTACGCGACCCTCGCGGAGCGAATTGAGCATACCTAAGTAGTCCGAGTTTCCGACAAATGGGCCTTCGACAATGGTTCTTCCTCTGCCACCAGTCAGGTCAAGGCAACGATCAGTCATCAATGCAAGATAGAGGGAGAGTGCGTAGATGCGTTGACCATCCGTCTCGGGCGGGACAGTCCATTGCATCTTCTGCCTGGGAAATGGTCCGCTTTCCGTTACCACAGATGGCAGCAACATTATCTTCTTCCTGTGCACCTGTTGGCGATCTTGATCCGTGGGGAGCGCCTCTGATCCGTTCCGTATGATTTCGTATTCGCGCCCTCCCATGAACCGGGCGGATGGCACTGGTTCACCTAAAGCATTTACGTTGATCAGGGTGTCTCGCTGAGCATCCAGTTGCGGTGCTTGACGACCGCCCAAGGTCATGCAGACCACCCAAGTCCCCGTTGAGACAACCGAAATCGGCTGAGAGCCATGATTAAGATACGGAACCAAAGAGGCGTTGCTGTCGTGAATTCCGCAAACAACCGGTGTGTCAGGCGAAAGGCCCGTGATCAGGCTGACGGTTCTATCCAAATCTCCCAGAATGTGAGAGGACTGCCGCGCTGGCGCAAGCTTCTCTGATATCCCCAACCGCGCGACCAGAGATGACGGCTTGCCGTCCCATGGGTTCCAAAGATCGGTGTGGCATCCAAGTGATGTCACATCACAAGCCAGATTTCCGGTCAGCCGATACCCCCAATATTGCGGGTAGGTGATGATGTGTTTGGTGCGGTCCAAAAGCGTTGGATCGGTGTCAAAAAGCCAATGCAACTGCGCCCCGACATTGAGGCCGCCGGGTAATCGAGGCGAGCCGGTTTCCGAGAAATCCGGCCGTATTTGATCATAGGTGTCTGCTATGTCATCTGGCCCGTGATACTCATAATCCAACATTGGACACGCCAGCGCGCCAACCTGTTCCAGTAGAACAATGGAGGCGCCATGCGTGGTCACAGAAATGGCGTCAACACCGTGTTGGGCATGAAACGCGGCAAGGCTTTCAAGCAAGAACGCCCAATGTCCGTCCAGATCAAAATGCGGATAAGGCGGCCCTGCAAGGACCGTGTTGGGGCGGGTCACAACGTCCATCTCGGTCATAGTCGCGCCGTCGACCAACGCGAGCTTAGCGTTGGTCTTACCAACATCGATCACGGCAATGTGGCGTGAGGTTTTACGCGGAGTGGTCATGGCATGTGGAACACTTGTTGAAGATCAACCGCAACGGGGCTGTTGTCCGGATGTGTGTCCATAAGATCGGCCATATACGCCCACCAGCGTTTCATCACAGGATGATCCGGCAAGGCATCCATCGTGTGGTCGTTGCGTCGCCACATCACGCCAAACAGCTGGTGGGTTTCTGCGTGAAAGTGGATGGAGTAGTCCTCCACACCAGCCTCCTTCAGAAGCGCAACAAGTTCGGGCCAGATTTCATCGTGGCGTTTGCGGTATTCATTCAGCTTGCCGGAGTGAAGCGTCATGCAGAAAGCGTGCTTTTCCATCTGCTCAGCCCGCTTTCTTGCGCCACATCGCCCAGAGTCTTGGCAGCGCAATGACCCCGATGAGCAAAAGACCAATGAAAATCGACATGACGATGCCGGGCACATTGAGAAGGCCAAGGCCAAATGTCACCAGCCCCATAACAAAGGCGGCGATGACTACTCCGGGAATGGAGCCTGAGCCGCCAAGGATATTGACCCCTCCGAGAACAACCATGGTGACCACTTCAAGCTCCATGCCCGAGGCAATCGACGGTCGTGTCGACCCGAGTCTTGAAGTCAGACAGATGGCTGCCAAGCCCGACATCAAGCCCGTAAGCAAAAACAAAGTCATTTTGACGCGATCAACGCGCACGCCGGAAAACAGCGCGCCGGTGGCGTTGTTGCCTGTGGCATATACCATTCGGCCAAAGTTGGTTTTGTGTAGGATCACGCCAAAGACCACCGCCAAGAGAGCAAAGATGACAAATTCGACGGAGATCACCCAGAAAACATAGCCTTGTCCAAACCACGAAAACGAGCTGGGATAGCCGCGAAACGCACCATCCCCGAGGATAATGTAGCTGATGCCTCGAAACAGGCTCATTGTGCCAATCGTTACGACAATGGAAGGCAGACCCAATTTGGTCACCAGCGCTCCATTGAACGCGCCACAAAGCACGCCCGTGATGAGACCGACCAAGACTAACATAGGCGTGCCCGCGCCCATTTCCATGGCGACGCCCATGGCGGTTGAAGCCAAGGCAATTATGGCCGCCACCGACAGGTCAATTTCGCCAGAGATGATCAACAAGGCCATCGCAAAGGCGATCATTGCTTTCTCGGTGAAATTGAAGGTGGCATCGGACAGGTTCCACGCATTGAGGAAGTAAGGCGAGGCCAGCGAGTTTACGATAAAGATAGCTATCGCGACCGCCAGCAATAGGCTTTCCCAGCTGACCAGCTTGTCCTGCAGAGGTGATCGCAGCCGATCTGGAATGTGGCGGGGGGCGTTGTCGGTCAGGCTCATTGTGCATGCTCCGCAGATTTCAGAATGACGCGCCCCTTGGAGCGTCCGGATTGGGCATTGAACGCGACCGCAATGATGATCGCCGCGCCAGATATGGCGAGCTGCCAGAATGGCGAGATGTCGACCACGGGCAGTGCGTTTTTGACAACGCCAAGAAACAGTGCGCCCAGAAGTGTACCAACCACGGTGCCTGCGCCACCAGCAATGGAGACGCCGCCAATCACACAAGCCGCCACGACATCCAGTTCAAAACCACCAGCAATATCGACATAAGCTACCGAATATCGCGCCACCCAAAGATAGCCTGTCAAACCCGCCAGCATGCCGGAGATCACAAAAGCCGCGAATTGCGTCTTACCTACGTCGATGCCGGTATAGACTGCTGCATGGGGATTTCCGCCGACGGCGTATATGGACCGTCCCAACGTGGTACGCGCCATCACCACGAGCATCACAACAGACACCAGAACCGCGATCCACCCGAGTACTGGCATACCCAGTACATCCGAACGCGGAAACCCGGTGAATTGCGGGCTCATCTCATGGGCGTTGATCCATTTGCCTTCGGTCAGCAGAAAGATGATGCCTCGAAAGATGGTCATCGTACCAAGGGTGACCACAATTGGGGGAATGTTGAGCTTCCACACCAGTATGCCGTTAATGGCACCAAGCATTGCCCCAATAGCCAGCGCAACCGTGAGAATGACACCAACCGGAAGATCGGGAGCTGCCACGTTGATCATCGCGCAAACCATGCCTGTCAGGGCCAAATTTGCGGCCACCGAGAGGTCAATACAACGGGTCAGGATCACCGCCATCTGGCCCAATGCAAGAATGATCAATGGTGAGGTATCTGTGAAAACTGCAATCAGGTTTTCGGGCGCGACAAATCCGGGAAATCGGGTAGCCACAACAAGGAGAAGACAGAGAATAGCGCCAAAAAGGATCGTTTCACGGGATTTCAGATGGGTCATGCCGCGTCTCCTTCTGTCTGAATGCCGACGGCGTGGCGCACCAATGTCTCCGGGCTTAGGTCGTCGCCTTGGAGTTCAACAACCATCCGGCCTTCACGCATGACAATCACGCGGTCTGACATACCTAGAATTTCGGGAATTTCGGAGCTGACCATAATCACAGACAGCCCTTGGGCCGCCAACTCAGACATAAAGTCGTGCACCGCTGCCTTGGAGCCAATGTCGATGCCTTTGGTCGGCTCATCGAGGATGATAACCCGCGGTTGGGTCGCGAGCCACTTGGCAATCACCACCTTCTGTTGGTTCCCGCCGGATAGCGCACCTACGTTTGTGTCCAACGACGCTGCCCGTAGATCCAGTCGCTCTGTATACTCACGCGCCAGAGCAAATTCTTCGGCCAACCGGATGAACCCATCCCGCGATGTCTTGTGCAAAGAGGGCAAAGTGACGTTCTGAAAAATCGGCATGTCGACAATGGCACCCTGTTTGCCACGATCTTCGGGCACGTAAACGATACCTGCCTGAATGGCATCGGCGGGAGACCTGATCACCTTGACTGTGCCGTCAATTCTTACCACGCCTTTGGAGGGGCGGGTGATGCCAATCAGTGATTGCATGAACTCGGACCGACCAGCACCAACAAGCCCGTAAAACCCAAGGATTTCCCCCCGGCGCAGCGTGAAGTTTATGTCTTCAAACTCTGTTGGATGGCTATAGCCAACAACTTTCAAAACCTCGTCGCCGATCTCGGCATGGCGTTTCGGAAACAGTTGTTCGACGGCGCGCCCGACCATCATTTGAACCAACTCGGCCTCTTTGACACCGTTTATTTTGCCCGCACCCACAAATTGTCCGTCACGAAACACGGTGTAGCGATCGGCAATTCGGAATATCTCGTCGAACTTGTGGGAAATGAACAGGATCGCCTTGCCCTGTGCCTTCAATTTATTGACCAGCTCATAGAGCTCCTCGATCTCGGTCTGGCTCAGTGCGGCAGTTGGTTCATCCATGATCACCACGCGCGCCTCAACGGATAGTGCGCGAGCGATGGCGACCAAGTGGCGCGATGCGATCCCCAAGTCCTTGAGTTTTATGCCGGCATCAATCGGAGCGCCGATCGAATTTAGAATTTCTGTGGTTTTGGCGTGCATCGCCTTGGTGTCGATCAGTCCAAACCGGTTTTTGGGCGCGTGCCCGATATAGACGTTCTCCGCCACGGTCAGTTCATCAAACAGCACGGTTTCCTGATGAATGGCCGTGACTCCAGCATCTGCGGCATCCTGTGGTGTAGGGAAATGCACAGGCTTGCCGTCAAGCATGATTTGGCCGCCATCGGGCTGATAGATCCCGGTCAGGGTCTTTACGACCGTGGATTTTCCAGCCCCATTTTCACCAATCAACGCCGTCACTTCGCCCGCATAAAGATGCAGTTCAACGCCATCCAGCGCCTTCACGCCTGGAAATGTCTTGGTGATATTGTCCAGAGACAGAACCGGCGCGAATGCCGGATCACCGCTCTGTTCGCTCGCCTGATTGGTCATTTGCGCATTCCCATCGCAAGGCCCGCCAGGGGCACATCGTTCGGTTAGAAAAGGGCGACGCAAACTGAACGCCGCCCCTTTTCTCGGGAGTGATCTTAGAAGATTTCTTTGAAATCATCGATGTTGCTGGAGTCATAGACAAACGGGTCGGCCATGGCCGCGGCATTTGTGTCGTCCAGCGTGATGGTGCCCATGCGGCCAATAGAGATTTCCGCACCCGGCGCGGCCGTAGCTGCTTCGGTTGCCAACTGATGCGCCAGCATGGTCGCGGAATAGCCCAAATCAATTGGGTTCCAGATCGCGAAGGACTTCGAGGCGCCGCTTTCAATGGCACCAGCCATTTCAGATGGCAGGCCCAGGCCGGTCACGTTGACCTGGCCAATTTTCCCCGCATCCGCAACAGCTTGCGCTGCGGCCACGATGCCAACAGATGTCGGCGCAATGATTGCATCCAGCTCGGGGTGGGACTGCATCAGGCCAGTTGCCTCACGGTAAGACTTGTCCGCAAGGTCGTCGCCATAAACTGTGGAAACAACTTCGATGCCTCCATAGTCGCCCATCACCTTGTTCATTTCATCGATCCAGATATTCTGGTTCGTCGAGGTGGTTGTTGCCGACAGAACAGCGACTTCGCCACCGTCCGGCAGGTGATCTGCGGCAAGTTTGATGATCATGTTGCCGATCAACGCGTTGGACGATGGGTTCAAATGCGCCTGACGACCATCTTCGGCCACGCCGGAGTCCCAGGACACAACTGTAATGCCGCGTTGCATCGCTTTCTTAAGGGTCGGCACAAGCGCGTCGGTGTCATTGGCAGACACAGCAATGGCGTCTACTTTTTGAGCTATAAGCGAGTTGATCACTTCGATCTGACCTTCGGCGGTGGTGTCCGTTGGGCCGGTGTAGATGATTTCTACGCCACCAATTTCTTTGGCAGCTTCTTCTGCACCTTCTGCGGCGGCTTCAAAGAAGCCAATGCCAAGTGCTTTTACAACCAACGCGATCCGCATGTCGTCTGCGGCCGCAGGTCCAGCGAACAAGCCCGCAGCTACCGCTACGGATGTCATGAGTTTGGTAAATTTCATTGGGCGTCCTCCCTGGTTCCCCTAAATTTACGGCTCGCCGTCCCCTCGCGGAGTACTACGACACCGCCTCCTCCTTCGAAGCGCCAACCGGCACTACGATCAGTTTGATGTCCGCCGATTCCACCATGGCGGCAGAGCGGTCACTGATCCCGTCGTCGGTGATCAGAACATCGATGTCTTTGAGCGGGCACAGCACGAGACTGGAGCGCTCTTCGAATTTCCCGGAATCGACCAGCAGGACCAGCTCGTCGGCCTGTCCAATCAGTTTTTGCTCGGCCTGAATGATCAACGGGTCGGCTTCCATCACACCCAGCGGGCCGACACCCTGCGCGCCCATAAACATGCGTCGCGCGTAGAAGTTACGCGTCACATCGTTGTCAAATGGCGACAGCACAATGTTTTGCTCGCGATAGATCACGCCACCAGACATCAGAACAGTGTTCTTGGAGTTCTTCAGAAGGTGCTCAGCAATCGGGAACGAATTGGTGAAAACCTGACAACGGCGTGTCGCAAGCGGGTGCACCATTTGAAAGGTTGTGGTGCCGCCGTTGATGATGATCGGCTCGCCTTCGTCACAAAGCTCCACCGCCTTGCGTGCAATTGCTTGCTTTTGCGCGATATTGATTGCTTCGTTGATTGCGAATGGCCGGCCAGCGAGGCCGGGCAATTGATTGGGGTGCAGTGCCTCCACGCCGCCGCGAACACGGCGCAGTTTCTTGGCTTCGTGCAATGCGGAAATATCCCGGCGTATGGTCGCCTCGGACGCGCCAGTCATACTACACAGGTCCAAAACCGTCACCACCGGACGGTCCTGTACTGCAGACAGTATGATCCTATTGCGTTCCTTTTCGTGCATCACTTTCCTCCCGTTGACATTGACGATGCCGCAGACATTCAATCATTGTCAATCACTATTTGTCATTTCTATTCATTTTACACTCACATTTGACCATTTATGATTGTTTGTGATTGACAATCTGTCGCAACCCACTCAATCTCTGACCAAATCTGATTGAACTATCTGTGGATCGGGAGGAGATCACAATGACAACCGAAGCAAACTGGCTTGTTTCTCTATGGGACGAGGCCAAGGCGGCCAGCATGAGCGAGCCTGAAAAACTACTGTATCGCTCCAATTTGCTCGGGTCTGACAAGCGCGTCACCAACTATGGTGGTGGCAACACCTCCGCCAAAGTTTTCCAAGCTGATCCTCTCTCCGGCGATGACGCGGAAGTTCTGTGGGTCAAAGGCTCAGGTGGTGACGTCGGCTCGATTAAGATGGACGGGTTTTCGACGCTCTACATGGACAAATTGCGCGCACTCAAAGGCAAATATCGCGGCGTCGCGTTCGAAGATGAGATGGTCGGCTACCTCCCCCACTGCACCTTCAACCTGAACCCGCGTGCAGCTTCCATCGACACACCACTGCACGCCTATGTCCCGAAGGCGCATGTGGACCACATGCATCCGGACGCGATCATCGCAATTGCGGCCGCCAAAGACAGCAAAGCCATGACGCAAGAGATTTTTGGCGATGACATCGGCTGGCTGCCTTGGAAGAAACCGGGCTATGAACTCGGCCTTTGGCTTGAGAAGTTTTGCCTCGAAAACCCGAACGCCAAAGGGGTTGTATTGGAATCACACGGCCTATTCACATGGGATGACGACGCCAAGACCTGCTATGAGCTGACTCTCGAAATCATCAACAAGGCCATCGCCTACTTTGATGCCAAGACAGCTGACGTGCCCGCCTTTGGTGGGGCCAACCACAAAAGCCTTGCGTGCTCAGAACGTCGTGACATTGCCGCCAAGCTCATGCCTGCAATTCGCGGATTTGTATCCGGTCAGCAACCGATGGTTGGCAATTTTGTCGACTCGGAAACCGTTCTGGAATTCGTGAACGCCAAAGACATGCCCGCACTCGCAGCCTTGGGCACGTCTTGCCCGGACCACTTCTTGCGCACAAAGATCTGCCCGCTGGTGGTGGATTTTGATCCAGAGAAAAACAACATTGACGCTGTGTTGAAGGGGCTGGAGGCGCAGATCGCAACCTATCGCAAAGGCTATGAAGCCTACTACGACCGTTGCAAACACGACAACAGCCCCGCTCTACGCGATCCAAACGCTGTGGTCTATCTCATTCCAGGTGTCGGCATGATCACCTTTGCCAAAGACCGCGCCACGGCGCGAATCTCTGGCGAATTCTACGTCAACGCGATCAATGTAATGCGCGGCGCGGCGGTAGTGTCCGAATACTGTGGCTTACCCGAACAGGAAGCTTTCGACATTGAATACTGGTTGCTTGAAGAGGCCAAACTTCAACGCATGCCAAAGCCCAAAAGTCTCGCTGGTCAGATTGCACTTGTCACCGGCGGCGCGGGCGGCATCGGCGCCGCCACAGCAGAGCGTTACCTGTCAGAGGGTGCCTGCGTGATGCTAGCGGACATCAATGAAGAAAGCTTGGCGGCAACTTACGATAACCTGACAAGTCGATATGGCGCAGATGTTGTGCGCACAGTCGTCATGAACGTTACAGATGAGGACGCCGTCGCCGAAGCTTATGCCTATACATCGGTTGAATTTGGAGGCGTGGACATTCTGGTCTCCAATGCTGGCATCGCATCCTCTGCACCGGTCGAGGACACAACACTCGCCTTGTGGAACAAAAACATGGAAATCCTGTCCACGGGTTACTTTCTTGTTTCGCGTGAAGCCTTCAAGATCATGCGCGTACAGAACATGGGCGGCTCCATCGTTTTTGTGGCCTCCAAAAACGGCTTGGCGGCGTCACCCAACGCGGCAGCCTATTGCACCGCCAAAGCAAGTGAGATTCATCTGGCGCGCTGCCTGGCATTGGAAGGTGCTGAAGCTGGAATTCGTGTGAATGTTGTGAACCCTGACGCTGTGCTGCGCGGTTCTAAAATCTGGGAAGGCGAATGGCTTGACCAACGGGCTGATACATACGGCACTGACAAGGAAGGTCTTGAGGAGATGTACCGCAACCGCTCCTTGCTCAAGCTGTCGGTCCTGCCTGAAGACATCGCAGAAGCCGCCTATTTCTTTGCGTCCGACAAATCGGCAAAGTCGACCGGCAACATTATCAACGTCGACGCCGGCAACGTTCAGGCCTTTACACGCTAAAATACCTGTTTGCGCCACAATTGGATGGGGTGCGCAGACCCTTCGGGAGGATACTATGTTTGATCTGAAAGTGATCGAGGCCGAGAACGCCAAACTTGAGCGTGATCTGCACAAAGACTTTGATAGCCTTGGTGAAAGGCTGGATCGGCGGGGTGTGGACATTCATGCACTGGTGACCAAAGCGCAGGGTTTTGGCGTCGCTGTTCCCTCCTGGGGCACCGGCACCGGTGGCACACGGTTTGCGCGCTTTCCTGGCGGCGGAGAGCCCGCCAATATCTTTGATAAACTGGACGACTGCGGCGTAATCCACGCGCTGACCAAAGCTGCGCCCTCCGTCTCGCTGCACATTCCATGGGACAAGGCCGACCCCGCCGATTTGCGCGCCAAAGCGGATCAACACGGCCTGTCATTTGACGCGATGAATTCCAATACGTTTCAGGATCAAGCGGATCAGGCGCACTCTTATAAGTTTGGCTCCCTGACGCACACCGATGCGGCCACCCGAGCGCAAGCGGTTGAACACAATTTGGAATGCATTGAGATAGGCAAAAAGATTGGCTCAAAGGCGTTGACGGTCTGGATCGGTGATGGTGCAAACTTCCCTGGCCAGACCCACATGGGACAGCAATTCGAGCGCTACCTTTGCTCCATGAAAGAGATCTACGCAGGACTGCCCGATGACTGGCGCCTGTTCTCCGAACACAAGATTTACGAGCCTGCTTTTTATTCGACCGTGGTACAAGATTGGGGCACTTCGCTATTAACCGCGCAAGAACTTGGCGACAAAGCTATGTGCCTCGTTGATCTGGGCCATCACGCGCCCAACGTGAACATTGAGATGGTCGTCTCGCGCTTGATCCACGCGGGTAAACTCGGCGGCTTTCACTTCAACGACAGCAAATATGGCGACGATGACCTGGACAGCGGAACTATCGATCCCTACCGCCTCTTCCTTGTATGGAACGAGTTGGTCGACGCTGAAGGCACACCGGGTTTGGATTTGGCGCATATGATCGATCAGTCTCACAATGTGACCGACCCGATCGAAAGCCTGATGGTTTCAGCAATGGAAATTCAACGTGCGTTTGTTCAGGCCAGCCTCGTCGATCGCGAAGCCTTGACCGGATATCAGTCCGACAATGACGCGCTGATGGCGTCAGCTACGTTGCGCGCCGCATTCCGCACCGATGTGGAGCCAATTCTGGCCAAGGCCCGTAAAATATCTGGCGGCGCAATTTCTCCAGTGATGGCCTTTCGCGCTTCTGGATATCGCGCAAGCGTAACTACACGCCGGCCAACAGCCGATGGAAGGGGCGGCGGTATCGTCTGAAATGGTGCGGTCATGAAAAAGGTTACCCTGAACGCCACTTCTGTGCGGCTCGCACGAGAATTCGCTTATTGTTGCTTCGTGTTCAGCCAGTTCCTTTCAACCCACTGAGACCATGGTGGCAGTCCGCACCGGGAGCTGCCGTTCGGTGAAACTTACGTCAATGACCGGTTTTGGCCGTCCACAGAACTATACAAGGGTCGCTTTTTGCGCAAAGGCGACATTGGTGGCTACTGAAACATCGGCTTCGCTGTCTCTCTGAACGTCTGGGTTCCGGGACTTGGTCAAAGAATGTTGCGTCTGCAGTATGGTTGCTGTCGAAACTGTCGCCATTGTTCAGAAAGTGCTGGTGGCCGCTGTTGTTGGCACTTGTATGCATTCTGCGTATTTACATTGCCTTGGTAACGCAGCTTTTTGCTGACAAAGTCCGATAGTGGAATTTTTTTGTATAGGCTCAATCGTAAAACGGGGTGAGATTGTGGACGACGACGAAGCAAGGATTGAAGGCCGCCTGCATGGCGAACAGATTGAACCTGAGCAACCAGACAATATGCTCCAGCGTTTCATTTACATGCTGCTGATCGCGATCATGATCTCAGTTGCACAAACGGTACTAGGGGTGGCGACGATTGTTCAGTTTGTTGTCATGATGGTCAACAATAAGCAGCCTAATGAGCGGTTGGCCGATTTCGGAACCGACTTGGGGATTTGGATAGCCAAGGCGGCAAGGTTCCAAACGGCTGCCAGCAACGTAAAGCCTTGGCCGTGGACTGAGCTGGACTAGCGTTGGAAATAATCCTTCTCTGTGGACCGAACTACCTGTAATGCCACTTTGTTCTCCAATGGCAATTGAACTGAAGCCACAACGCATCATCTGATCAACTGATGAACGGCAGGTTTGGTCCTTTCGTTGGCTACGCGGACAGCCAAGGAGCCAGACTTTACAAAGGTCGCAAGCTGCATATTGCCGCTATTTGTTTTCCTCACGGCACTGATATGATGGGCCCTGAGCGAGGCTCAGAAGCGGTGCAGCTGCTTTTGGGACATACGAAGATGGACAGCACTGTTCGATACTTTGGCGTCGAGCGAGAGGATGCCCTTGCGATTGCAGAGGCCATAGAAATCTTAAGGGCCTGGGCCGTTTTCACCGACGGCCCATTACGGTCAGCCGATGAGGACGCAATCTCTGCGCCTGTAGTCCGCATAGCGGTCGGTCCCCACGAGGGCAAATTGCAGAACTGGCGGAACTTACGGTCGGAGGACAAAGCACAACTCCGCTGCAGATGTTCAGATGGCTGTCTTTGCGTTTGGCATGTGGTTTCAGAAAACGATCTACAGCGGCTCAGCATCGGTAAAAAGGCCCAATTCTGGATGCCGATAAGCTTCGGGGTATCTCATCGGCCTTTGTGGCCCCAAAGGCACCACGCCATTCCAGGACCGTCCAAAGTAGCCCTGACGGCAATGGATCAAAGATCCCGCGTCCGCGACGCCATCCAGCAAAAAGACCCGACACAGCCAACGCCACAGATACGGGTAGTCGAGGATACGTGCTCCGTTGAGTTTCATGCGCACATAGTAGACCGGATCGTGGCGATAGAGCGTGGGAAAGAGACGCAGGTCGGCCTCGGTGAACTGCGCGCCCGTCAGGAAGGAGCGCCCATCGGACAGCCGGTTCTCCAGCTTCTCAAGCGTATCGAAATAGGCGTCAAACGCCGCTTCGTATATTGTTTGATCAGACGAAAACCCCGCTTTGTAAGCGCCGTTGTTGATCGTTGTGTAGATCGTCTCGTTGAGGTCATGAATGTCTTGGCGCAGCGTGGCGTCATCGGGATAGAGGTGGGCGCGCCTGCCCGATGCGATATCGCTGCCAAGCGCTTTGGCGTGTTGATCCAGCATCCGGATGATCTCGGCACTTTCGTTGTTCACGATGCGGTCCGCGATTTTGTCGTACAGGATTGGGACGGATTGTTCGTCCGAACCTTCGCGTTGGTAGATTTCTTTGGCCAAGCGTAATCTTTCGCCAGTTCCGGTTTCCAGCGTGCATTCCGGCAGCACTGCCCCCGTCAGCGTCGCAATCCGGTGCGGCGTAAATTCCCACAAATTCGCGCCAGCGGGGTCAGCCTCATCCGTGCGATTGGGAAAGGCCACATCCATTGTGATGCTGTCCTGCAGTCCCAGAACGGCCCATGCCAAGGTCACGCGATGGCACCACGGGCAATTCAGCGCCACGAACAAGTGATACCGCCCCGGCTCGGGCGGAAACTCCGGATCGCCGATGGTGTGGCGAAAGCGGCTAACGCCGCGCACAAATTCACCTCGTGCGCGGCGCTCCTTGACTTTGGATTGGTCTTCTTCAGTCGCAGTATTTTTGGTCATACAAAACCCTTCACCCTCGCAGCCGGTGATGCAAGATAATTGGCACGGCCAGCTCTTCCTCATCACCAAGATGGCGTTTCAGAAAGGTTTCGATCACCTCGCTGGTCCGATGCACATTGGCCACCTCTTCGCGCGATTGCGCTTCATCCAGATGCGCCAACTTGATGACTCGGTTGGCCTGCCGGGTGAAATCATCCAGCACTCGATCCAGATCGGCATGGTCTTTCTCCAGCACTTCCAACCCCGCATCAAAGCGCGGGTCGGCGGCAGACAGCTCCGGGAAGTAGTTGTGATCCTCCCAGCCATGATGGCCATGTAGGTTCCCAACCAGGTTACCGCCGTAGTGGGACAACCGCCCGGCATAGTCGTCGAGCGCCATATCCTTGTTTAACAGCGCTTCAGCGTCCAGCTTCACCCGCTCAGAGACCCGGCGGAACATCTGATGCGCCCCCAGCCAATGGCGGGTCTTCTCTTTAAAGCCAGGGTGCGCCTCCCAAGCATCGCGCGGGTATTGTTCCAAGAGAAACCGCATCTCTTGGGGCATGTCGTCATGGCGAATGGTATATGAATCAAACATTTGATTTCTCCTTTCGGATCAAAGGTGGGAAATACAATTGCCGCCCACCAGTGCTCCAAAACGCACAGCAGATCTGCGTCATCGAACACCGAAAAAACGAATGCTGTTCAGATCTGCGATCTCGCGCTTCCATGTGGGGATATCGTCGGTTGTGAACTTAGTTTGGCAATTCTTGGTCGACACCCGGTAAACCCTTCGACTTCCGTCCGAGTACCCTTGAAGAAAAGGTCCGCTTCCCGCCGTTCGGGTCCAGCGTTGCAACCGGCCCAAAGCCGAGCTTTATGCAAAACGTGGCGAAAGGCTCCTCAATCCCAGCAGTGGCCGCTCATGTGTTAGACGTATTTTTGAAAAGCTGGGCAAAGGGTTGCTGGGTTTTGATCTACCCTCTCACCTTTGTCAGACTACAGTTGGCAAGCAGCTGAACACCAACGGCACCACATCAAACAACAACAACCCCATCTCCAACTCCGGTCATATTCGAAACATAGCGACATCATGGGGTGCGAATTACCCGCATGCGGCAGGAGCCGGGGAAGGACCCAAACCGCTCACGGGGTCGCTCTTTCACATTTGCTCTTTCTGATTCCTGTACCTTTTCAGGAGCCGCGCTACTGCCCCGGAAAACGTCAACTCACCGGTTACCATCAGACCATGAGCCAGTTCCGCATCTTGGGCCGGAAGCGCCAATAAGCCTTCATAGCCATAACCCTCGCGTTCAAAGACTTTTACAACTCTCTGTTCAAACTGCCCCAAATCCATCTCACCTGAGGAACTGCTTCGCACTATGCAGTGAGACCTCGGGCCATGCGCAAACGCATTCTCAGCATCTTCCTTTTTCTTTTTAGTTTCTTTTATTGTTTCGGGTGAAGCAGGCCGCAGGTTCAGGCGGCAGCGTGTTGCAGGGAGAGCGGAAACAGAGTTCAGGCCGGTGCGAAGCCCGGCGCGCGGTTTGCGCTCAGCCAACAGAGTATTTTGCCTCAACTCGCTCACGGAAAATATTAGGAACTGATTGCGTGAACGTAGAGTGATGCGAAACCGTTTTACGGCACCGCGTTCCTCCAATTCTTTGAAAGCGCTACGGACGCTCCGCTCGGAAAAGCCCGTTTCTTCGGCAAGCCCAACGGCTGACGGATCACACCGGCCAGTTTTGGTGTTCTGACGATCCAAGAGCCTCATCAGTACAGTAAAGGTGGCACGCTTAAGCGGTGGTGTTTGTTGTGACCAATACTGCACAACATGCCACTTCTGCATTAAGTCCAATGGCTTTCGCTTAGTTGCCAGGTGAGTTCCACTCATCAAACCACCCCGCCGGACGACGAAGGGACACGGCAAGACTCAATCCATTCTCGAAGGTCCCCAACGCGATAACGGACGCTGCGTCCAATTTTTACCATAGGAGGGCCGTTACCGCGTACAGCCGAAACTTCCAGAAAGCGCTGAGTGAGGCCAAAATGGCTATGCACTTCACTGCGGCTCAAAAGGCGATCATCGTTGAAGTTTGTTTGCATTGGGCTGCTCCATGTTGCTCTGTACTACCCAATTTCCCCGCCTACGCTTCCAAAGTCATTTGTCGGGATTCGCTTCGATTGGATTGAAGCGAATTTCCTCTATGCTCTTTAGTTTTTTCCACTCTTTGCTGATGGCTTTCTGAAGACGCATTTCTGCCGCGCCCACCGTATAGGATCGGATTCCAAATTGGCCGGGAACCCAATTGTTCTCTGTAATTTCACCGTACTTTGAGACCAAAAGCTGAGCAGCGTTAAGCGCGCTTTTGGCGCTCCCTGCTTCCAACATGCCCACCCCCTCTTTGATGAAGGGAGCATCCGAGGCCGTGAACCCCTTATTGTATCCACGGGTCTGTTGCGGTTCTTCAGGATTGTCGGGTGATGGCTGCTCTGGCACGTCCAAGGTCGCCGCCACATCGCTAGCCAAAGCGAACCAAAGCCTATCTGCGCCAAGCGCCGATTTTGTTCGCTCGTCCAGATCGAAGCACCCGTCAACATTGATCTCTTCAGGTAATGGGAGTTCATCATTCTCACTCAAACTCGGGAAGGCATCCGGGGAAACCCAAGAGAAACAGCCCCCTTCCAGCCCATCCTCGGCAATGCAGATTACCCAACCTTCTTTGACCGCTCGCCAGGCCACTTGCGCAGACATAAAAACGAAAACGTTGAAAGGATCCGCATCCACCCCATAGTTCTTATGTTCCAGTAAGGCTCCGTAACTTGGGAAAAGCTGCTGAATTGTCCCCTCTGATACAACCGGTTCACCACACAATTGACTGCCCAGTTCGCTTAAGCCCTCGTGAATATGTATGCCTCCATCCTTTATGGCGTCACCAAGCTGTTCAAATCGAATTGCAAGATCGGGGAGATCATGTTTGGCCGCAGCATCTCCATACATTCGTTCAGCAGGCTGCAACACATGACGCTGGAACTTTGCCCGCATCTCCGAGAGCCAGCCTGCGTCCCTACGTATTTGGCGCGCCGTCTTACTGTTCCACAGATGCCAAATGGGGAGCTCCCTGTTGGACTTCCTAAGCACCAAACCATCCAAGCCAATGAAAGCGGCCTGTGCCCTTGTCAGACCCAGATCGAGAGCGGCTTTGTCTTTCGCATAGTCAATCACAAGCTCTCTCACAGCGCTCATGAGGTCTGATGGCCAAAGCTGCGCGATTGGTTCGTGCAACTCGTTTTGTTCAACCGCATCCATAGCAGCGGCAATGCCATACCGACCTGATACACCTTCAGGAAAGAGAAAGTCCTTGAACCGGACGCATGCAAGCTTGCCTCCACCGCCTGCGACTTCATTCAATCGACGAGCCTTGTTTGTCGACCCTTTGCCCAATTCATCCTTGGACAAGTCGATCGCCGTGGAAATTGCATCATCCAACATCCCAGCCGCATAAAGCGCTTTTTGCAACGCCACGCACCTCATCCGGTCTCGTTTAACTTGCAGAGCTTTGCTTTGGTCAAGATGTTGCGCATGCAAACTGGATTGCCTCAACTGACCACTGAGAAGCATTGCGTTGCCAAGAAGCCCAACCCCAATGTCATTCAATGCAATTTTCTTTGTGTCCATATCTGCCCAACCAATGCCGAAAAAAATAGAGCCATCCGACGATGCAAAACTGCAAGGCGGCCAATGCCAAGTCTTCTTGAAACGGTGTCAGCTGCCCTCAATCCGTGCACTCAACTCTTTGCACACAACATCCATCGAAGGCCTCAAAGCATCAAGCGATGGTTTGGTATATCTTTGGCCAGTGATCGAAAGAGGCGTGTGGTTGAGCAAACGGCCCACAACCTCCTCAAGAACCCCAGCCTCCATCGCCACTGTCGCAAATGTGCGCCTATGCGCATGCGGTGACCAAGTGATCTTCTCGGGTGCGCCAACATGGCCTGAAGGTGCCTTTGGTGACGGAAATACCCACTGCCTGCTCAGTCCGCGCAACGGAGCCAAGATCTCGTGATGAACTTGCAATATCGGGAGGTCGAAGCTGCGCCCATTCTTGGTCATCGGCAAGTGAATGTGGCTCTCGCGAACGTTCTTCCATTCCAGCGTAAGCGCTTCAGTCTTGCGCAATCCTGTATACAGAATGAACGCGTAGAATACCTGATGGATCGGATTAAAGAGACCATCTACATCATCGCGCCAAGCCTTGAGGTCATCGATGATTGTTCCCTTTGGTCGCTCCACATACCATTCGATCGCCATGGTCGGTGCCTCTGGCAGATCGTGAACACGGCGAGCGTGGTTCCAAACCGTCCGGAAAATCTTCAATGCGTGATTGGCGGCGGAAGGCGTTGCTGCCATTGAGCGATGCCGCTCCGCGACCATCGCTTTTGTGATTTCGTCAAGTGGAAGGCGTAACCAGTCTTTCATGTGCAGCTCGAATTGCTGCCGGACGCCGAGCTTATGTGTTTCTGAACGAAGCTTCGGGCGCGCGAGGTAGGCATCCATCGCCACCTTAAGGGTTGGCGCTCCTA
>NZ_CAJXIV010000055.1 GCF_913054185.1 uncultured Shimia sp.
GCGACACAGCACGGCAAACAGAATGATCAAGTTTACCGTTCGCTGACTCAACAAGATGCACATAATCTGCACATCACCAAACCGTCGGTTCTTCATCAAAATTCTTCTGAGATATCTTGCCGAGAAAATTCAACTCTTGAACACCACTAAATTGGAAAGGATTACCGACAGCCGTCGCGAGTCAGCGCTCTAAAATTTGGCCAACGACAGAAAGTTACGCTGCTGTGATCTGGTCAAAATGAAGGTCGTCGAAGTCATGGTATTAGGTCAGATCAATGACCGCGTATCGGTACTGCAATACAAGAGGCGGCAAACCAACCGCTTCGAAATTACCGAGGGCACTCGCGTCTCGATCGAGAAGTGGATGCAGGTCCTGCTGATGTTGGGATCCGAACACTTTTTGGCCCGGCAGGTTTTTCGAACGCATGCCGATCTCAGCCCGTCTCTTTGCGCGGTTCGTCCGTGACTGGGTAACGTCAATTTGCCTTGAGGCGAGCGCATACGGCCTACAGCTTCCAAATGTGGAGCACGCAGACGATGGTGGTTTCCAGCCTGTAAGCGGGCCGGAAGTGGTTCCACTACTCGAATTTTGCGAACACCTTGCGAGAGGATCAATACTCCGGCGACATCCCGAAACCTATTGATCCGGTGTGTACCAAATTGGCGATGTATAGGCACGGTCTTGCAAAACGCGCGTTACACGCTTGTCCATCTGGAAACCAAACCTAACTTCGTCAAAAGCAGTCCAACGAGGGGTCGGAATCTCAAGAACGCGGACGTAGTAGAACGCCCTTTCCTCAGGGTTGAAGGCCGGGTCGGTCCAGACGGTGCTAAGGTGAGCAGCACCGATCGCATTTGTGTAGATTGCGGTTTCGAGGTCCACTGTCGTGCCAACGGGTTCAAGCTTGCCATTGTTGAGAACTGCGCGGTCGCCCCCCCCACACGACATCGTATACCAGTTCATGTAGGTTCCCTGCTTGATCCTGCCACCCTTTGATGACTTGAACCCGATCAAGGTTTGCTCCGTCTGGATCACGTAGGGCAGAGATCAGAAAGCTAGGGGAGGATGCGCCGTCAGTATCGGGAAGATCGCCCCCCATCGGAACGCCTTTGCCATAGCCAACGGCTGCAATGTTATGCCGTTTCGCGTCCTTGGCGACATAATCCCAACCGCCAAAAAAACGAACCTTCATGCGCGGGCCGGTGGTCGCATAAACCTCTTTTCGCTCCATAGCGTCCCACAAAGCTTCGCGTGTGTTTTCGCGCGCCCATACAGCGGCATATCCGGACTGGGAACTCTGCCACTCTTCGTATTGGAAAAGAATTCCTGGAACCGTGGGCGGCGGAAACTTCTTGTCCCAGCGATCTGGATCGGGCGACGCCGTCGCATATTTTCCGAGGTAGTTGTCTTCCTCGGCGTTGGACCAGCTTGTATGTGAATCTGTCGCGCCAATCATACCGAACTTGAACGGGTTGACGCCAAGCTCAGCTTCTTGCGCGAGGCCGAGTTTCAGGGCTGACCGGCTGTACTCTGTTTTCATCAGTTCCGGTGTGGTCCGGCGGAGCCCGAAGTTGCCTTTATCCCAACTTTCAAAATCGGCGAACTCGTCGTCCGGAGAAAGTGCAGGGTGGGTTTCACTGTCGCCCTTGATTTGGGTGGTTTCCACCAGCGGCTCCCAACGCATGCGTGTCTCGGCATAAGCAGGAGACAATTCACCCCCATCATAAGTGGAAAGCTGGAACATCCGGCCAGCAGACATGTTGCCATTATGTGGAATGGACATCACCCGCCCACCGGTACCTTCCTCATAGCTTTGCAAGTATTTCCACAAATCTTCGGGTGATGGGCTGTCAAAGGAACTGAAAGGAATTGTTTGCGACACTTGCGCGGCGTCATCTCGAAAAATGACAACCCGATGCATGTTGTCTCCATCAGGAGACGACGTCCATTCGTAGCCGATAAGCGCTGTGAACTTACCGGGGTCGTTGTGCTGTTCCGCGGAATCAATCACGTCCTGCCACACAGTTTTGGAAAAGCCGTCTCCGAGATCGCGGCTTGTGTTGGTCGCCAGATCGTTCACGATTTCACCGAGAGCCTGCTCTAACTGACCTTCGTCAGCCAACGTGGCCCAGCGGGCTCCTGCTTCTGTCGACACCAACATTTCGTTGCCGTCCGCAACCCCCTGAATGACGCCGAGGTATTCTGCGTGGTCAGCCAACACCAAAAAATCAATGGGGCGGGACATACGCACAGGCGCCCCGTCATGGCCGGTCATTTCCTCACCTTTGGCAAATCGGTAGGCCTCTTCGGCCGACATATCAATGTTACCATCACCGAAGGCGTCAAACGAGATGTTGGTGTGAACGTGGGTATCGCCAAAATAGACGTTATCTGGAAAGTCCTGTCCGACGTAAGGTGAGTAACCCCAGTTCTTGAGCAAAGGCAGACGTTGAAGTTGCCGCCAAGGTCAGTAAACCCAAAAGACAACGCTTCATATCGGTTCTCCATCTGAACGGACTTTGTGTGCCTACGATAACAGAAACACTTCGGGTAACAAATTTCCGATGTGAGACACGCTTAAGCCTTCGCCCCCAACTGTGACCAACTTGTTGTGACACCCAAATCTGGCCTCAAGCTAAGACGCTGCTAGAAGCCAAGTGATCCGGCGAATTCAGTGAATGACCGGATTGGGCTCATGCGAAGCGTCGCTACCGTTTGGCCCGACGCCTGCTTCGGGGTGGCAGCCAAGACTTTGCAAAGCACACTTCCTGCGCATAGTGACCATCAGGGTGGCTTGCAAAAATCGTAAATTCCTGCCGCTATTTGCCGCAAATCCGTACATATTCACAGGCCACTGCCCACAACCACCAAAAAACGCGTTCTGAGGGAACCCCAGTCAATCATGCACTAGCATTCAAACTGAGAAAATTGGGTGGGGCTGATTATGCCTGAATGGATCTTTGGCGCTTGAGGCGACGCGCGATTGAGCGGGCATTGACCTTCTGCAATTCTTTCCCTTGCTCAATCAACAAAGGTTTCGGGCAGGGGAAACAAAGACCCATCAGGAAATTACCATCGCGATATATCCTCCGAACAAGGCGAGAACTGTTGTGATGGCGTACGTTAAAGGGAATGCAACCGCTGCAATCGTACTTCCTGATTGGTCGACAATGGCATTCAGGCCGGGGGTGGAATTCCGCGCACCGGTACATGCGCCATCATTGATCACAGAATTCAGTCGAAACACCTTATCTGCGATAAAGAACGCAACAACAACTGGTACAAGTGCCGCAGCTGTGCCGATCAGCGCCAACCAGATGACCGTATCGCCGCCCAAAGCTGAAATCACCTTGGGGCCAACGTTTGCGCCCAAAACAGCCACGAACATGTTCAGGCCGATGTCTTGCAAAAAGCTACGTGCACCTTCGCTGACGGGTCCGCCGAGAGAAGGGTTGCGACTGCGAAAATAGCTAACAAAGATTCCCATCAGCAAGCAGCCGGCAGATGTGCCCAGGGCAATCGGAATACCCGCAACTGTCACACTGAGAATTCCAACCAGATAGCCAATTGCCATAGCAATTGCCATGTAGGTCACCTCGGTCACGGTTGAGTCCAATATAGGCCGCCCACCCAAGGCTTTTGCAGCTTTCTGAATGGCCACGTCCGGTCCGGTCAACCGCAACACATCGCCAAATCGAACGTCGGTATTGGGCCCAATTGGTATAGCCTGTCCACCCCGAAACAGCGCCGACAGCTGTACGCCGTAACCGCCCTTCTGCGCGATCTCAGCCAAAGTTTTGCCGGACACCTCATGTGAACCGACCCGAATGTCGGCTGCCTCGAGCGGCACCTCGCGTGCCGCGGCATCCGCAACTTCGGGACCAATCATTCCAGTACCCTCGAGGATAAGCTCGTGCACGTCTCCGCGCACTGTCACAATGTCTCCCTCGGCAAGCCGTAAGCTATCACTCATGTCTAAGGCGGCATTGTCCCGCATCACCCGCAAAACCGGCGCTTCGCGATGGCGTTGCGCAAGGTCACCTATTGTTTGTCCGACAAACTCGGCATGCTCCACTCGGTAAGCGCGCAGATCATAGGGAGAAAAACCCAGCACCAACGCATCAGCAGTGCCGGGAAGAGCGGTCTCGTCGCCCCCGCTAAACTCAATCTCAGCAGTGCGGGCGTCCGCCGCGGGATCATGGCCCATCATTTGAGGCAGATAGCGGATCACCAGAATGATGCCGATGCTGGAGAGGATGTAGCTGATGGCATAGCCGGCCGCAATGTTGGCCCCCACCTGCTCTGCGGTCATATCAGCCGGCACTTGGTAGGCGCCGCTGTCAATCGCGCTTTGTGCCACTCCCATGACGGCTGTGATGGTGTAGCTGCCAGAGATCAGCCCGGCAGCATACCCCGGATCCAGCCCCGCCAGATCGGCGCCGACCACGCAAATCAGCCAGTTGAGACCCCAGACCACAAAAGAAATCACCAGGAACGCCAGTGCACCGGAGCGAAGGCCGGAGAAAAACTGCGGCCCGACTTTCAGACCCAGCGCATACATGAAGAACAATAAGAAGACGCTCGAGAGGATCGAGGGGATCGAATAAGTCAGCCCAAACCCGGACTGTGCAATCATCGACAGGGCCACTGCAGCAATCAGCACTCCGGCCGTCGACCCAAGGGAAATGCCCGCAAAACTGAGCCGGCCGAGTGGGTAACCAATGGCCAACGACAACAGCAAGAACACGATGGGCTGATCTCCCAGCAGCACAAAGAAACCGTGCAAACCGGTTTCGGCAATAGGCTCAAAAAAGCTGAAAACATTGCCAATAGCGCCTTCTGGCGCCGTCGCATCATTGGATTGTGCGAAGACGAAACCGGGAGTCAGGATAACAGACAGAAGAACTGCAAGGCCTTGAAACGGCGAAAAAGTAAAAGGACGTGACATGTAATGCTCCGAAAATTAGGGCACCAGCCTTGTGGCCTTAGCGGCTTAAGGGTGACACCAAAATCATGTTTGGCGACCGCACAACGGTTAGTGGTGGTAACAACTGGCTTCCTCTGCACTGAGCGACACCGCAATCGGGTGCTCTGCAAAATGCTCCATACAGCGTTTGATGTCTTCCACCAGAAGAGCCCCCAAATCGCGGCTGACCCCATGGCGCACCAATATCCGCTGTATCACCAAATCCTCACGGTTGGCGGGCATCGAATAGGCCGGAACCTGCCAACCTCGCATCCGCAATCGGTCCGCGAGATCGTATAGATTAAAGCCGGTGGTTGCCGCATCTTCTTTTAAGGTCCAACACAACGCGGGGATGCCTTCTTGCATGTCGCCATCATAAAGCACTTTGAATGGACCCAACTTTTCAATTTCGCGGGTAATGAACTGAGCCGTGTCGTAGCAGGCGGTGTGGATCTTGCGGTAGCCTTCGTGTCCCAACCGCAGGAAGTTATAGTACTGCGCAACGATTTGTCCGCCGGGCCGCGAGAAATTCAGTGCAAAGGTGGGCATGTTGCCACCAAGATAGTTGACGTTAAACACCAGATCCTCGGGCAAATCCTCTTTGTGGCGCCACACCACCCATCCGACTCCCAGCGGCGCAAGTCCGAATTTGTGCCCGGATGCGTTGATGGATTTCACCCGTGGCAGCCGGAAATCCCACTCGATGCCCGGTGCGCAGAACGGCGCCAGAAATGCGCCTGAGGCGCCGTCCACATGAATCGGTATGTCGAGCCCGGTATCGGCCTGAAGCATGTCCAAGGCGTCGCTGACGGCTTTCACCGGTTCATACTGGCAAGTGAAGGTTACACCAAGGGTTGGCACCACCCCAATTGTGTTTTCGTCTACCCTGTTCAGTACTTCGTCAGGCGTCATCAGCAGACGGTCTCCCTCGAGTGGGATTTCGCGGATTTCCACGTCAAAATAACGGGCAAATTTGTGCCAGCAGATCTGAACAGGACCTGTGATGATGTTTGGCTTGTCAGTTGGTTTCCCTTGCGCGCGCATCTTGTCGCGCCATCGCCATTTCAGGGCCAAACCGCCCAGCATAGCTGCCTCAGATGATCCGGTGGTGGAGCATCCGATGGTGTGTTTCGCTTCCGGAGAATGCCAAAGGTCGGCCAGCAGGTTTACACAGCGCGCTTCGATCTCGGCGGTCTGTGGATACTCGTCTTTGTCGATCATGTTCTTGTCGATGCACTCGTCCATCAACTTGTGCACTTCTGGTTCTTCCCAAGTCTGACAGAAGGTTGCGAGGTTCTGGCGGGCATTGCCATCCAGCATTAATTCGTCATGCACCAGTGCATAGGCATGCCGGGGGTCGAGTTCTTGCTCTGGAAATTTGAATTTTGGCGCTGTTCCGCTCAAATCGTCGGATCCATACAACTCGTCAATGGTTTCGGATTCCGCGCTGTGATCTCTGTTCAATGCCATCGATTTGCTTCCTAACGAAATAATAAAGAATATTGTAAACGTAGCCCGGACCAAAATGCCTGATCGAGTGCAGTGAATAAATTACACGCCAGAGTACGACTCCGTGCAATTTGAGGCTCTGGTTGCTTAGGTTGTCAAGACCAAGATCTTGCTATCGTGGGTTTCAAAAAGTTCAGCAAGTTTGCGCTTCAAATTGCATTTCCTACACACAACAGCTGAATTCCCCCCATATTGAATCCAAAAATTCATTTGTGGAATGGGTGTTATGGCTTACAAACTTGATACTGCGATAGTTTGGATTCTTAACAACGCGCCAGGGAAAAATAGGTTTTTTGACTAATCGATATCCCAAGGCCGTGGATTAAAGGTGCTTGAATAGATATGCAAAAAGCCGTTTGGTTCGCGCGCTCTGCGCAAAGTATATTCCTGTTAACAGCGACAGTTGGGCTGACGGCACAGAGTTGCTTTGCTCAAGGCACCTCAACCACGACGAAACCCAATCTTCCAGCTGTGGTTGTTGAACCCGCAGCAACCACGGCGATTAACCGATCTCGCAGTTTCACTGGTCAGATGAAAGCCTTTGGTCGCGTTGAAATTGTGGCCAGAGTTTCTGGCTATCTTGAAGAACAAGGCTTTGAGCCGGGTGATATCGTCAGTAAAGGCGATGCTCTTTATCAGATAGAAGACGACACTTATTTGGCGTCTGTGCAACAAGCTCAAGGTGCTCTTGCCTCCGGTGTCGCCCAACAAAACCTCGCCAATATCAACAAAATTCGAATACAGAAACTGGTTGAACGCGGGGATGACCCGCAAACCAGTTTGGACGAAGCGGTGGCGCAACTTGCGCAAACTGAAGGCAATGTTAAGCAACTACAGGGTGCGTTGGGTCAGGCAGAAATTCAGTTGGGATATGCGCAAGTTCAGGCGCCATTTGATGGTATCCTTGGGCTGTCGAGCGTTGATGTTGGCGCTTTTGTGAGCCCGCAAAGTGGCGTGTTGACCACGTTGACCCAGCTTGATCCGATCTATGCCGAATTTCAGGTGTCGACCTCTATTTTAGCCGAATACCAGAAAATCCATAGCCAATCTGACAATGACGCGGCGCTGATTTCGGTCACAATCGGGCTTCCGGACGGGGCGCGTTACGATCGCGAAGGCACCATTGACTTTGTAGACAGCGCCGTCAGTCAAAGCACGGACACTGTGTCGGTAAGGGCCGTTTTTGACAATCCAGACCATCGTTTGAGAGACGGCGAGTTGGTTGCAATTCACCTGTCCGAAACAGCAGCAGAAAACCTGCTGACAGTGCCTCTTCAAGCGATCCAGCGCGACATGGTTGGAGCGTACGTATTGACCGTTGACGCAGACGGAATGGTTGCAAGGGCGGATGTGAAGGTGGGCGAGATCACCGGTGGGCGCGTAGAAGTCACCGCTGGTCTGTCGGAAGGCACCAAAGTGATCACCGAAGGGGTCAACAAGGCCCGGCCGGGCATAACGGTCGACGCAGCACTGAAGCGCGATAACGGATCATGATTTCCGAGGTCTTCGTTCGTCGCCCCAGATTGGCGGCTGTCATCTCGATTGTATTGACGCTTGCTGGCCTCATCGCGATGACCCGCCTGCCCGTTGCCTTGTTCCCTGACATTGTGCCTCCTCAGGTCACGGTAAGCGCATATTATCCGGGTGCCAGTGCGGATGTGGTTGAAAACTCGGTTGCTCAGATCATTGAAGATCGGGTCAACGGCGTCGACGACATGTTATACATGAGCTCGACCAGTGGCTCGAACGGCACCTATGTTTTAAACATCACATTCGATTTGAGAACTGACCCGGATATCAATGCCGTCAATGTGCAAAACCGGGTGGCCTTGGCAACCGCGGGTTTGCCGGATTCGGTGCGCCAGCTTGGTGTCAGTGTCAGCAAGACATCGACGTCACTGCTGATGGCCATAGCGGTGACGGCAACGGACAACGATGCTCTGGATGGGCTGTTCCTGTCCAACTACTCGCAGATCAACATCATCGACCCCATCAAGCGGATCGATGGCGTTGGGGACGCCAAACTATTTGCGCCCAGAGACTACTCCATGCGGATTTTTCTGGATGTGGACAGGCTGACACAATTAAAAATGTCCCCCCTGGACGTCGCAGGAGCGCTGAAGGATCAGAATGTGCAGGCGGCCATTGGCAGGATTGGTGCACAACCAATGACGGATGATCCCATCCTGCAGCTTAACCTGACCACTCAGGGGCGGCTCCAGAATGTATCAGATTTCGAAAACATCGTTGTTCGCGCCGAAGACGACGGATCGTTAGTTCGGATTCGGGATATTGCGCGGGTCGAGCTGGGGGCAGAAGACTATGATGCCGCATCCGAATACAATGGCCAGCCCACGGCGCTGATCGGTATCTATCAAGCGCCCGGTGCCAACGCCTTGAAGACCGCAGATGCAATTAAGGCCAAGCTGGATGAGTTGTCGGTAAAGTTTCCCACCGGCCTAAGCCACGACATCCCCTATGACTCAACAACCTTCGTCAAGGACAGTGTGCGAGAGGTCATCAAGACGCTGTTCGAAGCCTTTATTCTGGTGGTTATCGTTGTTTTCCTGTTCCTTGGCAGCCTTCGCGCAACCTTGATCCCCTTGATCGTAATTCCAGTGGCTCTTGTCGGCACCTTGGCATTTGTTCTGGCATTTGGGTTTTCGCTCAACAGCGTGACCCTTCTGGCACTGGTCCTTGCGATTGGGATCGTGGTGGACGACGCCATTGTTGTTGTCGAAAACGTCGAGCGCATTTTGGAAGAAAACCCGGACAAATCCCCCGCCGATGCAACGATCCAAGCCATGGGCGAAATCACCAGCGCAATTGTTGCGGTGACATTGGTTCTGCTTTCCGTATTTGTGCCAATCGCTTTTGTGCCGGGACTGCCGGGCGAGTTGTATCGGCAATTTGCCTTGGTGGTATCTGTGGCCATGGTGATCTCCGCGATCTCTGCACTGACGCTAAGCCCGGCACTATGCGCGCTGTTTCTCAGGCATCGGCCTGACAAAGACCGTGGGATGATGGCCTGGGTCTCACGCAAAATCGACCAAGGCAGGGACGGCTACGGTTGGATTGCGGCCTTTTTTGCTCGGCGCTCATTGCTGGCGATATTGTTTTTGGCTCTTGGCATTGTGTCGGTTGGATTTGTTGCAAAGATCACGTCCAAAGGGTTCCTGCCGTTTGAGGATCAGGGCGCGTTTTTCATGGAAGTTCGCCTGCCAGACGCGGCCTCGCTCAATCGAACTGATAAGACCCTGGAAAAGGTGCAGGAAATTGTTGGTAAGATTGATGGTGTTGAAAGCGTGGCAACCGTGTCCGGCTACAGCATTCTTGAACAAAACGAGATACCAAATTCCGGCTTTGTAATTGTGTCGATGAAAGACTTCGACCAACGCACAGATCCCCGTCAAAACGTGTTCACCGGGATCGCCACGGCAATGGCCGAAGGCGCAGCAATTCGTGAAGCAGACGTGATTGCGTTCAATTTGCCCCCCATTCAAGGGCTTGGAACAACCGCCGGCTTTGCCTATCAGCTGTTGGATCTCGGCGGCGGCGACATCCAGGATCTCGCTGCCACGGCCCGCGGCCTGGTCATTAGCGCCAATAGCGACCCGCGGCTTCAGCAGGTCTTCACGACGTTCTCTGCAAATACTCCGCAGCTCTATCTCGATCTTGATCGGGACCGCTTGCAGGCGTTGGGCGTGTCCGTAAATGATCTGTTCTCAGCTTTGTCTGGCACTCTTGGGACAATTTACGTCAACGATTTCAATATCTATGGCCGCTCGTGGCAGGTCCGATTGCAAGCCCAGGCCGCTGATCGAGACAACATTGATGATATTGGACGGATAAATGTTCGCAACAAGTCCGGTCAAATGGTGCCCGTTTCTTCTGTTGCCAAAGTTGAATTCAGAACGGGACCGGCTTCAATTGGGCGTTACAACAATTACCGGACAATTGCAGTCACCGGATCACCGGCTCCAGGTTTGTCCAGCGGAACAACCCTCGTTGCGATGGACGAAATTTCGGCAGACACGCTGCCAGAGAACTATGGGTTTGAATGGACTGCGACGTCGCTTCAGGAAATCTTGGCCAGTGGCCAAACAAGCGCGATCCTCGCCATGGCAATTGTGTTTGCCTATCTGTTCCTCGTCGGCCTCTACGAAAGCTGGATGATCCCGGTCCCAGTGCTGCTGTCCGTTGTCTTTGGCCTATGCGGGGCATTGGGCGCGCTTCTGATCTCTGGCTTGGATTTTGGGCTGTATTCGCAGATCGGGATCATTGTGCTCATTGCACTGGCGGCCAAGAATGCCATTCTGATCGTTGAGTTTGCCGAAGACAGGCGAAAGGGCGGGATGGATGTGATTGATGCCGCCATTGACGGCGCCCGCACCCGGTTCCGCGCTGTGATGATGACCAGCCTCGCGTTTATCGCGGGTCTTGGACCCTTGGTTGTCGCTGAGGGGGCCTCGATGTTGACGCGCCGCAGTATCGGTACGCCCGTTGCGGGGGGGATGCTGTTTGCGGCGACTATCGGCATT
Organism: uncultured Shimia sp.; assembly: GCF_913054185.1. Lineage (GTDB taxonomy): Bacteria > Pseudomonadota > Alphaproteobacteria > Rhodobacterales > Rhodobacteraceae > Shimia. The sequence continues at coordinate 11,018 of NZ_CAJXIV010000055.1, forward strand.
GTGTTCATTCCGGCCCTCTATGTGTTTTTCCATAAACTGAGAGAAATGCCCAAGAGGGCGAGTGGTAAGAAACCAAACTGAGTGCGATCGGAGGGAATGGTTTGAAGAGGCTGGGCATTCTCCCAAGAATTGCCATGGAAAGCTGGCTTCAGACCTGCAGATCTGGCGCGTTAAGGTCCACATGGATCAAGCGTTCTCAAATTACGACGTCGCGAATAGTCAACGCGGCGCCGTCTCATTCCTATATTTCGGATTTAATGGAAAACTCTACATTTTAATTGTGTTCGGCAACGATGTTTGCGAGCTCCCGCAACCAGGGTAAACAAACCAGCCAATTCACCAGCCTAATCAATGTCCAAGGCGCCGTTGGAGATTGGTGCCAGACGAACCTCTTCAATCAGCGAGCGGATGAGGGTTGTCGCTTCGGCTTTGGTGTCTGTGCTGCTGAACTCCTCGGTGAGGTTGGTGACGTTGTTGCGATAAATATCGGACAGATTTGGCCCCTTAAGCGCTGACGTCTTACAGGCCGCCGAAAGGCCAAACCAACGGAGGCCCAGCATATCGCTGAGCCCCAGTGCTTAGACAAACCCCAATAATTATTGCGATAGTGCAATCGCTTCTTTGAGGCGGCTCAACGTGCCGATCTGGTTGGCAAGGATCAACACTAGACGTGCATTCATGTCATTTGCTTGCTCGTCGGTCATCTCCCGCTGTGCCTCTGTGAGGACTTCGTAGAAGTCGTCAGGGGACTCGATATTGGGGGTTAGAATCAAACTCATCAGATTGGACCTCCGGTTGCTTTTGAAATAGCTGCTTTCACCGCACCAGCATCGAAACTGCGCCAGCGGGCCGCGATATGTTGGTCAGGCCGGATCAGATACAGCGCACCCTCGCTTGCATCGTACCGTTGCGAAATCAGCCCTTCGCTGTCTTCAAAATCCACGCCAAGGCTCAATACCTTCGGTGTAAAGACACCTGCGTCGACGAGGCTGACATCAACACCAAGCGCCAGCAATGTGAATCCATCAGAGAGTTCCTCGAGCAACCATCCAGGCTTGCCATCTTTGGATACAGGCGCATCAGCCGCACAGGTGCCGGGTCGCATCTGACCTGCCCAGTCATCAGAGTCATCTGTGTTCAACGGGCTGTCGACATAAGGGGTCGGCGTCGACAAGCGACCAGAGTTGACCAAAGGCTGGGCAAATTTGGCTTTCTTCGCCAAATCAAGCACGGCATTGCGGAACCGCTTTGAAGCGCCGTTCTTGGGGGTGATGAAGTCGGTTGATCGGGTTGAATTCATCAGGTTGTCATCGGCAGCAAAGGCCCGCTCGGTGTTATAGGTGTCAAGCAATGCAATTGGCGCTTCGCCACGGATCACCGCCGCCAGCTTCCAGGACAGGTTGTCGATATCCTGAACACCCGTGTTTGCGCCACGGGCCCCAAAAGGGGAAACTTGGTGTGCGGCGTCGCCAGCAAATAGCACGCGACCAAAGCGGAAGTCATCAATACGTCGACAGGCGAACTGATAGACGGATGCCCATTCAAGTTCAAAGTCCACATCTTCACCAATCATCGCTTTGACCCGTGGAATGATGTTTTCTGGTCGCTTTTCAACCTCGGGGTCACTGTCCCACCCCAATTGAAAATCCAACCGCCAAACGTCGTCAGATTGCTTGTGCAATAGTGCAGACTGACCACGGTGGAAGTCGGGATCAAACCAGAACCAACGCTCGGTAGGGAAATCCGCTTTCATTACGATGTCAGCAATGAGGAACCGATCCTGAAAGAAGTGTCCTGTGAAGTCGGCGCCCACCATCCGGCGGGTGTCAGAATTTGCCCCATCACAGGCAACCAGCCATTCCGCTTCCATCTGGAAGATGCCGTCCGGGGTTTCCACCGCCATCTCGACATGGTCATCGTGCTGGCTGAGAGAGACCACTTTGTGTTTCCAGCGCAGATCAATGGATGGGTGCTGGTTGCACGCTTCAACCATGTATTCTTCAAGATAATACTGCTGCAAATTGATGAATGCCGGGATTTTGTGGCCATCCTCAGGCAAGAGGTCAAACTGATAAACCTCCTGATCGCGGAAAAACACGCGGCCCAACTTCCACTCGATGCCCTTGTCCAGCATCTTTTGAGCAACGCCAAGGCGGTCCCAGATTTCTAGCGGACGCTTGGCATAGCATACCGCGCGCGAACCAACTGACACAGTGTTGTTGTCATCAAGCACAACAACCTTTAGCCCGCGCGCAGCAAAATCGAGTGCTGCAGTGAGGCCCATGGGGCCTGCACCAACAATGACTACGCTGTGGCGCTCAACCGCGCCAGAGACCTGTTCATCAGATTGAACGTAGTCAAATTCCGGAAAGTCGTAGGTGTTCAGCATCACTCTTTCCCCAGCTCTTTGGCGTGCAACCAATCGGCGTGTTGCGGGGCTTTCTTGGTGCGCGACCATTCTTCCAACATGTCCCATTTGACAGCATCCAGGCGCTCAAGCATTTCCGCCTCTTTTGGATCTGGGCAGGCCAATTCAACACGGTGACCGCTTGGATCAAAGAAATAGATCGAATGAAAGATCGAGTGATCCGTGACGCCAAGGACATCCACACCCTGCGCTTCCAGGTGCTCTTTAAAGCCCAGAAGGGTGGCCCGATCTTTGACCTTGAACGCAATATGCTGCACCCAAATTGGCGTGTTTGGGTCGCGGCCCATCTCTGGTTTGGTTGGCAATTCAAAAAACGCCAGCACGTTGCCATTTCCGGCGTCAAGAAAGAGGTGCATGTAGGGATCGGGTTCATGCGTTGAGGGAACCTTGTCTTCGGCAATGGCCAACACAAATTCCATGTTCAGCATCTTGGTATAAAACTCTACAGTCTCCTTGGCATCTTTGCAGCGGTAGGCGACGTGATGGATCTGGTCCAATTTCAAGTTTTGTACGTTCATTTCGATCTCCTCCAGAATCGTTGCATTTGCAATGATAATCATCATGCACAAAATTTTGGCTTGATCCAGATCAATTCGTTGCACATGCAACAATTTATTCTGGACGTGAAAGGAAACTACTTATGAACCTCGAGACCTATTTTCCGTATTTGCTTGCGTCGACGGCGGAATTGTTCTCTCGAAAACTGGTAGAAGTATACGGGCGAACCTACGGATTATCCCGTGAGGAATGGCGCTTACTGCTCTTGCTTGCGGACGCAGGGCAGCTGACGTCGCTTGAACTGACCCAACGTACAACGCTGGACAAAGTACAGGTCAGCCGAGCGGCAACACGCCTTCAAGACAAGGGATTGATCAGTCGATCAGTGGACGAAACCGACCGCCGATTGCGCCTGTACACCTGTTCGGAGGCGGGACTTAGCCTTTTTGGCGACGTGTTTCCACAAGTTGAGAGCCGTTCCGAATCGATTCTTCAAAACATGAGGGGCGAGGATTTGGACGCTCTCAAACAAGGATTGAAAGCCCTGGAGCAAGCTGTTGAACACCACGCCAAAGCCAACACAACCAATGCCGGCTAGGGCAAGACTGCTTTAGCCCTGTGGTGTTTCATCTGGATGGGCGTGCTGAAATGCCGGAATGGCATCAAGAGTCGCGTGGATGCGAGCAATGTTGGGATAGGCTCCAAGATCCACGCCCCAACGTTCGGCATTGTATATCTGTGGTCGCAGGCACACATCGGCCATCGAGACGCTTTCGCCATATGAATATGCCCCGCCTGAGACCATCCCCTCATAGGCATCCAAGCCCTGCGTGATGAAATGGCGCATCCAGCCTTCCATTGTGATTTTGTTGTCGGAGTTCGCTACGGCCCACCTCACGACGTTGAGATTGCACACCGGGTGGGTCTCCATCGCAATGGCGTAGGAGAGTGCCCGAACTTCGGCACGCCCGATCGCGGTTGCCGGCAAAAGACCCAGTTTTCGGGTCTCATCAAGATATTCAATCTGTGCGAGCGACTGGGTTAGGCTGTGTCCATCCACCTCTAGAACCGGCACCAACCCCTGAGGGTTTCGGGCGAGATGGGCCTCCGAACGTTGCTCTGCCTCAAGCAAATTGACCGGCTGCGTGTCCCATTGCATATCCGCCAAACCCAGCACGATGCGCACCCGATAGCTGGCGGAGGACCGCCAATAATCATAAAGCTTAATCATCTAATTTTTCCGTCAATAAATCCAAGGCGTGTTGCAAATCGCCTTCATGAGCCCCGAGAATTTCGTCCAACTGTGCCTGAAAGGATCGGGCAATCGGGATCAACGCGCTGAGCAACTCCGCGCCCTGTTTGGTCAACGCCAACTTGAGTAAACGCCGGTCGCTGTTGTCGGTTTCCTTGGTGATATACCCCTTCGCCTCAAGCTTTGCTGCCGCGCGGCTCACCTTGGACTTTTCGAGACTGACACGTCTTTCGATGTCTCGAATCGAAGGGTTTTCACTGTATCCGACATTCAACAAGACGCGCCACTCTGGCATCGAGATACCAAAATCGTTCTTGTAGCTTTTTGCAAGCTCCGCACTCAACCGCGCAGCCAACACTGTGAAACGATAGGGCAAATAGCGCTCTAAATCGAAGTCTGGCAGCGTGTTTGGCATGTTCAATCCTCTGTTCCCTCTCCATTGAAGAAGCATGTTCGTTGCATATGCAATAAAAATTGTTGACTTCGTTGCATATGAAACAAATAGTGCCCCCAAGTGCAACTCCAATTCCTGAGAGTCGCCTCGCCGGGAGGATTTGATGACAAATACCAAACAGAATTCCGGCCTCCCGTCTGTCTTTCGGTCTGCTGGCGCAAAGCGCGTGTCTCTAGTGTCACCGCAAACCAGCGCGCCAGCCCTTTGCCCCTTTTCTGCGATACGGAGTCGTAAATGCCTCTTTTGAAATCTTGGGTGGAGACCGCCAACGCGGCCGATCATCCGTTTCCCTTGAACAATTTGCCCTACGGTGTGTTCTCCATCGGAGACCAGGAACCACGTTGCGGTGTCGCCATTGGTGACTTGATCCTGGATTGTCAGGCTGCCGAGGCAGCGGGCCTTCTGGTGCTCGGCGAAGACGCTCTGTTTGACGTGCCTTACTGGAACGGAATTATGGAGGCGGGACCACAAACATGGGCCGCCCTTCGGGCTCGACTGACAGAAATCCTAGGCGCAGGCTCCACCGAACAAGCTGCGGCTGAGGCCTGTCTGGTCATCGCCGCTGGCGCCACTCTGCACATGCCTTTCCAGGTTCGCGAATACACCGACTTTTACGCGGGCCGCCAACACGCGGAGAACATGGGGTCTATCCTACGCGGCGGGCCGGAGCTGCCCCCCAACTGGTTGCACATTCCCATCGGGTACAACGGGCGAGCATCCTCTGTTGTGGTGTCAGGAACGCCCATTCGCCGCCCGCTTGGCCAGACCAAGGCACCAGACGCCGCTATGCCTTCCTTTGGTCCATGTAAACGGCTTGATATCGAGCTGGAAATGGGCGCCATTGTTGGCACGCCCTGCGAAATGGGGGCGCCAATCACAACTGCGCAAGCGGATGACATGATCTTTGGCTATGTGTTGCTGAACGATTGGTCGGCACGCGATATTCAAGGCTGGGAGTATCAACCGCTTGGTCCGTTTCAAGGCAAAGCTTTTGGCACCTCGATCAGCCCTTGGATCGTGACCAAAGACGCATTGGAGCCTTTCCGCACCGAGGTGCCACCTCGCACCAAAGAGCTGTTGCCGTACCTGAGCGAAAGCAAGCCAGGCCTCTATGACATCGAACTTCAGGTTCTGATGCAGCCCAAATCTACGGATCAGGCCAGCGTTGTCGCCACAACCAACTACAATCGCTTGTACTATTCCGCAGCCCAACAACTGACACACCATGCGGTTGGTGGCTGCGGCATGAACGCCGGCGACCTCCTTGGCTCTGGCACAATTTCTGGTCCGAACAAAAGCGAATTTGGCTCACTTATGGAGTTGAGTTGGGCAGGACGCGAACCGTTCGCGCTGGACAACGGTGAAACCCGAACCTTCATCGAAGACGGCGACACGATGACCCTTCGCGCCAACGCCATGGGTGACGGTTTCACCATCGGATTCGGCGATTGCGCGGGCGAAATTCTGCCTGCGCTCGACGACCCGTTCACACGCAACTGACACAGCAATTCCCCGCCAGACCGGTTGCGGGTTCAGGAGATATCAAAATGGCAAAAGCATTCGCATCCCAAGGCGACATGACCGAAAAGACCATCACCTTTGATGAAATTGGCGAGGGGCTCTACGCCTTTACCGCCGAAGGTGATCCAAACTCCGGTGTGATCATTGGCGATGACAGCGTCATGATTGTCGAGGCCCAAGCCACGCCGCGTTTGGCAAATAAGGTCATCGAATGTGTGCGCTCTGTTACCGATAAGCCAATTTCGCATGTGGTTCTGACCCACTATCATGCCGTGCGGGTGCTGGGGGCCTCAGCCTTTGGCGCTTCGCAGATCATCATGTCTGATGTGGCCCGCTCAATGGTTGTTGAACGCGGTCAAGAAGATTGGGACAGCGAGTTTCAACGCTTCCCGCGCCTGTTTGAAGGCCACGAAAGCATCCCCGGCCTGACATGGCCCACCACGACGTTCAGCGACAGCATGACTGTGTATCTTGGCAACCGCCGCGTCGACATCAAACACATCGGCCGCGCCCATACCGCTGGCGACGCCGTTATCCATGTGCCTGATCAGAATGTCATGTTCACCGGTGACATCGTCGAAGATCATTCCGCTTGTTATTGCGGTGACGGTCACTTTGGCGACTGGGGACAAACGCTGGACAACATCGCCGCCTACGATGTGGATGCCATTGCACCGGGCCGCGGCGGAGCTTTGATTGGTAAAGATGCCGTTGAGCGCGCCATCACAAGCACCCGTGATTTTGTACAAAGCACGTATCAGCCTGCAGCCAAAGTGGCCGCGCGTGGCGGCTCTTTGAAAGAAGCTTGGGATGCGGTGCGCGACGCCTGTGATCCCAAATTCAAAGACTACGCCATCTACGAGCACTGTCTGCCGTTCAATGTGAACCGCGCCTACGACGAGGCGCGTGGCATCGACACGCCCCGCATCTGGACAGACAAACGCGACCTCGAAATGTGGGAACAGCTGCAAAGTTGACCACCCCGCCACAGGGCCGTTGCACGCCCAACTGAAATCTCAAAGGGAGGAAACACTATGAGACTCACATCCACCACGCTTGGTAAAGTGATTGCCGGTGCCGTTGTTGGCGCCAGCTTGCTAACATCAACTGCTGCGTTTGCTGATACGCTGGCCCTGTCCAGCTGGCTGCCACCACGCCACCCTATTGTCGTGAATGCGATCAAGCCTTGGGCACAAGAGGTGTCTGACGTCACCGAAGGACGTGTGAAAGTCCGCGTCCTGTCCAAGCCTCTTGGCGCCCCTCCGGCCCATTACGACATGGCCGCCGATGGAATTGCAGACATCACATATGGCCTGCACTCTTTCACCAAAGACAACCGCTTTGAACGCTCCCGCATTGGTCAGTTTTCCTTCCTGGGTGATGACGCCGTTTCCGGTTCCACCGCATTCTGGAACGTCTACTCCGGCGCGCTCGATGCTCAGGCAGAGCACGAAGGCGTGAAACTGCTGGGTCTGTTTGTGCACGGCCCAGGTGTTTTGCACAACAACGTCCGCCCAGTAACCGCAGCCTCCGATCTCGAGGGGCTGAAAATTCGGGTTCCCGGCGGCTACATCGCAGACCTGATGTCAGATCTGGGTGCGGAAACGCTGTTTATGTCGTCTGGCGAAGTTTTTGAAAAACTGTCGCGCGGCGTGATCGATGGTGTGACGTTCACCTACGAGGCCTTGACCGCTTTCAAGCTGACCGATGATTTGAAATACACCATGCGGGTGCCTGGCGGTCTCTATAACACCACTTGGTTCCTCGTCATGAACGAAGGCGCATGGGACGGCATTTCCGAAGCAGACCGCACTGCCATCGAGGCAATCTCGGGCGCAGCTTTTGCAGAGCGCGTGGGCGCTGCTTGGAATGCGGCAGACGAAGCCGCGCTGGTTGCGATCAACGAAGCAGGCATCGAAATCACCGACGCCCCTGCGACCTTGCTGGAAACCATCAAATCCAAAGCGGCCGTGCATGAAAATACATGGGCTCAGGCGATCGCTGAAGATGGGTTTGATGGGGCTGCGGCTCTGAAGGACCTGCGCGCCCAAACCGGCGTGGAGTACTAAGCGATGGAGCGGTTCCGACAGAGGTTCAAAAGCAACGAGGACAGTTTGGACATTGGCCAACTTCTCCAGAACACTCTGGGTATCGGGGCCGCTCTCATTCTGTTTAGTCTGATCTTGGTGACCTGCGTTGATGTGGTGGGGCGATACTTCTTCTCGTCCCCGCTCAGCGGCGCCTTTGAGATCACTGAACTCTTATTGGCAGCGCTTGTTTTCGCGGCGCTGCCTTTGACCACCGAACGCAAAGAGCACATCGAGGTTGATCTCATAAATGTGGTTCTGCGCGGTCCATCTCAGCGCTATCTCTCTGCCTTTGCCGGACTGTTTTCCGCAGCCCTTCTGGCAACATTTGCCTGGCGCTTGGCGGCGCATGCCTTCTCCGCTGCACAGGACGGCGCGGTCACAAATGCGCTCAACATTCCGCTGGCTCCTTTTGGCTATTTGGCCGCTTTCTCCTGTTTGGTCAGCGCCTTTATTGCCTTTACGCGCGGCATTGAACCGCCTCGCGACTTTGATCAAGACGTAAGGGACGACAATGCTTGAATCTCTCATTGGTTTTGCCGTTCTGCTTGGACTGATCCTTGTGCGTGTGCCCATTGCCTTTGCCATGGCAGCTGTTGGCGGAATTGGCTTTGCACTCATGCGGGGGTGGCAACCGGCGTGGGCGATGACCGGTCAAATCGCTTTTGACTCTGCCCTGTCTTATAGTCTCTCGGTTATTCCGCTGTTCATTTTTATGGGCAATGTGCTGGCTGGATCTGGGGTGGCACACGGTCTGTTTGCCGCTGCGGATCGCCTGTTTGGGCGCACCCGTGGTGGATTGGCCATGGCGTCAGTTTTCTCTTGCGGTGGGTTTTCCGCAGTGTGCGGCTCCTCGCTTGCAACTGCCGCCACAATGTCCAAAGTCGCAATGCCCTCGATGCGCAAATTTGGCTACGATGACCGCCTCGCAACGGGATCGATTGCGGCAGGCGGTACGCTTGGCATTCTGATCCCGCCTTCGGTGATCCTGATCATCTATGGGCTTCTGACCGAAACCAACATTGCCAAGCTTTTCATTGCTGGCGTGGTCCCCGGTATCTTGGGCGTTATCCTCTATCTGGTGGCCGTCAAGGTTGCGGTTTGGATCAAACCTGATCTGGCGCCTGACGTCGTCTCTGAACGTGAGCCCATGACCCGCGCCGATGTTGTTGGTGTATTCTGCGTACTGGGCCTGTTCCTGTTTATTATGATTGGCATTTACGGCGGGTTTTTCACCCCAACCGAGGCCGCAGGCATGGGGGCGGGCGCCTCTGTTTTGATTGCCATTGGGCTGCGCACCATGACTTGGCGCGACTTCCTGACAGCAACGTTTGATAGTGTGCGCGCAACCGCCATGATTTTTGCAGTGGTGATCGGGGCAGAGCTGTTTTCCAATTTTGTCAACTTTGCCGGATTGCCAGATGCTCTGGCGATGTTGGTTCTTGATTTGGAAATGCCAGTCTGGGCAGTCATTCTTGTGATTATGATCATCTACATGATCTTGGGATGTGTGCTTGAGAGCCTGTCGATGGTGTTGCTCACGGTTCCGGTGTTTTATCCGCTGATGTACGAATTGCCGTTTGCCAATGAGCTGCTTCAGGACCCTGAAATGGCATTGATCTGGTTCGCAATTGTGGTTGTTGTGGTCACCGAGATCAGCCTGATCACCCCACCCGTTGGCATGAATGTTTTTGTCCTCAAATCTGTCCTCAAAGATGTGTCCTTGGGAACGATTTTTAAGGGTGTCCTGCCGTTCTGGTACGCCGACATTGTCCGACTGACATTGTTGATAACAGTTCCGTGGCTTTCGCTATGGCTTGTGGCGGCGATGTAGAAAACGACTATCTACGGACGGGCCATTTGAGCCCGTCTTGTTAGGAAATGCCGCGCCCTATAGATCGATCCTTAAACCATCGTGACCGACAATGAGTTTGCCGTCGTAGTGGGGGGCGCATGCCGCTTGCCAGTCGGACGGCCCAAAAGTGGGGTCGTCCGACGGGATCAAGTGCGACAAAGCCAAGCGTTTGACGCCTGCGTTCGTTGCTGTGATGGCGGCATCATGTGCAAATGTATGAGACCGCAGCCAGTGCTGCATCAGCTTCTCTGAGCCATTCCCAATGCGCTCCAAAAGGGATGGCAAAGCGGATTTCAGCATCGCTTCATGGATCAGCAAATCCGCGCCGAGTGCAAACTCTTCGAGGGATTTGAGAGGGGCGGTGTCGCCGGAAAAGACGACATGGGTACCGCTGGTTTTGAACGAGAAGGCAAAGCTGTCGATCAGTGGGGGATGTTCGGTTCGGATTGCCGTGATGGTCAGGCCGTTGCGGGTAAGCACTGTGCCCGCGTCGATCGCGTGGATGCGCACAAAATCGCGCAGATCATCGCGGCCGTCATCGACAATGCGCAGGTCAATGTCGGCTTTCATGGATGCGACGAACCCGTCCCAGTAATCTTGCAGGCCCTTTGGGCCATAGACATCGACGGGCGTGGTCAACCCGGAGCACCACGCCGTGTGAATAAGCGGGCCAAGTTCGAGATAGTGATCTGAATGCAAGTGGCTGATCAGAATGGTCGACAGAGTTTTGAGATCCATGCCCTGATCCACCAATCCGCGGGTTACACCCAAGGCGCAATCCAAGACAATCTGTTGGCCATCGAGCACAACCAGATTTGAAGTCGGCATAGAGGAGCCGGTGCGAACCGATGGCCCGCCCTTTGTGCCCAAAAGGGCAACATAATTAGCTGTCATCTTGGGGCCTATCAGGTTGCGGCGAAACCGGCGTCAAGCGCGGAAAGGATTGTGGCGGCGCCGGTTTGCGACAGCACCAGTGGTGGTGACAGGATCAGGTTGGGACCGGAGACACGCACCATGGCGCCTGACCGGTAGGCCGTATCCTGCACCTTGGCAGCCGTCGCGCCGTCAATCGGTTTTTTGGTGGTGCGGTCGCTGACCATTTCGATGGCGGTCATCAGGCCGTATCCGCCGCGCACATCACCGATGATGTCATGCTTTTCCATCAGCGCTTTGCAGCCTTCAAACAGCTGCGTGCCACGCGCGGCCGCGTTTTCAACCACGTTTAGGCGTTTGGTCTCCGCCAGACAGGCCAGCGCGGCGGCTGCTCCGACCGGGTGGCCGGAATAGGTATAGCCATGCCCGATTTTGGCTGCAGGGTTGCCTTCAAAAACCTCAACCATGCGGTCGCCCAGCATCACGGCGCCAAATGGAAAGTAACCATTGGTGATGGCCTTGGCTGTGGCCATCATGTCAGGCTGGATGCCCCAAAGGCGTGCTCCGGACCAAGCACCTGTTCGGCCATAAGCGGTGATGACTTCGTCGGTGATCAGCAGGATGCCGTTGCGGTTGCAGATGTCCTGAACAGCCGGTGCGAAAGACGGATGTGGTGGGATCACGCCGCCGGCGCCCAGAATGGGCTCCATGATCATGGCGGCGATTGTGTTTGCGCCCTGAAATGCGATTTCGTCTTCCAGGGATTGCAGGCACAGTTGTGCGAGCTTTTCCGGGTCCGTCTCATTGAAGGGGTTGCGATAGGTGTATGGCACTGGGATGTGGAAACACCCTGGCAAAAGCGGCTCGTAGGCGTTTCGGAAATTGGCATTTCCGTTAACGGAGGCGCCACCGATATGGGTGCCGTGATAGCCTTTTTTGAGGCTCAGGAACTTGGTGCGTCCGTGCTCACCACGCAGTTTGTGGTATTGGCGCGCAAGGCGCAGCGAGGTTTCGACGCTATCTGACCCGCCTGAGGTGAAGAAGGCGCGGGACAACCCGTCCGGGGCAAAGAATTCTTTCAGCTCGTAGGACAGTTCAATGGCGGCGTCGTTGGAGGTTCCGCGAAAGGTCGAGTAGTAGGGCAGTGTGTCGAGCTGCTGTGCAATGGCGTCTTTGACCGGCTGGCAGGAGTATCCGAGGTTCACGTTCCACAGACCACCGACACCATCGATGACGCGATGCCCGTCTAGATCCACGATCGAAACGCCGTCTGCCTCGGTGATGATTTTTGGCGGCTGGTCGATGCTGTCTTGCGGAGAGGTCATCGGGTGCCACATCAGGCGGCCATTGTGTTCTTTCAGGAAGTTTGAGTCTTTCATGAAGCGGTTTCCTGTTCGGTCACTTTTGTGAGGGATTTGGCCCAGGACTGCTCTATGGGGCGCGGGATAGTCCCCCCCCAATTGTGCGTGATGTCCCGAGCCGCAATGAGCAATTCGGTTTTGATGGTGTGTGCCAGCTCTGGGGTGAAGCGCGAAGCGACACAGGCCACCGCGACAGCACCCGCCAGATGTCCGGTGTGATCAAAAATCGGCGCTGCAATGCCTTGAATTTCAATCTCGTAACATTGATCGGAATGACTGATCCCTGTTTCGCGAACCGCCTCGATGAGCTCCGAGAGTTTGGCCTCTGTCGTAGGAGTATTTGCTGTAAACTCATCAAGGTTTTCGAGAGCGACGGCGTGCAGATTTGACGGGCCGAACGCCAGTGCACACACTCCAGAAGCTGTGGCATGCAGGGGGAAGGTGTTGATGTCGATCACGGCTCGTGTCCCGTGGTGCGGGGATTCGCATTCGCACAATCCGTAAAGAGTCGTGCCTGACAGAACGGTCACATGGGCGGTCTCTCCCGTTCTGTCTGCCAGAGTGCGAAGAACCGTTTTTGCGCCGTCTTTACGAGGGACCGTCGCCTCTCGCACTTGGGCCAATTGCATCAAGGCAGGCCCGAGGCGATACTGCTTGGTCGCCGGATTTTGTTCAATAAACCCGACAGATTCAAGCGCTTGAAGCTGTCGGTATGTGGTCGCCTTGTCCCGCTCGGCGATGCGGCAAAGCTGCGACAGGCCGATTTCAGGACGGGCTGTCGAAAAGTAAGAAAGAAGCGTCAGAGCTTTGGTTGCGGAGGACATTTTGTAAGGACTTTCTTGGCGGTCTCAAAAATAAATTGACAGATTATAATTGTTAAGGCAACCTTTTTTGCGAAACAGAGGTTCAATATATGAACCAATAGGGAGGCGAAGATGTTTAAATTTGCAAAGTCTATGACCGCCGTGGCGCTGGCGTTGGCCGCGGTCTCTGGCAGCGCTCAGGCTGAATACCCTGAGAAGCCGGTTGAGTTTGTCGTTCCCTGGCCGCCCGGTGATCTGGAAGATGTACTGACCCGAATGATCGCGGAGGATTTCTCTGAGGCCTATGGTGTGCCGACGGCTGTTGTGAACAAGCCTGGCGGCGGCGGCGGCCCTTTTCCCGGAGCGATTGAAGTGGCAAATGCGCCGGCGGATGGCTACACCGTTGGATCCTTCCTCATAGCGATCCCGGTAGTGGGTCCACAGATCGGCATACCGGATCTGAACCCTGATCCTTTTGTCCCGCTGGGAAATTTCCTGACCTATCCGTTTGTGATCGCCACAGGGGCCAATGCACCCTACGCAACAATGTCTGAATTGGCAGAGCACGCGAAAGACAATGATGTTGTCCTCGGCCACTTTGGCGCACCTTTGGTGCCGACCCAGGTGACAATGGGGCTGGCAAAGGAAATGGGTTTTTCTTACGCCTCGGACGCGGCCTTTGACGCGCTTGATTGTAACACGCTCGCGTCCGGTGATGTTGATGTGATCAATACCACTCTTCAGTTGATCCTACCCTGTCTTGATGAGGTGAGTGTATTGGCCTCCATTGGTTCTGAACGCATTAATCTGACAGCCAACACTCCGACGGTTGCAGAGTTGGCGCCTGATCTGGATGTCGCACTTTGGAACGGGCTGTTTGTTCACAAGGACACGCCACAAGAGGCGCGGGACAAAATCATCGCGGTTGCTGAAAAGACGATGATGTCTGATCGAGCCCAAAAGCTGGCGGCGGAAACTGGAGCGCAGGTGTACTGGCAGCCCGCCGCAGAGGTGGTTGATCAGATCCAGAAAGACATCGAAACCATGGGGCGCATCGAAAGCATGCTGTCTGAATAAGCAGTTTCATCATGGCCGGCACATATGTCCGGCCATTTTTTCCTTTCACTCACGGAAACCCAATGTCGCGCATCAAAACGCTACAAGCTCTCTTTAAGCGCTATCGCAGGCCGGGTGACATCGTGTTCGCTTGGTTTGCGCTCATTGTCTCGGCCCTTCTGCTGTCGCAATTGGCAGACCAGACCGCATGGCGCAATGGAGGCAAGCTGTTTGCCCAACCGCGCTTTTGGCCAGCGGTTTCCCTTGGCGGCATGACGGTTTTTGCGGCGCTGCATTTGCTGGGGTCTGCCCTGTCGGAACGTTTGCACGGACGTTGGCATGAGGTCGGGTTGTGGGTCGCTTCATTTGAGTACGCGTTGTGGTTTATCGCTTATGCCACTGTCGTTCCCTTCGCCGGCTATTTGCCTGCAACAATGATATTTGCGGTCGCGCTGACAATACGGGCTGGATATCGCAGCGCTTGGGCCATTCTTGCAGCTC
>NZ_CAJXIV010000056.1 GCF_913054185.1 uncultured Shimia sp.
GCCGAGTTGCCGGTCAGATCGACATAGTCCGGGTGATGTGGCGCAAAATGGGTGCCGATCGGGGTGCCGAGGCCAAACATCGCACCGTCGATGATCGCCTGACGGTCAATCGCATGGGCAATGGCTTTGCGCACTTTCACGTCATCCAGTGGCGGCATCTTGTTGTTGGTCGACAGGATGGTTTCACCTTCGGAGTTGCCAACCAAAACTTGGAAACGTGGATCAGCTTCGAACTGTGGCAATGCCTCAGGCGTTGGGAAACCGGCAAACACATCAATGTCTTCGGCCATCATCGCAGACATAGCTGCGGTTGGGTCGGAGATGAACTTGAAGGTCACATCGGTCAGCGTCGCAGGCGTGCCCCAATACGCATCGTTGCGTGTGAGCGTGATCTTGTCGCCCTGCACCCAGTTGTCAAACTTGAAGGCACCGGTGCCGATGGGCGTGGTTTTGATGTCTGCGATGCTCTCAGACGCAACGATGACTGCGTCGCCCCACGCCATATTGAACAAGAAGTCACCATTGGGGCCATCGAGTGTGACTTTTACGGTCATCGGATCGACTACAGTGACGTCAGCGATACCTTCGAAGAGGGCTTTTTGTGCGTTGGCGCTGTCCTCGGCGCGGGCGCGGTCCAACGAGAATTTCACGTCTTCGCCGTCCATGGCAGACCCGTCATGGAAGGTCACACCGTCGTTCAGCATAAAGGTGTAGGTCAGCCCGTCTTCCGAGATCTCCCAGCTTTTGGCGAGGCCTGGCGTGACAGCCCCGTCAGAGGCAAAGCGGGTGAGGCCCTCAAAAACGTTGGAATATAGCACGCTGTCGATGGCCCCGGCGGCGGCTGATGTAGGGTCTAAATGCGGTGGTTCCAGCTGCATGGCAACCGTGATGTCGGTTTGCGCAGCTTGTGCTGTCAATGTCCCGGCAATCAGAGCCGCGGCGCTGGCACTGGCTAGCTTTGACGTGAAAAATGTCATTGTGTCTCTCTCCCTTAACTGTTTGCTTTTTATTGTTATTGGGCCTTAGGCCGGGTTGTTTATTGAGGCAGAAGCAGCTGCGTCAGGCTGTGCGCCATGACCTTGGCGCTGTCGATCATATCGTCGATTCCGATGTACTCATCAGGCTTGTGGGCCATTTCCAGAATACCCGGCCCATAGGCGATACAGTTGCTGAGCTTGCCGATGCGATCAATGTGTTTTTGGTCGTAAGTGCCGGGACTTGCGACATAATCCGGAGTTTTTCCGAGAACATCTTGAATGGCGCGATCCACAGTGGTCACAACCGGGGCTTTGCGGTCTGTCATCGACGGGGCCACGTGGTTGAGCTCGCGCATGTCATAGCGAAAGTTCTCGCGATTGGTGGACAGATCATCCAGCAGAGAGCGCACTTCCCCTTCGACTTCGGCGTGGGATTCTTCATCCAGATAGCGGCGGTCGATCACGATGCGACAGCTGTCTGGCACGCAGTGGGCGGGCAGGCCGTCAAAGTCTTCTGCCTGTTCCGCTTGGCCGCCGTGGATCGAGTTGATGTTCATGGTGGAGCTGCGCGCGCCTTCGGGCACCACGGGCATGTCAGTGCGACGTGCAGCCATGGCGGGATAAAGGTCGCTTTCAAACTTGTCGATCACCGCGCCCATGTGGCGCACAGCGCAATCGCCGAGGAACGGCATGGAGCCGTGGGCAATTTCGCCAAAGGTCTCAATCTCAGCCCACCAGCCGCCGCGGTGGCCAAGGCAAATACGGTCTTTGTGCAGCGGTTCGGGGATGATCACATGTTGCACGCGCTCAGGGGCAAAGAAGCCTTTTTCTGCAAGGTAGGCCACGCCGCCGTAGCCGCCGGATTCCTCATCCGCTGTGCCGGAGATTTCAATGGCACCGTGAAAATCGGGGAATTCGGCGATGAAAGCTTCGGCGGCAATGATGGAGGCGGCAAGCCCACCCTTCATATCACAGGCACCACGACCGTAAATTTTGCCGTCGTGGATTTCAGCGCCAAAGGGATCAAAGGTCCAGCCGAGGCCGACCTCGACAACGTCGGTGTGGCTGTTGAAATGCACACATTCGCCAGGGCCTCGACCGGATTTATGGGCAACGATATTCCACCGCGGGTATTTTTCGCTGTCGCCAGGCGCGCCATGCGCGCGCACCAGTTGGGTGTCAAAGCCGTGGCGGGTGAGGCGTTTGTCGAGATAATCGCAGATATCGCGGTAATTTTCACCGGGCGGGTTGAGCGTTGGGATGCGGATCAGGTCTTGGGTCAGTTGCACCAGCTCGTCGCGCATCGACTCGATGCGGGTCATCAGGCGGTCTGTGTCGATCGGCATGTCTAAAAACCTCTTGGGCGGTACGGCGATGTTTCAGTGTGTTTTTCGACGGCACGTTATTTGGGATCGCACAGACGAAGTTGTGGTCAGAGTGGCGCGGAGTGGGCTACGGTATCAATACCGTAGGATTACGGTTGGAGGGGCGTGAATGGATTGGGATCAGCTGGCGTTTGAAGCCGCACCTGTGGGCATAGTGATGACTGAGCAGCGGGTTATTCGCGCGTGCAATCAAGGGTTTGCACACTTGGTTGGCTATGAAAAGGACGCGCTGGTGGGGCAGTCGTTTCGGCTTTTGTACGACAGCACCGAGGAATTTGAGCAGGTGCGTGACATTGGGTTGACGCCGTTGAAGCAAGATCACGCCTATAGTGATGAGCGCATGGTGCGGCGGCGGGATGGCGGCCAGGTATGGTGTCGGTTCCGGGCGCAGACGCTGACACCGGATGATCCTTTGGCACAGCTGGTGATGAGTTTTGCCGCCATTCACGACGGTCCTCCGGTGTCGCTTACGGTGCGGGAGCGGCAGGTGGTGGGCGGCTTGGGGCGCGGGTTGACCAGCAAGGAGATTGCGCGGGAGCTGGACCTGTCGCCGCGCACAATTGAGGATGTGCGGGCGCGATTGCACAAGCGATTTCAGGTGAAAAATGCCACGGAACTGTTGGCGCGGTTGACGATTGGATGAGAGGGTAGCGTGCGTCTGCCAGACGGATATCAGGAGCGGATTTACACGCCACAGCAGGCGCGCAGCGTGGAGGCGGTGTGGCGGCATGAAGAGCCGCAGGCCGGGCGCAGTTTGATCCTGCCAGATGGGCGTTGTGACGTGATTGTGCGGTACAACGCTGATCGCGCGGTGGTGCCCCGGTTGGTGGTGACCGGGCCAGCAACGCAGTCCTATTGGGTCACGTTTGAGGCTGGAGATCGGTGGATTGGTGTGCGCCTGCGGCCTGAGCGTGGGGGCGTGTTGTGGGGCGAAGACATTGGTGTGGCACAGGACCAGGTGGCGCTTGGGGAGGCGGCTGCGACGCGTGTACCAGAACTGGCGCGGGTGTGTGTGGTTGGGGCGCGCGAAGAAGCGCTGCGACAAGCACTTGTGCGGTTTGTAGAGGGAAGAGCTTTGCCGCCGGAGGGGCATCGGGTGGGCGAAAGCCTGCGGCGGATTCATCTGGCGGGCGGGCGGTTTTCGGTCAGTGAGCTGGCGGCGCGGGCGGGGTGCTCGACGCGCCATCTCAACCGGATGTTCGGCGGCACGGTGGGGCTGTCGGTGAAGGTCTACGGGTCTTTGGTGCAATTCCATCGGGCGCTGCGGTTGGTGTGTGATGCGGGAGGATCGCTGTCAGACGCGGCATTTGAGGCAGGCTATGCCGATCAGGCACATATGACGCGGGCCATGCGGCGGTTTGGTGGCTTTGTGCCATCAGACATTCCAGAGGGATTGATCCGGCCAGATGTGTCTGGGGGGCTTTGGGGGGGCCGCGCGACCTAGTGCCCCATGTCCGATTTCTTCAAGCACGTATGGTCTGGGTGGCTTAGGTCTAGGCCAACCAATGTGAGGTGTTTGTTATGAAACTTGGATACACAATTATTTATGTGAAGAATGTGCCGGAGACGGTGGCGTTTTATGAGACGGCCTTTGGTCTGACCCAGCGGTTTATGCATGAAAGCACGCTGTATGCGGAGATGGAGACCGGAGACACGGTGCTGTCGTTTTCTGCCGAAGAGGTGATTGAGCTGGATGGGCTGGCCTTTGCGCCCAATGAGAAAAGCGCCATTCCGGCAGGCTGGGAGATTTGTTTCATCACTGAGGACGTGAAGGCGGCCTTTGAGACAGCGGTGGCGGCGGGATGTGCGCCGGTCAGCAAGCCGCATGGCGTGCCTTGGGGGCAAACGATATCTTACGTGCGAGACTTAAATGGCTGTTTGGTGGAAATTGCCACGCCGATGAACTTGGGAACCTAAAATGGACGAGACGACGCAAGCTGCGATCATTGACGCATTGGAAGAGATGGTCGCGGAGGTGGCGCCGGAGCTGCATGGTCGCCACATGTATGGCGGGCAGATGTTGGAGCATGAGCCGGGTGTCGCAGCGACTGCGGTTGGGGGATACTTCGGCTACAAGAACCATGTTTCGTTTGAGTTTTCCCATGGGGTGCAGCTTTTGGACCCAAATGGTTTTCTGGAAGGTGGCGGCAAGGCGCGCCGGCATCTGAAACTGCACAGCGTTGCGGACATTGGCGCGAAAGATTGCGCCGATTTTCTTGCCCAAGCGGTGGCGCTGGGCTGATATCGTGGGGCGGGTTGCGCTCAGATCGTGCGCATCGTTCTTTGTGAAAGCTTTGCGCGCGATTTTGGGTAACATTCTTGCCGGACTCTCTTGCATTCCCCTCTGTTGAGTGGCACCCGTTCTGTCCAGACACGCAAGGGGCGCTGTGTGAGCGCCCGAGCCATCCGCAGGAGTGCAAAAGATGCCTGATCTTCGTTCCAAAACATCTACCTTTGGCCGCCGTATGGCAGCAGCCCGCGCGCTATGGCGTGCGACAGGTATGAAAACCGAGGATTTTGGCAAGCCGATTGTCGCGGTGGTCAACTCCTTCACCGAATTTGTACCAGGTCATGTGCATCTGAAAGACATGGGCCAGTTGGTGGCACGTGAGATTGAAAAAGCCGGTGGTGTGGCCAAAGAGATGAACACCATTGCGGTGGATGATGGCATTGCCATGGGTCACGACGGGATGCTGTATTCCCTGCCGTCCCGCGAAGTGATTGCCGACTCTGTGGAGTATATGGCAAATGCGCATTGCGCCGACGCGCTGGTGTGTATCTCCAACTGTGACAAGATCACGCCCGGCATGTTGATGGCGGCGATGCGTCTCAACATTCCTGCAGTCTTTGTCTCCGGTGGTCCCATGGAAGCTGGCAAAGTGATTTTGCAAGATGGCGAGCACAAGGCGGACCTCGTGACCGCGATTGTGGGTGCAACCGATGAAGACCGCTCTCAGGACGAAGTGGACAAGCTGGAACGCTCCGCCTGCCCAACCTGTGGCTCTTGCTCTGGTATGTTCACCGCCAACTCGATGAACTGTTTGGCGGAAGCGCTGGGCTTGGCATTGCCAGGCAACGGATCGCTGTTGGCGACACACTCCAAGCGTCGCGGTCTGTTTGAAGAAGCTGGACGCAAGATCGTCGAGCTGTGTGACCGCTGGTACAAAGAGGGTGACGAAACTGCGCTGCCGCGTGGCATCGCCGATTTCAAAGCCTTTGAAAACGCCATGGCGCTGGACATTGCCATGGGTGGGTCAACAAATACTGTGCTGCACCTTCTGGCAATTGCGCATGAAGGTGAGGTCAATTTCACCATGGCGGATATGGATCGCATGAGCCGTCAAATTCCGCACTTGTGTAAAGTGGCGCCATCGACGCCAGAGTATCACATGGAAGATGTGCACCGTGCTGGTGGTATCGCGCGTATTCTTGGCGAGCTGGATCGCGAAGGCAAAATCCATCGCGATTGCGCGACCGTGCACGAGCGTACCGTTGGCGAGTTCATCGACAAATGGGACGTGCGTCGTGAAAGCGCCGGCAATGAGGCACGTGACATGTTCATCGCCGCGCCGGGTGGTGTGCGTACAACAGAGGCGTTTAGCCAATCGCGCATGTACACCGATCTTGATCTGGATATCGCAGGCGGTTGTGTGCGCGACTTTGAAAATGCCTATTCGGAAGAAGGTGGGCTGTGCGTGTTGTTTGGCAATATTGCCGAGCAGGGCTGTATCCTGAAGACCGCCGGTGTGATCAAACAGATGTATGAGTTTGAGGGCACCGCAAAAGTCTTTGAATCTATGGATGACGCGATGCACGGCATTCTGCAGAATGAGGTGCAGCCGTATTCCGTGGTGGTGATCCGCTATGAAGGGCCAAAAGGTGGGCCGGGTATGCAAGAGATGTTGTATCCAACGGCGTATCTAAAATCCAAGAAACTCGACA
This sequence comes from uncultured Shimia sp., assembly GCF_913054185.1. GTDB lineage: Bacteria > Pseudomonadota > Alphaproteobacteria > Rhodobacterales > Rhodobacteraceae > Shimia. The sequence continues at coordinate 6,305 of NZ_CAJXIV010000056.1, forward strand.
CCACCTGTGCGCTGCTGACCGATGGCCGGTTCTCTGGCGGGACGGCTGGTCTATCGATTGGTCACGCCTCGCCGGAAGCGGCGGAAAAAGGCGTGATTGGCCTGGTGGAAGATGGCGATAAGATCCGGATCTCCGTGCGCAACCGCTCGATCCATTTGGATGTGAGTGACGAGGTGCTGGCGGAACGTCGCGCCAACCACCCGCAGGCAGACAAGAAAGTTTGGAAAGCCGAAGGCCGTCCACGTGCGGTGTCCAAAGCGCTGAAAGTCTATGCGCAGCATGTGTCCAACGCGTCGCTGGGTGCGGTGCGGGTGTTGGATGAAGACGACGAATAAGTCTGTTTTCTAGTGAGAGATATAAACGGGGTCGCATGGCGGCCCCGTTTTGCGTTTTGGGGCTCTGCCCCCGGCCCCGGCAAGCCGGGACCACCCCGAGGTATTTCGGGAAAGAGAAAGCTTAGAGCGTGACGGGCGCGAAGGCCGCAGTGAGGCCTTGACCTCCGCCGATGCCGATCATGGCCATGGCGAGAGCGTTGACCGGTGCTTCTTGGCGGACCAACTGGCTGAAGAGGCGGGTCACGAGGATGGTGCCGGAGGCACCAAAGGGGTGGCCGAGGGCGATGGCGCCGCCGTCTTGGTTAGGCAGGCGCTCGTCGATGTTGAGTGCGTTGAGGCAGGCGAGGACTTGGGAGGCAAAAGCCTCGTTGAACTCGAGATGGGTAAGCTTGTCGAGTGAGAGGTTTGGCTGCCGATGCAGCAGTTTTTGGGTACTCGCGACGGGGCCGACACCGAGGATGTTGGGATCAACGCCCGCAGAGGCGCCGCCGAGATAGGCGAGGGCACGTGAATGGCCTAGGGTGCGTGCTTTGGCAGCGGTGGTGACGAGGACTGTTGCCGCACCGTCGTTGAGCGGGCAAGCGTTGCCAACGGTGACGGTGCCGTCTTTGGTGAAGGCTGGGCGGAGGCGGGCGAGGCGCTTGGCAGTCATGGCCTCGCGGACACTTTCGTCAGTGGTGTGGCCTGCGATAGGCACAATTTCGGCGTCAAATTTTCCTGCGGCGCGGGCTTTGGTTGCGCGTTGTTGCGAGCGCAGGGCAAAGGCATCTTGGCGTTCGCGAGTAATGTTGTACCGTTTGGCAACGGTGTCGGCTGCGGCGCCCATGTCGGGATCGCCGATGGCCTCGGGGGAGAAGCGGGCGCGGCTGTAGCTGTGCTCGGGCAGGTCTCCGCTGGCAGGCAAGGTACGTAGCGGTGCGCGGGATTGGCTTTCGACGCCGCCTGCGAGGTAGGTGGTGCCAGCGCCCGCCATGATCAGGTGGCAGGCCATCATCACGGCCTCAAGCCCGGAGCCGCATTGTCGATCCACGGTCACGCCGGGGATGGATGCCGGGAAGCCCGCGTGCAAGGCGGAGAGGCGGGCGATGTTGCCGCCGGGGCCTGCCGCGTTGCCGAGGATCAGATCGTCGAGTTGGTCGGGTGTAGTATTGGCGTCGTCCAGTGTGGCGCGCATAACCGGGGCGGCGAGGTCTTCCACATCCAAGCTGGCAAACATGCCACCTGCGCGGCCAATGGCGCTGCGCCTTGCGGCGATGATCACCGGTTGGCGGTCTTCAGGCAGCAGCGGGCACAAGGCGCGGGTCCTTTTTGTGCAGCCACGACATGAGGCGGCCTCGGTCGGGTTTGCCGGAGGTGGTCAGGGGCCAGTCGGTGATCCGGTAGAAATGGCGCGGCAGTTTGTAACGCGGCAGGCGGATGGAGAGTTGGGATTTGATTTCGTCCAGCGGCGTGTCGCCTTTGAGGATGGCAACCAGCTCTTGGCCGCGTGATTGGTGGGCGACGCCCAACACCGCTGCGCCGGTGATGCCGGGGATTTCTGCGAGCGCGGTTTCGATTTCTTGGGGGTAGACATTGTGGCCGGCGGTAATGACCATGCCGCCTTCGCGCCCCAAAAGGCTAAGGCTGCCGTCGTAGTTTAACTTGCCGACGTCTCCGACCGTGGCCCATGGGCCTTCGCGGCGGAAGCCGGAGTTGCGGCCGCCCCAGAGGTAGCCGTCAATGGCCAGGTCTCCCCTGACAAAGATGGTACCGGGCTCGCCTTGGGGGACCTCCTGGCCGTTTTGGCGCAGGGAGAGTTCGACGTGGGGGAAGGGGCGACCCACCGAGTGAGCGGGTGCGGAGGAGCTTTCGCGGCCATGGGTGTTGAGGCTGACAAAGCCGAGTTCGCTGGCCCCGTAATATTCGTGGATGCGGGCGCGGGGGAAGAAGGTGCGTGCCTTCTCAAGCAGGGCGGGATCGAGTTTGGCACCGGCTGTGGTGATCTCGACTATCTGATCCAGCGGTTTGTCGCGACAGAGTGCGCCAAGCAAGCTGGGCACGGCCACGATGCGTCGGGTGTGGGCCATTGTGCGGTGGGCCTCGGCCAGGTCGAACTTGGGTAAGGCGTGGAAGGCGGCGCCAAGCTCGAGGGTTTCGGCAAGTGCATAAAGTGTGATGCCGTGGGACAGCGGGCCGGGCACAAAGGTGTGGCTTTGCTCGGTCAGGGCAAAGGCCAGGCGGCTGGCATCCAGCGAGGCACGCCAGCTGTGACGGGCGCGGGCGAAAGCTTTGGGTTCAGAGGTGGTGCCGGAGGTGAAGCCCACCATGAATACGGCGCGGGGATCGGTGAAGGGGATGTCTTCGGGGGCTGTGAGGAAGGTCTCGAAGGCGTTGGTGTCGACCGTGATGGCGGGAATGCCGAGACGTTTGGCCGCTTCGATCAGGCCCGTTTGTGAAGACAGGCAAAACAGTGCGTCTGGGGGCAGTTTGGCGAGCACGCGTTGATGTAAGGCGTCGGGCCAATGTGGGTCCAGAAGGGTGACGGCATGAGGTGTGGCTAGGGCAGTGGCCAGTAGTGTGGACGCTTGTGCGTGGTTGCCGATGGAGAGGGCAAAGTTGCGGGCGCCCACCGGCAAAGGCAGATCGGGGCGGGTTTGGAGAGGGAGCGCGGCCAACGCGGCGTGCAGGCGTTTGAGCCGGTCATACAGCGCGCTGTAAGTGAGGCGCGTGTCTGAAATAGCAACCGCCAGCGCGTCGGGGCGCTGGCGTGCATGGTGATCTAATGCGTGGCGTAACGGCAAACGCGTCCTCAGAGATTGGGGTAAGCGCGGCGCAGACCGCGGGCGATGATCGTCGCCAGAACCACCTTTACCAGATCACCGGGGATATAGGCCACCATGATGGTGAGGGATTTGGACAGGCCCAGTTTGCCGATGAAAGCCATCCATGGGATGCCTGCAGCATACATGACGATGATGCCACCAAAGGCCACATAGAGGCCGGTTTTAACCGGGCTGGCAGCGGTGTCTTTTTCCATCAGGTACCCGATGATGTATGCGCAGAGCGGCCATGCCAGCAGGAAGCCTCCGGAGGTGCCGATCAACACACCAAAACCGCCGCGACCGCCGGAGAGCAGGGGCAAGCCAACGGCGACCAGAGCAATGAACAGCAGGAGCGCAAGGCCACCACGTTTGGAGCCGAGCACAGCACCGGCCAGCATCACGCCCAGCGACTGGGCGGAGATTGGAGGCAGCGCGGCACCGGCGAAGTGGATTGGCGGCATTAGGCCAAGCGCGGCGGTGAGGGCTGCGAAGAGTGCGATGTAGACGATGTCTTTGGTGGCGAGGCCACGTGGTGCGGTGGTGTCCATGGGGTCCGTCCCTTTTGGTCTTTTCGTTTGATGGACGGGTAGGAAAAAGTCCCAAGGGGTCTCAAGCCGAAGCGGCGATGTTAGCGCAACTCAGGAACGATATCCTCGGGAATCGATGGCGTCAGAAATATCGTCCGCCATCTTGATGGCGCGGATCGCCATGGGCATCGCGACGGCAATCACTGAACGTTCCAGTCCACGCACCTTTTGAGCCTCCCGTACCTCGCGGGTGATCTGCGCCAAAACAGGGATGAAACGCAGAGCGAGCGAGATTGCGAGGCTGACTTTTTCGGGGTTCACGCCGATCGGCTTGAGGTAGCGCAGACCGCGCGTCATGGTGTCGATCATGTCGCTGCTGCGGGTGGTCAGGGTGACAAGACTGGCCAGCAGGATCAGCGCAGCGAGGCGCAGGACCACATAGGCCGCCAGTTCGAGGCCTGAGAAATACCATTGCACCACAAAGAACAGCACAAAAATGATCAGCAGCGGACGGACCTGAGCAAAGGCCTGTTTTAGCGTGAGCTGCGCGATTGGGTAGAGCACAAGGATCACCAGTGTCGCGACGATTGTGACTGGCAGGCTTTGGTTGATGAACAGCAGCGTTGCACCAAACATCATCGCAAGCATTTTGGGCGCGGGCGGTAGGCGGTGCAGGATCGAGCTGCCAGGGGAATAGAGGTCCAGCATCAGGACATCAGCTTTTCGTAAGTGGGGATGACGTCTTGTGGAGCGCCGTCGGCAAAAATGCGGCCTTCGTCAATGGCAATCACGCGGTCGTAATCCGTGATCAGATCGAGATCATGGGTGACAGTGATGACCATTTGATCAAGTGCGGCAACGGCGCGGGCAATGCGACGTTTGTTGCGCAAATCCAGCAGCGTGGTGGGTTCGTCCATCACCAGGATGTCAGGGGTCATCACCAACACGCCGGAGATGGCCAACAGCTGTTTCTGGCCGCCGGACAACAGATGCGCGGGATGTTCGCGCAGGTCGCTCATCTTGTAACGCGTGAGGATTTCGTCGGTTTTGGTGGCGATGTCCTCTTTGGAAAATCCGAGGTTTTTCATACCAAAGGCGAGGTCTTCATCGACCACGGGCATGACAATCTGGTTGTCGGGGTTTTGGAAGACAAAACCCACCTTGCGGCGCACATCGCGGCCCTTTTTGCGGGTGTTGAGCCCGTGCACCAAAACTTCGCCAGTGGTTGGCAAAGCAAGGCCGTTCAGAAGGCGCGCAAATGTGGATTTGCCCGAGCCATTGGCGCCAATGATGGCAATGCGCCGCTCAGTGAGATCAAGCGAGATGGTGTTTAAGACGGTGCGCTCACCAAAGGAGACACTGACGTTTTCAAGCTTGATCATTAGGGGTCCGCCGGTTGCTGTTCGTGCGCTCTTAGCGCTTTTGCGGCGCTGGTTGAAGCGGTGGGCGTCTTCGGCGGAGATATTTTGGGAATGAGAAGCGGCTTGGATAGTGATTTTGGGAAAACTTCCCTGTGTTGACGATGGGCCGGTCCTCATGGCGGGAAAACGCCTGTCAGGTGCCCGTGAGGGTGAAGAGGAGGAAGCTTGCCCCCAGTACAAGGCAGAGAGGGCCGTAAAGGCGTTGATCCAGCGTGGCAAACGGCTCTTCGGGGACCAGTTTACGCCACGCTGCCAAATAGGCGGCGAGGCCGCGCAGGCCAAGGACCGTGGCGATCGCAACGAGAAGAGGCGTTCGCAGCGGAAAGGATGTCAGGTGGGGTAAAGCCGCGGCAAAAGAGAGTGCGACGAAGACCAGGGCGCAAGGGATGGGGCCGGGCATTCTAGTGATGCCAGGCGCGCCGACTGTGGCGCGGGCCAGCGCAGCTTCGTCGCGGATTGGCACCCAGGCGCCGATGGCCCAGAGCAGATGCAGGGCAGCGGGGACAAAAAGAAGGATGGAAATCAGGATTGCGAGCCAGGTCATGAGCGAAAGAGCCTCGAATATTGCGTTTCGTGGCGCATCGAAACGAAGACAACCACAAAAGTCGATGAGGCAAATCTGTCGCATGAGACAGGGAGTGTGCGGCCCGCAGTGAGGAGTACGCAGGTGGTGGCCACACGCCCCAATGCCGGTGCACGTGGTAGTCATCTGCAGTGGGAAGGGCGCTCATGATGGGCGCCCCCCAGTTGCACAAATTACAGGTGCATGTAGTCGCGAAAGACGTGCTGCACGATTTCGTCGCGCTTGAGGCCTTTGGCTTCCAGTTGCTCGTCGGTCATCGCGTTCAGACGGTCGACGTATTGTACGCGGCTGTTGCTTTCCATGATTGCGATCAGGGCATTGCCGATGACGCGGAAAGGGGCTGCGAGGATGTGACCCAGCGAGTGGTGTGCGGTTGTGTGTGTAGCTGTCAGTGCCATTTTGAACCTCAGTTTCAGATAAACCTTTGGTCCTCCCTTGGCGCTGAATATGGGGCAAAGCGGTTGCCGCGTGCAGCCTGTCTTTTGTCATATCTGTCCTGCGTCTGGCGCAAGGCGGGTCAGAGTTTGTTTATTTTTCAACGGCTTCAATGCGGATGTAGGTGTAGCGCTCGGCGGCTTCGTTTTTTGGGCGGGTTTCCACCAGATAAGAGAAGCCAAGTTCCGGCAAGTAATACATGGTTTCTTCATAACCATCGTCATCGTGGTAGATGCCGATGATCGGCATCATTTCATAAGAACACCCGCCAAGGGTGACTTGGGTACTGGGGCCAAAAATGTGGGTTTCCCGCGTGGTATGTGTACCTTCAAAATCTAGCGTGATCACTTCGGTGTCCCAGCGGCCGTCCGCCACGGGGATCGGCGCGTCGGCAGGTTTCAGTGGATAGGCGTGTGTGCTGCGAGATCCGGTCATCACATTGCCATCCTCCGTGTCAAACTGCTCCACCACATACAGGCCCTTCAGAAGCAAGAAGCGCGATCCGAAGTGCTCGCCATCATCCCATTCGCCTCGAATAAAGTGATCGCCGTCTCGCGTATAGGTTTCGGTGATGCCCTCCAGATCGGTGAGTCGCACGCCTGTCTCCATGTCTGCCGCAGTTGGGCATTGGGCAAAAGCAGGTGTGGCAAGAAAAGTAAGGGCAAAAAGGGCAGCGCGCATAAGGCCTCCGGTCAGAACATGAAGTACCGCTGTGCCAACGGATGTCGACTTGCCAACGGTGCGGGTACTGTGAACCGCGCGGGAGTGTTTTGCCAAGGTCTTGGAGGCGTCGAAGTTATCAAACTGTTTGATGATGATCGTAAAAAACAAGCTGTGCGCGCCATTGGTCGATGTGTGGGGTACGTCGCGGCATTTCGTGCCAAGTGCGCCCAGTGTATGTTTGCACAAGTCGCAATGTTCCGCACCCGAGCACGGCCTGTCTGTGCCCAATTGTGTTTTGGTGCGACAGAGGCCATTTTGCCGCCAGTTTCGAATCGCCTGACATCAGGTGTTTGGTGGCCTCCGAAGGTCACATTCAAAGCCGGCACAGGTCCGGAAAAGGAGCCCAACATGAGCTTTGATCGCAAAATCAAAATTGCCCCGTCCATTCTGTCCGCGGATTTTGCCAACTTTGGCCAAGAGATCCGGGCGATTGAGGATCAGGGTGCGGATTGGGTGCATGTGGATGTGATGGATGGGCATTTTGTGCCAAACCTGACGTTTGGCCCGCCTGCTGTGAAAGCGTTCCGTCCGCACGTAAAAACGTTTATGGACGTGCATCTGATGATTGCGCCGGTGGACCCGTATATTGAAGCCTATGCCGAAGCCGGTGCTGATATGATCACCGCGCATGTGGAGGCTGGCCCGCACATTCACCGCACCATTCAGGCGATCAAGGCACAGGGCGTGAAAGCTGGTGTGAGCTTGAACCCGGGCACGCCGCTTGAGAGCATCGAGCATGTGCTGGACCTCGTGGATATGGTGCTGATCATGACCGTGAACCCCGGCTTTGGTGGGCAGAAATTCATCCACTCCGGAGTCGAGAAAACCCGCCGTCTGCGTCAGATGATTGGCGATCGGGAGATCCACATTCAGATCGACGGTGGCGTAACCACAGAAACCGCGCCTTTGGTGGCGGAAGCCGGTGCTGATGTGCTGGTGGCGGGCTCTGCTGTGTTCAAAGGCGGGTCTGTGGATAAGGCAGACGTCTACGGCGAAAACATGCGCGCCATCCGGGCAGCAGCCGAAGCGGCGCAATAACACAAATCATTTTGGGGCGTGATCAGTCACGGATCTCGTTGGCCTCGACGCCCCAAAGATATTCTTTCAAAACCCAGCCTTTGTAGCCTCCAGCATTGAGGCGGCACCAGTCTGGGTTGCACTCTTCCAGCTTTGCAATCACGCCATGTTCCAGATGGGCGGCTGTGCCAACCTTTTCACCGGGACGCACGGCCAGTGGCAGCATGTCTTTCTGCACAATTACGGTGCGCACGCCCGAAAGCAGGGAGTAGTGGATCCAACCGCCCGCGCCTTCGATGTCTCGTACGCGACGCCAGTGGCCGTATTCGGCGGTGATCTGCAAAGGCATGGATTTTCGAGTAAACACCCAGTCAATGCGATGGGTGCGCGACGGGCCGCGCCGCACGTTGGCTTTGGTGGCCTTCAGGGACACGTAACGGGGCAGTGGCAGGTTGGTGACCGGACCACGCTTTTTCTCCGTCGGCGCTTCTGCCGCGGCGAAGGTTGCAAGGATCAACAGAATAGCTGCGCCCAAGCTCACGAGAGATTTTCGACCCAAGGTGACCATATTGCCTGATTTTTTCTGCTCTGATGGCGCTCGCAGGTTCTTGTGCCTGACTGACCTGTGGGGCAGTGTGGCAGCAACGCGCCGAATTGAAAAGCATTGGGAGGCCCTGCATGCCAAAGCAACGTCTGAGTGTTGTCGTTACGCGACGCTTACCGGAAGCCGTCGAAACACGACTGTCAGAACTCTTTGATGTGCGCCTGCGCCATGATGATACGCCAATGAGCCGCCAGCAGCTGGCGGATGCGATGAAAGACGCCGACGTTTTGGTGCCCACGTTGAGTGACAAAATTGACGCCAATCTGATTGCCCAATCCGGTGAACAGCTCAAACTGATCGCCAACTACGGTGCCGGTGTGGACCACATCGATGTGGCCTCTGCGCGCCAACGAGGCGTGCTGGTGTCCAACACGCCAGGCGTGTCTGCCGATGACACGGCTGACATGGCTTTGGCCCTGATTCTCGGGGTGACCCGTCGTGTCGGCGAAGGCGTGCAGCGTATGCAATCCGGTGAATGGGACGGCTGGGCGCCGACTGCGCTTTTGGGCGGTCGTGTGAGCGGCAAGCGGCTTGGTATTCTGGGCATGGGGCGTGTGGGCACGGCGGTCGCGCGGCGGGCGCAGGCCTGCGGCATGCAAATCCACTACCACAACCGCCGCCGTTTGCGCCCTGAGATTGAAGCGCAGTATGAGGCAACCTATTGGGAGAGCCTGGATCAGATGTTGGCGCGCATGGATGTGGTGTCGGTGAACTGTCCGCATACGCCGTCGACCTTCCACCTGTTGAACGCGCGTCGGTTGAAGCTGATGAAGCCGGGCTCGGTGATGATCAACACGTCGCGTGGCGAAGTGATTGACGAAAACGCTATGGTGCGCCTGCTCAAATCTGGCGAAATCGCTGGCGCGGGGCTTGATGTGTATGAGCACGGGCATGAGGTGCATCCTGATTTGTTGGGGCATCCCAATGTGGTGCTGATGCCGCATATGGGGTCGGCGACCGTGGAAGGGCGGATCGAGATGGGGGAGAAAGTCCTCATCAATATCAAGACCTTCGATGATGGGCACCGCCCGCCGGACCTTGTGGTTCCGGCGATGCTCTAAGCCATCATGCGCGCTTTCGTTGGCATTCCGTTGGACGGGCCAGAGGCGGAAGCGCTTTTGGATGTGCAAGGGCGGATTGCTGTGGGGCGCGAGGTGGTCGCGGCCAATCTGCATCTGACATTGGCATTTTTGGACGATCAACCGGTGGAAACGCTTGAGGCGCTGCACGAAGAGTTGGAGCTGGTCCGGCAGTCGCAATTTGAACTCCACCTCAAAGGCATGGACATTTTTGGTGCGCCGCGCAGTCGATCGTTTGGTTTGTTGGCGGCGCCAGACCCGGTGTTGATGGCTTTGCAGGCGGATGTAGCGCAGGCGGCGCGGCGGCTGGGCATTGGGTTGGAGAAACGTCGGTTCCGGCCACATGTGACGCTGAGCAGGTTTCGGGATGGACGGCAACCGCCGGAGCGGGTGCAGGCGGCGTTGTCGCGCGGGGCCTCACTGGAAATTGATCCCATTCTCGTGAGCGAAATCGCCTTGTATCGTTCGTCTTTGACCTCAGACGGCGCTGTCTATGAGATCCTGAGCAGCTATCCGTTGTTGGTGCAGGGGCTGTCCTGACCTAAGCTGATTTCTAAACGGTGGTCAAAACCTTGGGTTGCCGGTTGGGCATTTGGTTTGGGAGTTTGTCATGAAACGATTTTTATCAGCGGTTTCTGTTACGTGCCTGTTGGCATCCATGTCTTTGGCGCAGGAGGCAGCTGACAGCGTGGCGCCGGAAGAAGGCTCCGCCCTGGGCATGAGCGTGCCGGCGAGCTTGCAAGAAGCGTTGGCTTCCAAGACGCAGGGCGAGCCCACCAAAGCAAAAGACTGGATGGTTGCGGCAGCGCATCCTTTGGCGGTGGAGGCCGGGTCCGCAGTGTTGCGCGATGGTGGCACGGCGGCGGATGCGATGGTTGCGGTGCAGGCGGTGTTGGGGCTGGTGGAACCACAGAGTTCAGGTTTGGGCGGCGGGGCGTTCTTGGTTTGGTATGATGCCAAAAGCGGAGAGGTGACCACGCTGGATGGGCGCGAGACCGCGCCTTTGGCGGCCACGCCGCGGCTGTTTTTGGGGCGCGATGGTGAGCCACTGAAGTTTTTTGAAGCGGTTGTTGGCGGACGATCTGTGGGGGTGCCGGGCACGCCGATGTTGATGCAGGAGGCGCATCGCAAATGGGGGCGCAGCCAGTGGCCAAGCCTGTTTTTACCTGCCATTCGCCACGCGGAAATCGGCTTCCCTGTGTCGCCGCGCATGGCAGCGTCCGTCGCCCGGGATGCCGAACGGCTGGCCTCCCATCCCGTCACCGCTGGCTACTTCCTACCCGGAGGCACGCCGCTGGCGGAAGGTGAGATCCTGTTCAACATGGATTACGCCAAGAGCCTGCGCTTGATGGCAGCGCAGGGCGCGGCCCCGTTTTATACCGGCGAGATCGCGGCGGACATTGTGGATGCCGTGCAAGACGCCAACAATCCCGGCGTTCTGACTGGCGTGGATCTGGCGCTGTATCAGGTTAAAGAACGTCCGGCAGTTTGCATGGACTACCGCGCGCATGATGTCTGTGGCATGGGGCCGCCGTCATCCGGTGGTCTAACTGTGGGTCAAATTCTTGGTCTGATTCAGCCTTACGATATTGCGGAACTGGGGCCGGACAGTGCGGATGCCTGGCGGTTGATTGGGGATGCCTCGCGCCTCGCCTTTGCTGATCGGGGCCGCTACATGGCGGACAGCGATTATGTTCCGGTGCCAAGTGTGGGCTTGCTGGCGACTGACTACTTGGCAGGGCGGGCGAAATTGCTGGACGGCATCGCAGCTTTGGAAACGGTTGAGCCGGGAGCGCCGGAGTTTGACCACGCGTTGCACTATGCGGATGGCGAGAGCTTTGCGCAGCCATCCACGTCACACATCTCCATTGTCGACAGCTATGGCAATGCGTTGTCGATGACGACGACGATCGAAAACGGTTTTGGCAGTCGGGTGATGACCAACGGTTTCCTGTTGAATAATGAGCTGACCGACTTCTCGTTCCGCTCGCATCGCGACGGGGTGCCGGTGGCCAATCGGGTGGAGCCGGGCAAACGGCCGCGCTCTTCCATGGCGCCAACCATCGTGTTGAAAGATGGCAAGCCGTCTCTGGTGGTGGGCAGTCCGGGCGGCAGCCGGATCATTGGCTATGTGGCCAAGACCATCATCGCGCATGTGGATTGGGGCATGGACGTACAGCAGGCGATTGACTTGCCACATCTGGTGAACCGCTTTGGAACCTATGACATCGAGGCGGAGAGCGCCGCAATGGAGTTTGGCGAGCCGCTGACCGGCATGGGCTACAAGGTGAACGCGCGCGACCTCAATTCCGGACTACATGCGATCTCTGTTGGGCGGCGTTTGCAGGGCGGTGCGGACAACCGACGTGAGGGTCTTGCCTATGGCGAATAGCCGCGCTTGACCTTGGGATAGGCCCCGCGTAGCCATGTCTCAAATCATCATGGAGAAGGGGGAGTGCCTATGGGACTGGCAGTGGATTTGCCGCGCAATGAAGAGGGTATTGCAGCGGCCCTGGGTGTGTTGAAGCAGCAGTTTGGCGAGGCGTTTCACACCGGCCAGTCGATGCGTGAGCAGCATGGGCACACCACCACTTGGATCAAAACACAGGCGCCGGATGCGGTGATTTTTGCCAAGTCCACCCAAGAGGTGAGCGACATTGTCAAAACCTGTGCCACCCATAAGGTGCCGGTGATCGCCTATGGCACCGGTACCTCGCTTGAGGGCCATGTAAATGCGCCTGCTGGCGGCGTTTGTATTGATCTGACCGAGATGAACTCGGTTGTGGCGGTGAACGCGGAAGATCTTGATTGTGTGGTGCAACCGGGGGTGACGCGCGAGCAGTTGAATCTGGAACTGCGCGACCAAGGCCTGTTTTTCCCAATTGATCCGGGCGCCAATGCCTCATTGGGTGGCATGGCCTCAACCCGCGCCAGTGGCACCAATGCGGTGCGTTATGGCACGATGAAAGACAACATCCTGAGCCTTGAGGTGGTGGTGCCGTCTGGTGAGGTGATCCGCACCGCGAGTCGCGCCAAGAAATCCAGCGCGGGCTATGATCTGACCCGTCTGATGATTGGATCAGAAGGCACGCTGGGCATCATCACCGAGATCACGCTGAAGCTGCAGGGCATTCCGGAGGCGATGTCCTCAGCTCGCTGTTCGTTTGAAACCATCGATGCGGCCTGTCAGGCGGTGATGATGACCATTCAGTATGGCATTCCGGTGGCGCGGATTGAACTGCTGGACTCTTTGGCTGTGAAGGCGGCGAATGATTACTCAAAATTGGACCTGCCAGAGCAGCATTTGCTGCTGTTGGAGTTCCACGGCTCGGAAACCGGGGTGGCGGAGCAGGCCGAGATGTTTGGTCACATCGCCGAAGAGGTCGGCGGCACCGGGTTTGAATGGACGCAGAAGGCGGAAGACCGCAATAAGTTGTGGCAGGCGCGCCATGACATGTATTGGGCAGCGCTGGCGTTGCGCCCGGGGGCGAAGGGCATTTCCACTGATGTGTGCGTGCCCATCTCGCGGCTGGCGGAATGTGTGACTTTGGCCAAAGACAAGGCGGATGCGTTGGGGCTGATCTCCACTGTGGTGGGCCACGTGGGCGACGGTAATTTCCACATGCTGCCGCTGGTGGATATGGACAATCCTGACGAAGTGGCCGCAGCGCAGGGCTATGTCAGCTGGCTCAACGATGTGGCAATTGAGATGGGCGGCACCTGTACCGGTGAACATGGGATTGGGCAGGGCAAAAAGCCTTATCTGCGCAAAGAGCTGGGCGGTGCGGTGGACGTGATGGCCGCGATCAAAACGGCGATTGACCCGGATGGGATTATGAACCCCGGGAAGATTTTTTAAGCCCGCATTGTTCAGAGATGAAATGCAAAGCCCCGGTGCAGGACCGGGGCTTTGTTGTCTTTAGCGGTAGACTTCGTCTTCGCTTGGGAAGCTGCGGTCTTTGACATCGTCGGCGTATTGGCTCACCGCGCGTTCGATGGCGGGCCCGAGGTCGCCGTAAACTTTTACAAACTTGGGTGTCCATTCGTTCAGACCCAGCATGTCCTCAAGCACGAGGATTTGACCGTCACATTCCGCCGATGCGCCAATGCCAATGGTGGGAATGGGCACCTGTTTGGTGATCTTGGCGGCGAGTGGCTCCACCATGCCTTCGAGCACAATGGCAAAGGCCCCGGCTTCTGACACCGCTTGCGCATCTTCTTCATGGATCGCCCAAGTGTCCTCGTCTCGGCCCTGGGTTTTGAAGCCGCCCATGACGTGGCTCGATTGCGGAGTCAGGCCGATGTGGGCCATCACCGGAATGCCGCGCTCGGTCAGGAACCGGATGGTTTCCGCCATACGCTTGCCACCCTCTAGCTTCACCGCGCCGCAGCCGGTTTCTTTCATGATCTTGGCGGCGTTGCGGAAGGCCACAGCAGGGCTTTCTTCGTAGGTGCCAAACGGCATGTCGACCACGACCAACGCCTTTTGGGTGCCGCGCACAACAGCTTTGCCATGCATGATCATCAGATCCAGTGACACACCCACGGTGCTTTCCATGCCGTGCATGACCATGCCGAGGCTGTCGCCCACCAGAATGAAGTCGGCGTATTTGTCGACAATCGCAGCGGTGTGCGCGTGGTAGCTGGTGAGGCTGACGATCGGCTCTCCACCTTTGCGGTTGGCAATCTGTGGCACGGTGGTGCGGCGGATGGGGGTCTGTGTGCTCATGGTGTGACAACCCTTTGGTCAATCAGAAGAATGTCGCCAAAGGCAACGGAGATCATGATGGCGGTGGGGCCGGTGAGTGCCCCCTCAATGACATTGAGCGTTTCTGCTGCGACGATGTCCAGTCCGGTGAGAGTGGCGCGTGGCTCAGTGGCGATGGTGTCGGCAATGACTGTGTGCAGGTCAGCGACTGTTGCACCGGCGGTAGACATTTCAGCAGCGGCAAGGGCTTTCGAGAGCACAAGCGCGGCTTGGCGATCCTCTGAGGAAAGCCGTACGTTGCGAGATGACATGGCCAGACCATCCGCCTCGCGCACAGTTGGCGCTCCGATGATGGTCACAGGCATGTGCAGATCTGCAACCATGCGCCTGATGACCTGAAGCTGCTGATAGTCCTTTTCGCCAAACACTGCGACGTCGGGTTGAACGATGTTGAAAAGCCGGGCAACCACGGTGGTTACGCCTCGGAAATGGCCCGGGCGGACTTTACCATGCAGCATATTGGCAAGGCGGGTGGTTTCCACAATGGTTTCGTCGCCCATCGGATACATAGTTGTCACATCAGGTAAAAAGACCACGGCCACGCCCGCTTCGCGTAACATGTCCAAATCGCGTTCTTCGTTGCGTGGATAGGCATCCAGATCGGCACTTTCGCCAAACTGGGTCGGGTTCACAAAAATCGACACAACCACATGGTCGGCTTCTGCTTTGGCGGTGTCCACAAGCGACATGTGACCCGCGTGTAGAAAGCCCATGGTGGGCACCATCGCGACGGTTTTGTCGGTGGCGCGAAGCTCTTTGACTGCGGCGCGGCAGTCTGAAATCGAGCGGCAAATACGCATTCTTGCCTGTCTCCCTTCAAGGTGGTTGTGGGGTGTAATGCCCCCGCTGCGATGCAGCAAGGCTTTTTGCGCCTACGTCGCGTCGCAATTGTGCAATCAAACGTCGGCTGGACCGTGCGTAAAATCGCCAATCCAGTACAGTTTGCGCAAAAGACCTATGCTCAGGGGAGTCGCCTGTCTCATGAAAACCAACGTAAAAGCCCTTGTTGTTGGCGGCGGTGCCGTTGGCACCTCGATTGCCTATCACCTTGCCAAAGCGGGCTGGGATGATGTGATGCTGATTGAGCGCGATGAGCTGACATCTGGCTCAACCTGGCACGCGGCGGGGCTCTTGCCGCTGTTCAACATGTCATATGCGACCACCCACATTCACCAGTACTCCGTAGATTTCTACAAACAGCTGGAAGAAGAGACCGGCTTGAATGCCGGGTTTGCTGTGGTTGGCAACCTGCGCATGGCGCAGACGCAGGAGCGCATGGATGAGTTTATGCTTTACGCGTCGACGGCGGAAACCTGCGGCGTGGCCTATGAGTGGTTGACCCCGGATGAGATCAAAAGCCGTTGGCCACTCATTCGTACCGACGACCTAAAAGGCGCGATTTATCACACTGAGGACGGCTATATTAACCCGGCGGATGTGACCATGGCGATGGCCAAAGGTGCACGTCAACGGGGCGTGGAAATTGTGCGCAAGATGCAGGCGGATTCGTTCCACTGGACCGGCACCCACTGGGAAGTCAGCTGCACCAAGATGGTGGAAAAAGGCGGCAACCTGGTTGAGAGCGACGAGAAGGTTGTGATCACCGCAGAGCATGTGGTGACCGCGTCTGGCAACCACGCGCAGCGCACGGCGAAGATGCTGGGTATCAAAATGCCTGCGATCCCTGTCGAGCACACCTTCATTGTGATGGATCAAGACCCGGAGCTGGTGAAATGGCGGGAAGCCGGCAATCCTGAGCATCCTGTGGTGCGCGATGCGGATTCTGAATCTTATGCACGTGAGGAGCGTGGTGGCTGGATTTTGGGCATTTATGAGCACGGGGCCCCAGCGCGGTTTGAGCACGGGGTGCCAGACAGCTTCCGCGCCGATCTGTTCCCGCTCGATCTGGACCGGATTGCGGAACAGTATATGGCGATGACAGAGCGGGTGCCGTCCTGTGCTGAGTCTGGCCTGAAAGACGATTTCAACGGGCCAATTTGTTACACGCCGGATGGCAACCCGCTGGTAGGTCCAGCGCCAGGACTGCGCAACATGTGGCTGGCGGAGGGCTTCTCGTTTGGCATCACCGCCGCGGGGGGCACCGGTTACTACTTGGCGCAAATGATGGTGGATGGTGAAGCCGAGAT
This sequence comes from uncultured Shimia sp., assembly GCF_913054185.1. Lineage (GTDB taxonomy): Bacteria > Pseudomonadota > Alphaproteobacteria > Rhodobacterales > Rhodobacteraceae > Shimia. The sequence continues at coordinate 22,745 of NZ_CAJXIV010000056.1, forward strand.
CGACATGGCGAGCCTTGATCCCAAACGTTATAGCAGCAACTGGATGACCACTGAATTTGCCGCGCGCAAAAACGAAGAGTGCTATGAGCACGTCTACATCCTGCACCACCCAGATGAGGAGCGCCCAGCGGCGCGCCCATTGCGCACGTCACCAGCGTTTGACCGTCAGAAAGCCAAAGGTGCGCAGTTTGGCTGGGTCAACGGATGGGAACGCCCAAACTATTACGGTCCGCTCGATGCGCCATCCAACTTTGACGAGGAAGCGCGCAGCTTCCGCCGCGGTGGTTGGTGGCAACATGCTGTCGATGAGGCCAAGGCGATCCGCGAAAATGTCGGCCTGATCGACGCAACCGCCTTTACCAAACATGTGGTCAAAGGCCCCGGCGCAACCCAGTTCCTCGACTGGTTCACCTGTAACAAGCTGCCCAAAGTCGGCCGCATCAACCTGACCTATGCGCTGACAGCGGCGGGCACCACACGCACCGAATACACCATCGTGCGCAATGGCGAGGACAACTATTACCTCGTCTCGGCAGGGGCTTGGACCGAATATGACGCGGATTTCCTGCGCAAGGCGGCCGAGGACAAGATGGCGGAATTTGGCTACATCGAAATCCAAGACGTGACCACTCAGTGGGGCGTGTTTGCGATTGCCGGACCAAAATCGCGGGATGTGCTGAAGAAGGTCATCAGCGATGCCGAACCTGAGACTGCGCTGTCCAACAAGCGATTCCCATGGCTGTCGGCCCGTCAGATCGAGCTCGGCATGTGCCCGGTGAATGCGATTCGTGTGGCCTATACTGGCGAGCTTGGTTGGGAGCTGCATCATCCGATCGAGATGCAGAACTACCTGTGGGATCTGCTGACTGAGGCAGGTGCGGAGTTTGACATGAAGCTGGTGGGCGCACGCGCACAGAACTGGCTGCGTCAGGAGAAAAGCTACCGCGCATTTGGCACCGAGTTGGGCCGCGATGCGACACCAGCCGAGGCAGACCTGCCGCGCTTTATCGACCTGTCCAAAGAGTTCCACGGCAAGGCTGAAATGGAAGCGCTGGGCGTGCGGGTGAAGTGCTGCACCTTGCTGATCGACGGGCCGGAAGATGCGGACCCATGGGGTCGCGAAGTGCTTTATACGCCGGAAGGTGAACGCGTCGGGCGTTTGACATCCGGTGGATACTCGGTGGCGTTTGAGAAGAGCATTGGTATGGGCTACGTGAAGCCGGAGCTGGCCGTGGAAGGCACTAAGCTCAAAGTGAAAATGCTGGACCAGTTGTGGGATGCGACGGTGACCTGTGACAGCCCGTATGATCCAAAAAACGAGACCATCCGCCAAAATGGGTAAGTCTCTCAGATCAAAAGAAAACGCCCCGCCAATGTGCGGGGCGTTTTGCGTTTAGTATTCGCCTTTGGTGATCACGCCATCTTTGTTGGTGTCGACCCGCTCAAACCATGTGCGCAGGGCGGTTTCCATTTCCGAACGAGTGACCGAGCCGTCGAGGTTCAGATCGGTGTTCTCTCGACCCAATCCCGAGACTGCACGCAGCAGTAGGGACGAGGCGTCTTTGCCTGCGGCCTCTGTGCGCGCTTTGTCGAAGGCGGTGTACTCCTCGGTGTTGAGTTCTCCGTCGCCGTCTGTGTCAAAAGTTTCAAAAATACTGATGCGCAGCTCTTCCACGTCAGTCCACGCAATTGTGCCGCCCGAGCCAAAGCTCCAGCTGGAGATGTCAGAGGCCTGCGCGGTGAAGGCAGAAGTGCAGGCCAGAAGGGAGGCCAAAGCAAGGGTGCGTCGCATGGTGGGTCCAATGTGTTGCGGATCAATTGAACCCAACCATAAGTGGCATAAGGGAGAGTGTCAGCCCGCAGAAAGCTCTTCAAAACACTCCTGTGCTTTTGCCGCATACATCATCGCTGGGCCACCGCCCATTTGAATGGCCATGGCCAGCACATCAGCCACTTCTTCTTTGGTGGCGCCTGCGCGTACCAACGCGTCGCAGTGCAGGGAAATGCAAGGTTCACAGCGGCTCACGACAGCCATGCCAAGCGCGACAAACTCTTTGGTTTTGATGTCTAACACGCCGCCTTCTTTTACGGATTTACTCAATCCACCAAAGGCGCGGGCGGTGTCGGGGATGGCTTTGTTCAGGCCGCGCAGTTGCGTGCGGGTTTCAGAAATTTTGTCAGTCCAGCTCATGGGGATCTCCTATTTTCACGCGGATCATATTCCATTGAGGGAATGTGAATTTGATTTCGATCAGGTGGCGCAGAAAAAAGGGATGTGACGTGGCGTTGTTAAGTGGGCGCCCGCCAGGTCAGGAGCAGATTGTTGGCTGGCATCTCAACAGTTTCAGTTGGTATTAGGCCGCAGGATGCTCCAAAATCTCGAATGGCGCTGTCGGATTTATATCCGAGTTCAGGATCTTGCGCACGTAGGCTGGCATCAAATTCAATGTCGCCGTCGCTAACCAAATCCCCATCGCGTGAGAATGGGCCATAGATTGCCAGGCATCCTCCGGGTGCCAATGCATGTGCGGCCTCCGAAAGCAGTACTTCAGCTTCTGTTTGGCTGATCAGATGCAGCAGATTGCTGAGCAAGATCAGTTCAACCGGTCCGGTTCGGATGCCCCAACCGGGGGTGGTTGCGTCGAGAAGAATGGGTGTCTGGATGTTGGGCAGGGCCGCCTCGGTCAGGTAAGCGGAAATGCTGTTAATCCGATCTTGCGCTATTTCCGTGGGCTGCCA
>NZ_CAJXIV010000057.1 GCF_913054185.1 uncultured Shimia sp.
TCATTGGCCAAGCCTTTGTTATAAAACTTCTCTACGCCATCTAGCGTCAGCACAACATCATTCATAGCGCAGCGCCTCCACTGGGTTCATACGCGCCGCCCGACGCGCCGGAAAGATCGTCACCACAAAGGCCAAACCAAGCGACAGGCTCATCGCACTGACCACATCTCCCACTTCCAGCTTAGCAGGTAGACGATAAATACCACGGATCGACGGATCCCAAGCCTCCCCCCCTAACAGCACGTTTACAAAGGAGAAAATCGGATCGATGTAGAGCGCAAACAGGCATCCCAACAGTACGCCGAGAACTGTTCCCAAGACACCCGTGAACGCCCCGCAAATGAAGAACACTCGCAAAACGGAACCTTCCGTCAGCCCCATGGTGCGGAGAATACCGATGTCGCGGCCTTTGTTTTTAACCAACATAATCAAGCCACTCACGATGTTCATTGTGGCGATCAACACCAGAATGGAGAGGATCACAAACATCACATTGTCCTCCACTTCCAACGCATTCAGAAAGCCGCCAGACGCCTGCTTCCAGGTCCAGACTAATGCCCGATCACCAGCGGCCATCATCAACGGCACCGCAAGCGCCTCGACCTTCTCAGGCTCCGCCACCATCACTTCAATCTCGTCGGCCACGCCATCACGATCAAAGAACAACTGCGCCTCTGTAAACGGCAGATAAACGCGTGTACGATCAATGTCATAGCGACCAGCTGAGAAGATGTAGACCACCTCATAGCTGCTGATCCGTGGCGAAGTGCCAAAGGCGGTTTTCACCCCATTGGGGGAAATCAATTTTATGCGATCCCCCACCCGTGCGCCCAGCTCTCGCGCCACACCGGAGCCAATCGCGATACCTTCGCTATAACGCGCGATGTCGCCATCGCTGGTGGTGGGGTCGGCAATCCGTGGCAACTCTGCCAAATCTTTCGCCCGCATGCCAAAGACTTCCACGCCCGCGTTGCGGCTGCGCAGGTTGCCCATCACCTGCCCTTTCACCAAAGGCGCCGCCCGCGTCACACCGGGCACGTCTTTCAACTTTGCGGCCATCGCATCAAAGTCTTTGATGGTGCGGTCAATCACACCGGTATCGGAAATTTCGCCGCTTTGATAAACACTTACATGGGCATTGGCGCCCAGGATGGTGCCGACAAACTCGGAGCGAAACCCCGCCCGCACGGCCAAGGTGGCGATCAAAGCAAACACCGCTAAGGTGATGCCAATCAGGCTGATCCAGGTCATCGTGCTGACCCCACCTTCGGCTTTGCGCGCACGCAAATACCGCCAGGCGATCATCCATTCAAAACGGGAAAAAGGGGCTGTGCGACCTGCCATAACTGCTCCGGTTCTTGGTTGGCGCGACCCTATGAGGCCACCCGCGTTGGGTCAAGCGATCCCGGCGCATCCAATCCCAACGGGCACGCCTCTGCCAGCCGCCGCGCAACCACTGCCCGCAGGTTGCTAAGCTCTTGCATCCGCGCATCAATCTCCGCCAGCTTGCCACGCAACAAGGTCTCCACCTCTCCCTGAGACAGCCCACCGCCAAGCCCCTTAACCAACGCGCCAATTTCTTTGAGCGAGAACCCCAGCGCCTGCCCCTGCCGGATCAGTCGCACCATATCCACCATGCCTTCTGGGTAATCGCGATAGCCATTGGGCCAGCGATCCGCGCGGATAAGCCCTTGTTTTTCGTAGTATCGCAAGGTGTCTCGACTCACATCACTAGCTTCCGCCAATTTTCCAATTCGCATCACTTCCCCCTTGACCCTGGACTTAACTCCAAGGTTTACACCTCCCCGCATCTAACGCAACTGACAAAGGATGCACCATGTCACCCACCGCTTTTCACCGCCTATACCGCATCTCCGCCTGGTATGACCTGCTGATCACCTGGCCCTACATGACACCGCTGACGCTTGGCCTCATGTGGAGCGGCATGAACGGCGCCCACGCAGTCACCGGCCTGCCGCCCCTCCCGGAACTAAATGCCTACGCCGTGCTCTTCGCCAACTTCTTTGGCAGCGTCGTGATCATCTGGTCGGTTGTACGCCTTCACCTAAATGATCCCAAGCTGGCCCGATACGACGCAGTAGGTCGCTGGCTGTTCTCTGCTTGGATGCTCAACGCCGTCTTGAACGGCGCAAGCCCTCTGATCTGGGGCTTTATCCTCATCGAATTGACCTTCGCGGTTTTGCAATCCCTTCCCGTTCGGGAACCGGCACAAGTCCCCGCCACATAAATAAAAAAGGCCCTCGCAAATCGCGAGGGCCTTCCAAATTCTGTCGTGTCCTAAAGACCAGATCAGAGACCCGTCACACGGTGATCCGCATAGATCTCGATCAGCTTGACCACCGCCGCTTCCGGTGCCATCTCTTCGCTTTCCCCAGTCCGGCGCGAGGTCAGCTCTACAACGCCATTTTTCAAGCCACGCGGGCCAACGGTGATGCGCCAAGGCAGACCGATCAGGTCCATGGTCGCAAATTTGCCACCGGCACGTTCCTTGCGATCATCGTACAGCGGCTCAAGACCGGCAGCTTCCATCGCCTTTTCAAGCGCCTCACACGCGGCGTCAGCTTCCGCGTCACCTTGCTTCAGGTTCACAATACCAGCGTGGAAAGGCGTCACCCCTTCCGGCCAGATGATGCCGTTGTCATCGTGGCTGGCCTCAATGATCGCTCCCAGCAAACGGCTCACGCCAATGCCGTGGCTGCCCATGTGCACCGAAACTTTTTCACCTTCGGCGGTCTGCACCTGCGCGCCCAGCGCGTCAGAGTACTTGGTGCCAAAGTAGAAGATCTGCCCCACTTCGATGCCTCGCGCGGTGCGGCGACGCTCTTCTGGAACCTCGCCAAACAGCGCCTCATCATGGGTCTCATCGGTACGGGCGTATTTGGTGGTGAACTCTTCCAGCACCCCCTTGCACTGCTCCACGCTGTCATAGTCGATCTCGCGATCCCCAAAAGACAGGTCGGTCACAGCGGAATCGTAGAATACTTCACTCTCACCAGTTTCCGCCAGAACGAGGAATTCATGGGTGTAGTCCCCCCCAATTGGCCCGCCGTCCGCGCGCATTGGGATCGCCTGAAGGCCCATCCGCTCGTAGGTGCGCAGGTAGCTCACCAAGTGACGGTTGTAGGCGTGCAACGCATCCTCTTTGCTGAGATCAAAGTTGTAGCCGTCTTTCATGTAGAATTCACGCCCGCGCATTACGCCAAAGCGTGGGCGGATCTCATCGCGAAACTTCCACTGAATTTGGTACATGGTCAGCGGCAAGTCTTTGTAAGAGCTCACATTGCTGCGGAAGATATCAGTGATCAGCTCTTCGGCTGTTGGAGTGTACAACATGTCACGGCCGTGACGATCTGTGATGCGTAGCATCTCTTCGCCATAAGCATCATAACGCCCGCTTTCTTTCCACAAGTCCGCGGATTGCAATGTCGGCATCTGCATCGGGATATGGCCCGCACGCATTTGCTCTTCGTGCACAATATTCTCAATCTTGCGCAGCACTTTGAAGCCGAGCGGCAACCAGGAATAAATTCCCGCTGCAGACTGTTTGATCATGCCAGCACGCAGCATCAATCGGTGGCTGACGATCTGTGCCTCAGAAGGGGTTTCCTTCAACACAGGTAGAAAATAGCGGGACAGGCGCATTGGCACTCACTCTCTCGGCTTGGGCCAATCGCTAAAGGATTGGCCATCTCAAATCATTTGCCTTGGGCTAGCCCAATCAGGCTGGCGAGGCAAGCCATCCACCCTGCCCCTCTTCACGGCCAATGGGATCGTTGACGCAAATTTACAACCATTACCAGAATAGTAAAAAAGGTTACATTTGCTCCGGTTATGTTAGGTCGCCATTAACTTTTTTCCTGTTTGATCAAAAATTGAAGGAGCGCTTCGCGGCGTTCGTTTGTGTTTTTGCAGTTTGCGTTTTGGTCGACAGGCAGTCTGAGACCTCACTGCTAACAGAAACTGAACAGCGCGAGCGCTCTTTCGATTTGTTAACAAGTGAGCCAGATAATGAACACATCGGTGGCATCAAGAATTGATCCCAAACCCGCAAATGACAGGCTTCTGGCAGACCTCGGTCTTGTCGACGCAGAGATTGATGCGGCCTTTGACAATTTAACGTCGCTCACCCGCGCCGTTCTCAACGTGCCAGTCGCGTTGGTTTCCATCGTGCAACCTGCCTTGGACCGCCAGTATTTCAAGAGCCAGATCGGCTTGGCTGCACAGTGGGCAGAGGCGCGCCAAACACCGCTGTGCCATTCTTTTTGCCAACATGTACGCGCCAACAACAGCCCACTGATCGTGCCCGATGCCCGCATGCATCCTGTGCTCAAATATAACAGCGCAATTGATACGCTGAAAGTGGTTGCCTACCTTGGCATGCCAATCTCTTTGCCAGATGGCACATGTATTGGCGCCCTTTGCGCTAGTGACGATGCCCCTCGTAATTGGACCGAAGACGAGCAGCAAAAACTGCATCAGCTGGCCTTATGTGTAAACGAGCAAATTGCCTTGAAAGCCGCTTTGCGCGCCGCTGAAATTGCCAAAACCGAAGCAGAAGATGCGGCCCAAGCTCGCGAAGATTTTCTGGCACATATGGCCCATGAAATTCGCACCCCGCTCAATGGCATTATTGGCTCTGTGGACCTGCTGTCCGTTGAGTTGGACAAAAGTGATCAAGGCACCGTGGTTCCGGAATTGCTGCGAACTATGGACAGTTCTACCCAAGGTTTGCTGCGCACGCTTAACGATTCGCTGGATCTCAGCAAGATTGACGCCGGCAAACTTGATCTGGAAAACCGCCCTTTTGACCTCCGCGTCGCGGTGGTTGATGTGATCGCTCTGCACCGCGCCTCCGCAGAATGCAAAGGCGTCAAATTGGTGGTAGAAGCCAGCGATACCGAAAATGGTGCGCCACGCCTTGGGGATGAATTCCGTTTGCGGCAGGTGCTTGGCAACCTGCTCAGCAATGCGGTGAAATTCACCGACACAGGCACCATTCACGTCATCCTTGAAGCCACACCAGACACGATATACGCCACAGTCAAAGACTCCGGCTGCGGGATGGATGCCCGGCAGATTGCGCACGCCTTCTCCGCCTATTCACAAGCTGACACCTCTGTTGCGCGTCGCAAAGGCGGCACAGGTCTGGGCCTGCCCATTGTGAAACGGTTGGTCGATCTCATGGAAGGCGATGTGTCAGTGAATAGCGCACCGGGTGAAGGCACCACCTTTTTCACCTGTGTGCCCATGCCTGTCGCAACTGAAGTGGACACAAAAAGCTTGAACTCTGCAAAAATGGCCAATGCCTTTGCCGGCAAACGCGCGCTTGTGGCAGACGACAGCCCTGTAAACCGCCTGGTGCTCTCACGCATGCTGGAAGGAATGGGGGCTGAAGTTGTCTGTGCCCACAATGGCGAAACGGCTCTGCAACACGCGCTAACAGACAGATTTGATACGCTGTTCATCGACATTCGCATGCCCGACATGACCGGCGATCAAATTGCCCGCACTCTGCGCGCGACGGAATCCAAAGGCGTCACAGCGACCTTGCCCAAAATGGTCGCGGTCACAGCCAATGTTTTCCCTGAACACATCGCCAGCTATCTGGACGCCGGTTTTGACCATTGTTTGGCCAAGCCAATCCGGCGGGCGGATCTCTGCGCATTAGTCACACGCTAACTCACCTTCAACTGCAAAGGCTTGCAACCCCTGCCCGCTTGCGCAATCACTGTGCGCAACGCGACAGACCGGAGTTCAGTGCCAATGGCCCTTCCCGCCCACAAACAGTTTCAGTTCTGGGGAATATTTGTAGTGGTTTTCTCCGTGGTGCTTTGGGCGCTCGGGGATGTTTTGCTGCCGTTTGTTCTGGGCGGTGCGATCGCCTATTTTCTGGATCCGCTTGCCGATCGGCTTGAAGCGCGAGGCCTGTCTCGCGCTGCGTCCACCACAGTCATCACTTTGCTTGGCGTGTTCACTTTTGTGATCGGTATCTTGGCAGTTGTGCCAACTTTGATCCAGCAAACCGAAGAGCTAGTGAAAACTTTACCCGAAGTTTTCACGCAACTGCGCGCCTTTGTGGCAGACCGCTTCCCCAGCCTGTTGCAAGCAGACTCCATGATGAACCAATCCCTGCTGAAAGTGGGGGAATTCCTGCAAGAACGCGGCGGGGACTTTCTACAAACCGCGCTCAGCTCGGCAGCCTCGCTTCTTAATGTGGTCATCTTGCTGGTAATCGTGCCGGTTGTGGCCTTTTATTTGTTGCTCGATTGGGATCGCATGGTCGCCGAAGTTGATTCACTTTTGCCCCGAGATCACGCGCCCACCATCCGCCGCCTGGCCGCCGACATTGACAAAACCCTAGCCTCCTTTGTGCGCGGCATGGGCACCGTTTGTCTGATCCTTGGCACCTACTACGCCGTCTCGCTTATGATTGTCGGCCTCAATTTTGGCCTGGTTGTGGGGTTCATCGCTGGCCTTGTAACCTTCATCCCCTACCTTGGTGCACTCATCGGTGGCGCTTTGGCCATTGGTCTGGCGCTGTTTCAGTTTTGGGGCGATTGGCTGCAAGTCGGCCTCGTCGCGGCGATTTTTGCCATCGGCCAAATGATCGAAGGCAACGTCCTCACCCCAAAACTAGTCGGAAAATCTGTTGGTCTGCACCCTGTATGGCTGCTTTTGGCACTGTCTGTCTTTGGCGCTCTCTTTGGATTTGTTGGCATGTTGGTGGCCGTACCCGTGGCGGCCTCCATCGGAGTGCTTGCACGTTTTGTCACCGGCCAATACATGTCCTCCACGCTTTACAAAGGGCGCAGCGAGATTGATCAAGCAAGCGCACAGGACGCCGACTGAATCCAAATGGCTGAACAGCTAAACTTCGATCTGCCGGTTCGGGCAGCCCTCGGGCGCGATGATTTTTTTGTCAGCCCCGCCAACGCCATGGCGCTTGGCCTGGTCGATCTGTGGCCGAATTGGGCAGGCGGAAAACTGGTGGTCTCCGGACCCGCTGGCGCGGGCAAAACCCACCTGACCCATGTTTGGGCCGCCTTGTCCGACGCGCAGATAGTGACCGCTTCCAGCCTCACAAAACACGCTGTGCCCGCTTTGGCCAAGACTCCAGTCGCAGTTGAGGACGTGCACCTGATCGCAGACCTCCCTGACGCGCAGACCGCGCTCTTCCATTTGCACAACTTGACGCTAGCAGAAGGCAACACCCTCCTGCTCACCGGCAACGGCGCGCCTTTGCAATGGGGCCTGACCTTGCCGGATTTGCTCAGCCGAATGCAAGGCACCACGGTCGCCACCTTGGACCAACCGGACGACATGTTGCTTATGGCGGTGATGGCCAAACAATTTGGCGACCGCCAGCTGATGCCCACTCCGGATGTGTTGGGTTACATCGCCAAACACATGGACCGCAGCTTTGCCAATGTTGCCCATGTGGTGGAGGCGTTGGACCAGTTGAGCTTGAGCGAGAAGCGCCCTATCACCAAGGCTTTGGCGAAACGGGTTCTGGAGCAGGAGTGACATCCACTCTTCCCGCGACACGCTGCCCGACGCACCTCTCTGGACCCTACTCACTTTCCCGCATAAAGTCATCTTTTCGTTACCTGCCAATGGCATGAGAGTGACATGACCCAAGCTGACTTTTTAAAATCTGATTTTCCCGTACCTGTGGCATTGCCTGATCTGGACCGCACCGGCCCAAATCGTTTCTTCAACCGCGAACTGAGTTGGCTCAGCTTCAATTGGCGTGTCTTGGAGGAAAGCGAAAACCCACGTGTGCCGCTGTTGGAGCGCCTGCGCTTTCTGTCGATCTCCGCAACCAACTTGGACGAGTTTTATACCGTTCGCGTGGCTGGCCTGCGCGAGCTTGTGCGTGAAGGCCACAACAACCCAGCACAGGACGGCCTATCCCCAGCCGAACAATTGGTGCTGATCAACGCGGACGCCCGCAACCTACTGCAAGAGCAACAGCGCATGTTCAACAGTCTGCGCGGCGAGTTGGAAGCGCAAAATATCAACATCCTGCAACGGGACGCGCTCACCGACGACGATCTCACGTTCCTCGCGGATGTCTTCATGAACCGCGTGTTCCCGATGTTGTCGCCATTGGCCATCGACCCGGCGCACCCTTTCCCCTTCATTCCTAACACCGGCTTTACGCTGGCCTTGCAGCTTGAACGCAAGAAAAACAAACGCAGCCTCAAGGCTTTGCTGCCAATTCCAAATCAGATCGACCGTTTTGTTTTTTTGCCGTCGCCAGAAGGCACCATCCGCGCCTTGCCGCTTGAGGAACTTCTGATCCTGCATCTGGACAGCGTTTTTCCCGGCTACAAGACCAAAGGACACTGTGCATTTCGCGTTTTGCGTGACAGCGACCTCGAAGTTGAAGATGAAGCCGAAGACCTCGTGCGCGAATTTGAAGTTGCCCTCAAGCGCCGCCGCCGCGGCGAAGTTGTGCGCCTAAAAATCACCTCCGACGCCCCTGCCGGCTTGAAAAAACTCATCATGCAAGAACTGGAAGTCACCGGCGACGAAGTGGTCGATATCGACGGTATGATCGGCCTCGCGGACCTCAAAGAAATGGTGATTGATGACCGCCCTGACCTGCTTTGGCCGTCTTTCACCCCAAGGGTGCCGGAACGGGTGCAGGACTTTGATGGCAATATGTTTGCCGCCATCCAGCAAAAAGACATGCTGCTGCACCACCCGTATGAGACCTTCGACATGGTGGTGCGCTTCTTGCAACAGGCTGCGCGCGATCCCAATGTTGTGGCCATCAAACAAACGCTGTACCGCACCTCAAAGGACTCTCCAATTGTTGAGGCACTTTGCGAGGCCGCCGAAGACGGCAAATCTGTCACTGCGTTGGTCGAGCTCAAAGCCCGCTTTGACGAAGCCGCCAACATCCGCCAATCGCGGCGCTTGGAACGGGCGGGAGCCCATGTGGTTTACGGCTTCCTGGATCTAAAAACCCACGCCAAAATTTCGACCGTGGTGCGCCGCGAAGGCGACAAGCTGGTGACCTATACCCACTACGGCACCGGCAACTATCACCCAATCACCGCGAAGATTTACACCGACGTGAGTCTTTTCACCTGTGACGCCGCCTTGGGCCGCGACGCCAACCGGGTGTTCAACTACCTCTCCGGTTACGTCGAACCTGACACTTTGGAAAATCTCGCCATCTCGCCGATCAGCCTGAAACCCAAATTACTTGAACTGATCGCGCAAGAAGCCGAAAACGCCCGCGCAAACAAACCAGCGGCGATCTGGGCCAAAATGAACTCATTGGTTGAGGCGGAGGTCATTGACGCGCTTTATGCAGCCTCACAAGACGGCGTGAAAATTTCTCTTATCGTGCGGGGAATTTGCTGCCTGCGCCCCGGCATCGAAGGTCTGTCTGACAACATCCGCGTTAAATCCGTGGTTGGCCGTTTCCTGGAACATTCTCGTATTGTCTGCTTTGCCAATGGCCATGAGTTGCCCGCCAAAAAAGCGCGGGTCTTCATGTCCTCAGCAGATTGGATGGGCCGCAACCTCAACCGCCGCGTCGAAACCCTTGTCGAAGTCAAAAACGCGACAGTAAAAGCCCAAATGATGTCCCAGGTCATGGCCGCCAACATGGCTGACGTGGCCCAAAGTTGGGTGATGAAGCCAGACGGCAGCTTTGACCGCACCCCGGTTCCGGAAGGCGAATTTGCCTTCAACTGCCACCGCTTCTTCATGGAAAACCCGTCACTCTCTGGACGGGGCTCTGCGGGGGCATCAGATGTGCCTCAATTGACCCATACGGATGATTGACCCCACTTCAAGGGTGGCGCAATGTTGCGCCACCAAACCACACTGTACTTGACGTAAGACGACCGCCATGCCCCACGATCCGCAGCAGGACCACAGCCTGTTTGAACGCCCGATTTTTGAAGACCTCGAGGCGCGCGCGCTATCGCGGGTTGGCGTGGTCGACGTCGGCTCGAACTCAGTGCGCCTTGTGGTTTTTGACGGCGCGGCGCGCAGCCCGGCCTACTTTTACAACGAAAAAATCATGTGTGCCTTGGGCGCCGGCATCGCTGACACCGGCAAACTCAACCCCAAAGGACGTGAACGGGCGCTGGCTGCAATTGCCCGCTTTGCCCGTCTGGCGGATTCCATGCGCCTTAACGGGCTCACCGCCGTGGCCACTGCCGCCGTGCGTGAAGCCTCTGATGGCCCGGATTTCTGCGCCGAAGTACTGGCCACGACCGGCGTGCACATCCACGTGATCGACGGCACCGAAGAAGCCCGCCTGTCTGCCCAAGGCGTACTCACCGGCTGGCCTGGCGCTTACGGCTTGATCTGCGACATCGGCGGCGCGTCTATGGAGTTGGCAGAAATCAACGACGGAGAAGTTGGTAAACGGGTGACCTCGTCACTTGGCCCGCTGAAACTGCGCGATGTGAAAGGCGGTAAAAAAGGTCGTCGCGACTTTATCAATGACACTTTGGATGACCTCTACCAACGGATGGGCAATCAGCGAAACCGCCTGTTTCTTGTTGGCGGTTCCTGGCGCGCCATTGCCCGCATCGATATGGAACGTCGTGGTTACCCTCTGAAAGTGCTGCATGAATACCGCATGACAGCCACAGCCATCCGCGACACCGCCCGCTACATTCAGGAAAACGACCCAGACGAACTGCGTGGCCGCTGCGGCGTGTCCAGCTCACGCATGGCGCTGGTCCCGCTTGCAATCGAAGTCCTCAAAGGTGTGTTGCGCCGCTTCAAACCACATGACATCGCCATCAGCTCTTATGGCATCCGCGAAGGGGTGCTCTATGAGCAAATGCCCGAGCGCATCCGCGAGCGCGACCCGTTGATCGAAGCCTGTCGCTTTATGGAGGCGAAAGACGCCCGCATTCCCGGCTTTGGCAAATCGCTCTACAAATTCATATTCCCGATTTTCAAATCATCTAAGCCGGAGCAATTGCGCCTGATCAAGGCCGCCTGTTACCTGCACGACGTGAGCTGGCGCGCGCACCCTGACTACCGGGCTGAAACCGTATTTGACAGCACCACTCGCGCCAATCTCGGTGGCCTAAAGCACGAGGAACGAGTGTTCCTTGGTTTATCCCTGCTGCATCGGTACCGCAACAAATCCGAAGGCACCCGTTTTGAAGACCTCGCCCAGCTTCTAAGTGACAAAGAACAACACCAAGCCGAAGTTATCGGCAAAGCCATGCGCTTTGGTGCCATGTTGTGGCAACAAGACCGCGATAATATGGGCACGTTAAAATACCATCCGAAAAAGGCAGAGTTGCACCTGAAACTGCCAACAAGCACCGGCCCGCTTTATGGTGAAGTTGCCGAAGCCCGCTTCAACGCGTTGGCCAACACGCTTGGGGCCACGTCTACCGTGCGCCTCAAAGACTAGCGCCCCCCCATTGGGGGACACTTCCTCACAGCTCCACGCCCTCAGAGTTTTCATCTCCGTTCGGCTCACCGATCTCTTCCGGCGTTTTCTTACGCATGATGATATCGCCGTTGGGTAGCATTTCCGGCGCGTGATAGTTGCTCCAGTCTTCCACCTTGGAGAACACAGCGCCCAGCTTTGGCCCCATCTCCTCAAGGAAACCCTGCAAACCCGGTCCAATCTCTTCCATCAAGGCAGAGAACCCATCAAGGGTTGGTGCAATTTCATCCTGCAACCCCTTGAGAAACAGCTCCATACCCTGCTCGATCAGGCTTCGACCTGCGGTGTTGTCTTCTGCGGCTGCCGGCACTCCGGACACACAAAGTGCTGCGATCACAACGCACGCTTTAAAGGTTTTCATTGGGCACCCTCCCAAACTCAGCTCAAATTTCTATATCCAAAACCACTGGAAAATGGTCAGACGCCATCAACAGCGCATCGCGCAATTGTGGCATTTCCCAGCATGTATGATCTTCAAACGGATGCCAAATCCGCCAGCGTGGGTTCGCCGATCGCAATGTCTCGGACACCATAATGTAATCCAGCAATGCGTTCAGATAACGCCCTTCGCGCTCAATATGGAACCGTGCGGTTGTCGGTTGCGCTGCCAGCTTATGGCGCAAGGCTGTCTCCGCGTTTGGATCGTACATCCGAGCACCACCGTTGCTACCGAGCAAAATTTCAACCGACGACCGCCCAAACAAGTCTTCAAACGCGTCCAACCCCGGACCATCGTTGAGATCCCCCAGCAGGATCACATCTTCTCCTGCCGCCAATTCCTCCTCGATGCGCCGCCGTAGCCAAATGGCCTGAGCCAATTGTTTGCGCCGGTTGGCGATGGAAATTTTCATCACTTCATCACGGTTGCGCGCGCCATGTGGCGCTTTTGACTTCAGATGCGCACCAATCACCCGCAGCGTCCGCCCCGCCGTAGTCGTCAGATCCAATTCCAAAGGCGGCTTGGAAAACACCACCAAATCCTCTTTGGCGTCCACGTCCAAATCCAACCGCAATGTGCCATCAAACCGCGGCGCACCGGTGGCTCCGTGTTTTCCCGTGACCTCCCCGCGCGGATCATGTGCAGGCGTCATCGCTGTGGGATCATACAACAGCGCTATTTCCTGCTGTGTGGTATTTGCAAACCCCAAGACAGCCTTGTTGGCACGCAACTCAAACGCCGCCGCAAACCGCTCCAACGCCAACACCGTGTCGCGTTTACTGCCCTGGTCCGGTGCTTCAATCACCATCACCGCATCCGCATCCAGTGCTGCGAAAACCGCCCCCACGGCCTCAATCTGCTGCGCCCGCGTCACGCCGCGGCGACCAGACCAACCGTCATCTTTCAGCAACTGGTTTTGATCATCAAACAGGCTGGAAAACCACTCCACGTTATACGTGGCAATCCGCATCACGCCGCCTCGTTGATCTGTTCCCAGGCGCGGTTGATATCAATCATGCGCTTCTCGGCAATCTTGACCGCCTCTTCCGGAACGCCGCGCGCGATCATGGCGTCGGGGTGTGTTTCGCGCACCAGTTTGCGCCACACCTGCCGAATGTCTTCCATCGACATCTCTGGCGTCACACCCAAAACCGTAAAGGGATCCGCTTCTGCGTCAGGCACAAACCGCGCTCGCATGGCTTTAAACGCAATGTCCTCAACCCCAAGAATCTCGGCGACTCGCTGCAGAAAAATATCTTCGTTGGGGTGATACTCCCCATCCGCCACAGCAATGTGAAACAACCCTTCCATCAGGTCATCTGGTCGCCCATGCACAGCCCCAAACATGCCTTTAATCCGTGTGGCGTACTCTTCAAAACCGGCCACATCCTGCCGGGCCATATTAAAGACCTTGGCGGCGTTGGCCTCGTCTTTTTGTGCGATCTGAAACACGTCCCGAAAGGCCATAACCTCATCACGCGTCACCAAGCCATCCGCCTTGGCCATCTTTGCGCCCAACGCAATCACCGCAATGGTAAACGCCACAGACCGCTCCGGCGGCGCGCGCAAATGATCAAAAACAGAGGAGAGCGACTCCCCTTGGCTCAGAGCAGACAACGCCTGCGATATGCGGGACCAAATTGACATGCCGCCACCTTAGCGCTTCTTTGCAGAATGGCCAGTGCTGCGTCACAGCATTTTTTGCAACAACACCAAGTCCATCCAGCGATCAAATTTTTGCCCAACCTGGGACATCCGTCCGACTTCGACAAACCCAAGACGTGTATGGAATGCAATGCCAGCAACGTTCTCCCCGCCCACTCCGGCCACCAAAACATGTACACCGCGCGCTTTGGCTTCTCCCTCCAAGGCTGCCATCAAGGCCCGCCCTGTGCCTTTGCCACGGGCGGCCGCTGCCAGATAGATTGTGTGCTCCATTGTGCGCACATAGCCCGGACCGCTCCGAAACGGCCCAAAGGTTGCAAACCCTTGCACAACGCCATTTCCCTCAACCACCTTAAACACAACTTCTGACGCGATCGCGGCTTTTATCGCCCCAAGCTCTTTCTCAACTGTGTTGAATGTGCTGACGCCGTCCCGAATTTCACGGTTCCAAATATCCGCAATAGCCTCGGCATCCGCAGATGCCGCATCCCGCAGCCTCACCGCAACACCCGCACACCGTGAGGCGTGTCAAACGTCGCTTGCAATTCCGGATTCCCCGTCACAAACACCACACGCGGATCCGTGAGCCCAACACTCTTCTCCAAATCGGTCGCCTTTGGATGGGCCACTTCAATCCGTGTCAAAGCCACGCCCGACGGTGTCAATATCTCAGCTGGTGTCACCGCCACGTCCCATTGAATGAGTGCCGGAAAACAATTGTCATACGGCAGCATGCCGCTGTCCGGCACGGCCATCCGCCAACGCAAATCTCCACGCGCAAGGTGGATAACTTTGCCCGCGTCCACATCCAGTCGCGCTAGCTCGGTGCACAAATCATCACTGCGGCAAATCCAGTTCCCAAGGCGCGGCGCGCCTTTCAAGCGATCTAAATCAAACCAACGCGGATAAGGCAGACGTTCAACGGCAGGATTGGCGGCAATCGCCTCCAAATAAACACCGTCTGCCAGTCCCAGCAGCTGATTGTGCGTTCCAAAGTGGGCATGGTCCCCACCCGGCCCCATTTTCACACCCAGCACATCTTCCACATGCGCCACGGCCGCCTCTAGCGTTTCGCCAGCAACCGCCAAATGATCCAAAGTCAGCATCAAAGCCCCCCCCCTCATTTGCCACCATCAAAGCGCAAAGCCCACGCAACCACAACGCAAAGCGCGGATTGTTCCAATCAATTTGGCCGAACGAAACCGCAAGGTGTCCGTATCAAAACGGGATCGCGTGCCAAAATGTGTGAAATCTTGATGGCGGAGAAGCAGTCCGCCGTTTTACCTGGGAGCACCGTCTGAGACCGCTGCAATAGCATGTGAAGCGGTCATTGATCAGAGACGCCGCGAAATTTGGTCTCGGAGGTCAGCAATGCGGGACTTTTCGGACCTTGGTTCAATCGCCACCATCTGTGGCTCGCGCCCCATACCAGACACTCGTCAGCATGGTTCGCGCCGCATCGCAGCTTCTCTAAGGCCGCCCTTGGAGGAGTGGCGCAGCAATTCTTCCGGTCGAGCGGCGACACTCCAGACTTTGATGCCAAAACTTGATATCTGCCCTATTGATCCCCCCCCACTGAAGTGGTCCGGCCCTATAGTTAGGAAACGGAGGATCAAAGATGGGAGTCAAACGTCACAAGCCGGAAGAGATTGTCACGAAGTTACGGCAGGTTGAAGTGCTGTGCGGACAGGGAATGCCGCGCGTGGATGCAAACCGTCAGGTGAGATTATTAAGCAGACCTTCTATCGCTGGCGTAAGCAATATGGCGGCATGGGAGCCGATCAACTGAAGGAACTCAAACGACTTAAGAAGGAGAATGTACGGCTGCGTCGAGTTGTGTCAGACCTGACGTTGAACAAGCTGATCCTATCTGAGGCCGTACGGAGAAACTACTGCGGCCATCACGACATCTGGCCTGCATCGATCACATTCGCAACGACATGCGGGGGTCTGAACGGCGGGTCCGCCGTGTTCTGGGTCAGCATCAATCCACGCAGAAGGGTCCGGTCGAGTTCGGGCTAGGGGCACTACAGCGCAATCACAGGCACCCAATAGTCCGTCTTTCAGGAGCAGATCACCCGGCACGCCCGAATGTGTGACACTCCGGCGACCAGTGTGGATCGGCGTCTGCTTGTACGACGCTGGGGAAGTTTCTGACGGCGAGGCGGCGGCGATCAGCGCGGTGCGCCGTTTGGGTACCAGCCCAATGGGTTACGCTTCAGCCTCTGCCCCACCTGATCGGTCCAAGCGCCAGCGGCGTTTACAACGATAGGGGCCTGAAGCGCGTCGCTACATGCCGTGACGTGCCATGGATCACCGATACGCGCCAGCGCCGAGACCTCGGCGTGGGCCTTGAGCATGCCGCAACATTCTCGAAACTCGCGCAATTACCCCTAATGCAGCGCATGCATATCAAAGTCAGACGTGCCAATATCAAGCATCACGCAGATCGGATAAGACTAACGTAAAAGCGGATGGCGCGCACAGGTCTCCTCTGCGCCCAACCGCTCCACCGGACCTTTGGCGCTCACCTCAGCCACAAGATCATCCAGCGCCGCTTCTTTGCCATGTTTTGCCAGCATCATCACTTCACGAGGCGTGACAAGGGCATGTGTGCCAAATGCAGCGGACGGGTTGCGAGAAAGTCTTCAGATGCGCGTGTCAGAGCACGGATCGGCGCCGGAGCATAGGTCAAGCTAAACACCGCGGAGCGTCCCGTTGTATGATAGCCCGGTTGGTTCTGATGCAACGAAAGCCCCCGCGATCCCAGCCCCGATCACGATCACATCATAAGTGTTCGACATAAAAACCTCCAAAGTTGCGGGAAGACTATGCTGCGCATGATTGTTGGAAAAGCGAATTCAAAGGGACAACTCTTTGTACTTTCTGACTATTTGGCGGCCACGACTTTCACCTCATAGCGACTGTCGTCATAAATATCTTTTGCACGGCGTTTCAGGTAGTCGGCGCCTTCACGTAACTCTTTGGCTCTCTCGGCTTCGCCGGCATAAATACGGCGCGCATTGGAGAGATCTTTTGCCTGATAGCTGTTAGCCACGTAAGCCGGAATGACAATGTGCCCACCTCGGATGATTTCGTAAAACGCGCTGGCGTCGTCCGCGCATTTTGCCATTTCCAGCAAATGATTGGTCAATTCAACGTCACGCGCTTCCCAATAGCGGGCAAGAACACCGCTTAGGAAAGATTCTGCGGCAAATCCCAGCGACAAAAACACAGATGTGGGCACCAAAAGACGCACCGTTGCCTCGAGAAATCCCTTGGTGGCGGATTTGCAATGTGACTTGCTTTCATCCGTATAATACGTCGTTAGACGCGCAAAGAGCGCCTCGCCCTCTATTGATTTGAACGTATATTCGGGGTAGTCGCCCATCTTTTCGGCCGTAGAGGTCAGCCGGTAGACCCGGATGCCACATCGAATGGCAAGTCCAAGATAAACAACGCCCTTTACGCCCGCAATAATCGGGCCGATCCCGGCCATAATCTTCGACAGATCAATGATGAAGTCTTTGTCAAAACTGGTTTGTGAAATCGACTCGACCAACACATCCGGCGTGGCGCGCATACGGTTGTGTGGCGCTCTCGTGCCTTCAACCAGCATATCCTCCGGCAACACCGACTGAACCAAAACGAGCGCCGCATAAACGGCATACGCGCCGGATATCCACTTGTCAGCGTCATGCAGGAACTCCAAGAGCGAGGTCAGATTGCCAAACGGAGAAGTTTTAACTGGCTGTCCAGCCAGTGGATCTTGCGCAGATATCGGAAACGAGCCCTAGGGCCTGTTCAAGCCGTGGTTTCGAAAACTCCATGAATGTGGCCAGTTTCATGGGCCGGCGGACGCCTTTCTTTTCCACAAGAGTTACCGCGAAAGGCGCGGCTTCAAACTTCGTCAAAACAATTTTCAATTGTCTTGCGGCAACTGCAGCCTCTGCCTGATAGGCATACACTTGGGTCGCCCCGACGCCGTCAATGGCTGCATCAACTGCGGTTTGGGCAGAGTCCGTTATCAGTGTCGGGTAAAGGTCCAGTTCCAGGGGCCGCCCGTCGTGAGACCGGAACTGAACCGGCCTCAACATCGCGTTTCTCGAAAAATGCACAAATGGAACATTGAGCAGGTCGTCAGGTGTTTGCGGACACCCGTGCAACTTGAGAAAATCGGAGCTGGCACAAATAAGTTGCCTTGTTGAACCCAACTCAAAGTAATTTTCTGGCTCGTCCCTCCGCGGTCCAATTCGAAATGCCAAATCTACCGGATCATCGCGCATGCTCAGTGTCAAATTGGACAGAACCAAACGGATTCTTATGTCTGCATGCAGGCGTAAGAAATCGCGCACGATAGGCAATATGTGTAGCCGTCCAAAAAGCGTTGGCGCAGTGATTGTCAGTTGTCCCGAGACGCACTTGTATTCTCCAGCCGCGCGTCTGGCCGCTACTTTGATGTCCTCCAAAATGTTACGGATCTCTTCGTAGTAACGCTCGCCGCTATCTGTCGTTTGAATTTTTCGTGTACTTCTAATCAGTAGCTGCGCACCTAGAGCGTCTTCCAACTCGTTCATTTTACGGCTGATTGTGGCAACTGGAATACCAGTTTTTCGCGATGCCGCCGAAAATCCGCCAGCCTCGACGACAGCGACAAACACCTTCATGCAATCAAAATGATCCATAACCTTTCCAATATTTGGAAAACTGATGCTCGATATTACCAAATTCCCTCGGAAACTTGGGAAGTTTAAAATTGAACCTCCGATTTTCTGGAGGATGGGACGACAATTTTTTGGAGATTTACAATGCAACATAGCTCAGCTGACGAAACCAAAGACCGGCGAGACATCGGTGAAGTGATCTTCTTATCGGAGAAAATTCTGACCGCACGGGACTACAGTTCTTGTTGCATTGGTACAGAAGCCTTTCTGGAAAACCACTCAAAACTGGAATTCCTAGCAACCCGGAGGATCAGAAACAGGCGCAGCAGAAAACAGAATCTTGGGTTCAGCTGGCCCAAGTTAGGCACAGTCTTGTTTGCTCCGTTCAGAAGGATTTTATCATGAGAACACTTTTTTTCTTGGCGTTGGCAGCGGCGCTATTCGGCGGGCTTCCAACGTTTGCAGAGGAGTGGCAAGACCGTGTCTCCAAAGTTGACACGCAGGAGTTCGAAGTCAGGGGCGTGCGAAAAATCAGCCACGAAGAAGCACTTGAGATGTTGGCGAACAATGTGAAATTCGTCGATGTCCGCAGGGCTGTTCAGTACAATCTGTCTCACATTCCCGGTTCGGTTAATCTGGAACTTAAAACCCAGTTCGACGAAACCGCCCTGCAAAACTTGATCACCAAGGATGATCCAGTCGTTTTTTATTGTTCGGACAAGCAGTGTTACCGATCCGCCCACGCAAGCGCTCAAGCCGCTTTCTGGGGCTACACCAATGTCGCCTATTTTGCTGGTGGGTTCACAGACTGGATTGGATCAGGTTACCCAACCGACTGAGTTTTCAGCGATCGGCCTCATGCGGGGAACTTTGGACATCTCCCAACTTTCAGAGGGGTAGTCGGAGTTCCGATCGGTTGGCGGATGTTTTATTGTGAGCCTTCAGTCCTGGCTCGTTACCTAACGCTTCAACCTCAGCCTCGGGCTAACAGCCGCCGGCGGCAACCTCGTCGATCGCCGACCACGTGTAGGGCCGTGACGTTGCAACGCCGCATGGCGGCTTTGAGCCCGAAACGCAATAAGCTGCGCTGTGCATATCTTAACGCTTAGTGCAGGAAGCTGCCATTGAGAATGGGCCGCATATCTATGTGATAGTGACCAGTTTTAGTTCGGAGGATACAGTCGGTTGAGTTATGATTTCGTTCGTTTCAAACGAAGAGCCTGTCAATGTCTTCCTCCCCATTACCCGCTCAGATTTCCTCTGCCCAGGGCGGGTTTGCACCGGGGCGGGATACGGTAACGGCGGCGACCTTTGCGCCATGGGCAAGCGCGGCCTTAGCTGCATCGGGAGACAGGTTGGTCAAAGCGGCTTTCGTTAGCATCCCGAGCTCTGAAAGCTTGGCCATGACACCGGCGTTGAATGTGTCTCCTGCGCCAACGGTGTCGTCAATCTGGACCCGTTGAGCAGGCACAGCGACTTCGCTGCCGTCGGTCAGGTATCCGGTCGCGCCATCGCTGCCGCGGGTCAGGATCACCAGAGACGGCCCCTTGTCCAGCATCACGTCGACCTTTTCGCGCAGGGACAGTGGGGCGGAGACAATCCAGTTCAGATCCTCATCCGAGACCTTGATGATATCCGCTTGCGCAACCATCGCCTCTTGCCGGGCACGATAGCGTGCTTCGTCCTGGATGAAACCCGCGCGGATGTTAGGGTCAATCATCACCGCGCGGGTCTCGCCTTCTCGCGCCAGCAACGCGGCATAGGCGTCCGCGCATGGTTCACAGGCCAAGCTGATCCCACCGAAGAACAGCGCCGAGACATCCGCAGGGAGGGGGGGCATATCTTCCTTTACCAGCATACGGCCGGCTGAACTTTCATCGAAAAAGGAATAGGAGGCGTGCCCGTCGGCCAGTTGCACAAAGGCGAGCGTCGTGGAGCGGTCCGATGTGATTGCCAGCGAAGTATCGACATGGCTGGCCTGCAAGGCGCTTGCCAATTGTTGGCCGAAGATATCCGTGGACAACCCGGTCAGCACCCCAGTGCGTGCCCCGAGCCGTCCCAGTGCAATCGCGGTGTTGAACACCGCGCCGCCGGAATGTGGTACAAATCCTTCGCCGCCCGTTGTCGTGGCCGCAGGGAGCATGTCAATCAGCGCCTCGCCACAGCAGAGTATCGTCATGACGCAACATCCACGGAATCGACAGTCCCGACTAACAGGATATCCCAGCAGACGCCAAGCGTGTGGTAATCAGTCTTTCCGGGCGGCGATTTCTGGTTGTTGATCTTGTTGCCTTCGGGCGTCAGCACCCGGAACCAGGCTCCGTGTTCGAGGTCGATCAGATGATCCCAAGCATAGCGCCAGATATAGTGATAATCCCGCCGATAGGTCTCCTTGCCAGTGCGACGGTAGAGCCGCCAGGCGGTCGCGGCGGTTTCGCTGTGGACCCAATAGTATTTTTCGCGCGCGCAGATGGCGCCATCGGGCGCAAAGCCATAGACCAGACCGCCCAGTTCGCGATCTCGTCCATACTGCATGGCCAGGCCGTAAAGTGTGACGGCACGTTCCAAGTACCAGGGCTGTGGCCGGAGGCCATCGAGTGTCAGCAAAAGCCGCGCCCATTCCACCAGATGACCGGGTTGGATGCCCCAGGGCTTGAAGAGGTCATTGGGTTTGTCTCGGTGATAGTCGTAGTCCGGGTTCCATTCGGGGTCATAATGTTCCCAGATCAATCCACCGGTCTGATCTGCAAGCTCAACTGTGAATTTTCGGGCCAGTGCCTCCGCCCGCTCCAGATAGCGCGCTTCGCCCGTGGCGCGATAGGCGGCAATGCAGCCTTCGCAGCTGTGCATATTGGCATTCTGGCCGCGATAGGGGCTAAGTTCGGATATATCAGCGTCGTATTCATCGGCGTAGGCGCCATGTTCGGCCTGCCAGAAATGGGTCTCCATGAAGTCCCAGATATGGTTCAGGACGGGGCGAGCCTCTTCAATCCCGGCATCCACCGCAAAGGCCGCGGCGATCATCACGAAGGCATGGCCATAGGCCATCACCTGCCCCTCGATCACCTCACCATCGCGCAATTGCCAGGCATAAGACCCGTTAGGTTGTTTATGGGCGGATTCGAGGAACTTTAGCCCGTGCAGCACCTTTCCCCGGTGCCGGTCTTCGCCTTGTTCGCGATAGGCCAGTGCATAGTTGAAGATGAAACGGCAAGAGCTGACCAGATGCCGCAGGTCGCGATCATAAATCCGCCCATCATCCTCGAAACAATGGAAGAAACCACCGTCAGGATCCACTACCCGATCCTCATAAAACGCCAAGGTCTGAGAGATGTGGTCGTTCAGGAAAGTGGCAGCTTCGAAATCGGGGTAGGCGGGGGTGTCGGGCATGGCTGATGGCTCTTGTGAACTGTTGGGTTGCTGCTGGTAAATCGGGGTCAGCCCGTCTGCGTAAGTCTTTGACGCTTCTTCCAACTCGACCAGAGCTGTAGGCCCCAGAGCGCGAGCGTGATGATCCCAAGCGACGCCGCAATGGGGCGGGAAAAGAACATCAGCGGATCACCGTTTGCCTTGACCATCGATGTCAGGAAGGTCTTTTCCAAAAGTCCGCCCAGCACCATGCCAAGGATCGCAGGTGCAACTGGAATGTCATTGGCTTTCAAAGCAAAGGCCACAACCCCCGCCGCCATCATGATACCGACGCCGAAATAGCTGTTGTTCATCGCAAAGGCGCCGACGACACAAAAGATCATGATGAGCGGGGCCAGCACCGAAAACGGCACGCGCAGGATGTTGGTCGAGAGTCGGATCATCACAGCCCCCATGAACAAAAGCAGGATATTAGCCAGGAAAAAGGCGATGAAGACCGCATAAAGCACTTCGGGTTTGTAAAGAAACAGCGTGGGCCCGGGGGCGAGATCCTTTAGATAGAGCACACCGATGATGATTGCGGCACCGGAATCGCCGGGGATGCCAAAGACCAGGGTTGGGATCCAACCGCCTGCGATGCTGGAGTTGTTGGCAGAGGATGCGGCCACAATGCCCTCTTCGGAGCCATTGCCGAATTGTTCTGGCGTTTTTGATAAACGCTTGGAGATTGCATAAGAAACCCATGCGGCAATGTCCGCACCTGCGCCGGGCAAGGCACCGACCAGCGTTCCCAGAATGCTGCCGCGTGTTGCGTGGCCACGATATTTCCAGACCCGCTTACTGATATTACTAGAAAATGAACCGATCCGCTGGGTCGGTTTGCCCTGCACCGGCGGGGTGCGGGCGATAGAGTTGACCAGTTCGGCGACGGCGAACATGCCAATCATCGCTGGGATAAAGGAAATCCCGCCCATCATCTCGACGCTGCCGAAGGTAAACCTAGGGTAGCCGGTGGTGGAGTCTAGCCCCACAGTTGCAACCAGCAGGCCCAGCAGCAGCGATATGACACCTTTCAGTGGCGTCGATTGCGACACCAGCGCCGCACAGGTCAGCCCAAGACAGGCCAGCCAGAAATACTCGTACGAGCTGAAGTTCAGCGCAACCCGGGCCAGCATGGGGGCGGCGAATGTGAGGATCAGGCTGCCAACCAGACCACCGATGACAGATGCAAAGAGCCCGAGGCCAAGGCCAAGTTCGGCGCAGCCACCCTGGGTCAGCCGGAATGTATCCTCGCAATAGGCGGCAGAGGCGGGTGTGCCGGGAATGCGCAGCAACGCACCGGGCAGATCTCCGGCAAAGATCGCCATCGATCCCGCCGACAGCATCAGCGACAGCGCTGGAACCGGCGGCAGGAAGAACGTCACCGGCACCAGCAATGCCAGCGCCATGGTGGCGGTTAGGCCGGGCATGGCGCCTAGAAACAAGCCAAACGCCCCCCCGGCAACCAGTGCGATTATCACGTCAAGCTGCAGGACCAGCGCAAAGGATTGTTGAAACAGTTCCATCTTCTAAATTCCGATCACAGTTCGAAAGATGCCAGGTGCAAGCGGGACAAGCAGGCCCTTGGTAAAGGCCCAGAAAATCAGGGCGCAGAACCCGAAGCACAAAATGGCCGTCTGGATCGGGCGGCTTCGGCGTAAAGCGAGCATGAACGCTGTGGTGGGCATGGCGGCGGCTAGCGTAAAGCCGATAGGCCCCGAGAGGTAGGCGCATGACAGCGGCACCGCGCCTAGTGCCAGCAGTGCCGGGATGGATTGTGACAACGGCGGCGCGGGAATGCCGCTCGCTGCATCTGCTACCGGATCAGGGCGGGCCGAAAACAGCTCTGACAACCCGAGCAATAGGCCAGAGAGCCCAAGCAGCACCGCGATCAGCATCGGAAAGGTGCCTGCACCGACCGCCTGTTTCGGCAGGGTCGGAAAGCCGCGCGCGATATAGAAAACGCTGCCTGCGAGGATCATCAGCACAACGCTCCATATCAGATTTTTTGTAAGCATCCTGCCGCTCCTGGCGTCTAAAACCAAAGCCGGAACGACATCTATGATGCCGTTCCAACTTGTTGTGGTATGAGGCGCGATGTTACTCGATGATACCAGCTGCACGCATGGTGTCGCCCATCGCCGCGTCAATATCGGCAAGCTCGCCCGACCATGTGTCTGCAGGCAGTGCAAACAGATTCAGTTTGCGGTCGTTGACAAATTCCGCAAGCTCTTCGCTGGCCTGGATTTCCTCGATCAGCGGCAACAGAACTGCCAGCACATCGTCAGGCAGGCCCGCCGGACCGGCAACGCCGTTCCAGGAACCGGCGTTCCAGTCAATGCCGGTGGCTTCTTTCAGGGTCGGCACGTCAGGGAAATGCACGCTGCGTTCCGGGGCCATGACAGCCAGGCTGACTACCTCACCCGCCTCGATCATCGCGGCGCTTTCGTTGATCGATGGGGTGACAATATCGACGCCACCGGCAACCAGCTCCTGCAAGGCTGGCGCCGCGCCTTCGCTTGGTACCCAACGCACAGCGTCCGCATCCAGACCGGCAGAGGTTAGCATTCCGGCCATATTTAGATGCCAGATACCACCAAGTCCCGTGCCCGAACCGGTCATGCCGCCCGGGTTTGCCTTGATTGCGTCGATCACGGCCTGGGCGTCGGCGTATTCGGACCCGGCCTTAACCTGCAGCCCGCCTACGACGCCGACCATTTTGCCGAGCGGTGTGTAGCTTTCGTAAGTAAGATCGGTCAGACCCTGCCAGTGCATCATTGTAACTTCGGCCGTGATAAGACCCAGCGTGTAGCCATCCGGCTCTGCCGTCGCGATCGCCGAATGACCAACAACGCCTTGACCTCCAGTGCGGTTCACAACATTGACCGGGACGCCAAGCGCTTCTTCCATCAGCTTGCCGACGATGCGTGCGGTGGTGTCGGTGCCGCCACCGGCGCCCCATGGTACGATAAAGGTGATTGGTTTTTCAGGATATTCTGCCAGAGCAGCGCCCGCGGTCATCAGGCTCGCTGCGCCAATGACAGTCGCGGCAAAAGCGCCTTTGATCAGTTTTTTGGTTTTCGAGATAGACATCTTTTTTCCTCCAAGTTTCAGATGTGGTTTCATTTGGTCGTGTCTTGTCGAGATGCTCCGACACTGATTCGTGCTAGTTAACTTGCAATTTTCTCTCGCCGGGGGGGGGCAGCATCAGTGGACTGCTCGCTGTCATTTCGAGCTTGCCAGACCGGGGTCATGACGCGCTTTAGCAAATTGATTTGTTCGGGGCTTGGTTGACCAAGTGGTGCGCGGCACTGGCCGCAATCCACCCCGTCCATTGCCAGAATTGCCTTGACCCCTGGCAAAACGCCCACCGCCATCAAGGCGTCGATCACGTCATTTGCCATCGCCTGTCCGTTACGCGCTGCTGCAAAATCGCCAGCCGCTAGAGCCGCGGCAATATTTCGGTAAACATGCGGCATGATACCGATGGTCGACCCGATAAATCCGTAGGGTTGCAACGCCAGTGCGCTCAGAAACTGCTCATCGTGACCGTAATAGCCCTGCGTGCCAGTTTTGCTGAGCAATCGCTCAAACTGATAGAGGTTCAGCGAGGTATGTTTGACACC
>NZ_CAJXIV010000058.1 GCF_913054185.1 uncultured Shimia sp.
GTTTCGCGGCTGATCTCCGTGCCTTTGCTTGCCAGTTCCAAATAGCGCCGCTCTGCACGCACATCTGCGCTTGCCGTCACAAACAGCTTGGCGTCGGCATTTGGGCAAATCACGGTGCCAATATCGCGCCCATCCAAAACTGCGCCACCGGCGCGCCGCGCAAATGCACGCTGGAAATCCACCAGTGCCGAGCGCACCTCCGCAATCACCGCCACTTTGCTGGCCGCTTGCGCCACCTCTGGCGTACGCAGATTATCTGCCGCAAGATCTTCCGCGGTCAAAGCTTGGGCAGCAGCCACAGGCTCCGTCCCGTCCAAAGTCCGCGCACCAACCGCCCGATACAGCAATCCGGTGTCCAAATGCGCCAAACCGTAATGCGCCGCCACAGCTTTGGAAATTGTGCCTTTGCCCGCTGCCGCTGGTCCATCGATCGCAATGGTAAACCGCATGTCTTGCCCTGCCTTGTCCTAATCTTTAGCCGCTCTACCGAGCCAATCCGTGTTGCGCAAGCCGCAGGTCAGACGATCCGGCCAGTTTATGCCCAGCGCCGTCGCACCCGCAGCGCCGCCCCGCTCAGCAGCCCGACAATGGCCAGCGTGGCCGCAGCCGATTTGCACCGTGTCCAAAAACTCGCAAAGGACACCACGCTGTCTTCAAGCCCGTCCGCGCCACTGTGCAACATTGTCGCCACCATATAGTTCTCAAGATAGTCAGCAGAGACCATGATCAGCGCCACAAAGGAAAACACCATGCTCCAAGGCCGCTCAAACAGGTTTTGGAACCCAACAATCAGCATAATGCCCAAAAGCGCCGGATAGATCAGGTCCAACCGCAACTGCACCGAAAGGTAAAAGTCGCGCCCATCAGCCGTCAAAGACGTCAAGAAATTCCGCGCTTCCTGCGCCGTATATCCAAACGGCCGCATATCAAACGGCACCATCCCGCCAGCAGCGTCACTGATCGTGGGCATGGTCCAAAACACCATCACCAAGTAAATGGCGGTTGCCGCCGCAAAACTGCTCCAAAACACCCGCTGCATATGGCCTCGCTACTGGTTGACACCACACAACGCAGTGTGGCCCGATCATGCCCGAGCCACCGCCAAAATCAACAAAAACGTATTTCTCAAGTTTAAGCGCGGCTGATCTGCGCGCCCAAGCTTTCCATAAGCGGCTCAAAAATCGGGAAAGACGTGGCAATTGGCCCGCCGTCATCCAGACTCACTGGGTTTTGAGTGGCCATGCCCATCACCATAAAGCTCATCGCGATACGGTGATCCAGATGGCTCTCACAAGTTGCGCCGCCCGGCACATTGCCGTGCCCAAGACCTTTCACGATCCACCAATCGTCGCCCTCGTCAACCTCCACACCATTGGCGCGCAGCCCTTTGGCCATAGCGTCAATCCGGTCACTTTCTTTCACGCGCAATTCTTTCACGCCTTTCATGACCGTGTCGCCTTTGGCAAAGGACGCCACAACAGACAGCACCGGATATTCGTCAATCATGCTGGCCGCACGGGCTGGATCGATTTCTGCGCCCGTGAGGTTAGGCGAGAACCGCGCACGCAGGTCCGCCACAGGCTCCCCGCCCTCTTCGCGCTCATTTTCAAACGTCAGGTCAGCGTTCATTGCCTGCAGCGCATAAAACAGCCCTGCCCGCGTAGGGTTCAGGCCAATGTTGGGCACGAGTATATCCGACCCCGGTGTGATGATCGCCGCACACACTGGGAAGGCTGCTGAGCTTGGATCACGCGGTACCACAATGGTCTGCGGTTTCAATTCCGGTTGACCGGTCAGGGTAATGACGCGTCCTTGGTCAGTCTCTTCGACAGAAATCTCCGCGCCAAATCCCGCCAACATGCGTTCAGTATGATCGCGCGTCGCTTCTTTCTCGATCACCACAGTCTGGCCCGGCGCATTAAGACCGGCCAACAGAACCGCAGATTTCACCTGCGCCGACGGCATCGGCACCTCGTAGCGCACCGGCACCGCATCTTTTGCGCCCACTATGGTCATTGGCAAACGTCCACCGGAACGCCCGACCGACGTTGCACCAAACAAGGCGATGGGGTCGGTCACCCGAGCCATTGGGCGGCCATTCAGGCTCGCGTCACCTGTAAATGTCACCGTAATGTCGCTGCTCGCCATTGCGCCCATGATCAGCCGCACGCCAGTGCCAGAGTTGCCGCAGTCGATGATGTTGTCCGGCTCTGCAAAGCCACCAACACCCACGCCATGCACAGACCAATTGCCTTCGCCGTGGTTGATCACCTCTGCCCCAAACGCCGCCATCGCCTTGCCGGTGTCGAGCACGTCTTCGCCCTCCAGCAGGCCGGAGATTTTGGTCTCACCAACCGCCATCGCGCCAAGGATCAAGCTGCGGTGGCTGATCGACTTGTCACCAGGCACATGCGCCTCACCAGACAGGGGGCCGCAAGGGGAAGAAGTCATCGGAATTGGGGTGCCGTGGCCAGACATAGCGCGTCATCCTTATTGCTTTCGCCAACGCTGTTAGCGCAACAAATGCCCAAGGTCCATGGCAGGAGTGACGCGATTGTTGCGCCACACCCGCCAAGGCCGCTTCAGGTCGCATCCCCCGTCAGCCAGTGCCTCACGTTGTCATGTGCGATCTGATAATACAGATCGTCTCCCAAAGCATGCCGCATCCGCATAGAGACCGCCCTTTCAGACAAGTCTTCTTGCTTGGTCATGTAGTAATCAGAGCCAAAAAGCACACGGGATCGCAACGCGTCGTTCTTCAGGAAAATATCGAGATATGGCAGGTTCTCTTCAAAATCGAACATCGTGTAGCTGATGTCGGTAAACAGGTTGGGATAGTCCGGCGACTTGATCATATCCCGTATCATTGTCACCCAGTTCACAATCCGCGCGTCTGGGTCCAGTGGATCAATGCCCGCCACATAATCTTCCCACTCATCACTGCCGCCAAAATGCGCCAAACAAATGCGCAATTCCGGAAACTGCGCCATCACTGGGATGTAGCGATGCGGCGCGCCGAGGTCTTCGCCCCACACACCAGCCGCATTTTTCCCATAGACGCCCCCGCGTGAGCAATGCGTCATCACAGGAAGATTGTTGTCGATGCAGTAAGGATAAACCTTGTCCATCAAAACCGGATGGTAGGGGTAATAACCCAGCTTGGGATACAGCTTCAGCCCGCGAAACCCATGGTCCTCCACACAACGACGGAATTCATCAAACGCCCCCTCGCGGGCAGGATGCAAGGCGGCAAAAGGGATCAAACGACCGGCGTATTTCTCATCGCGACAAAGCTGCGCCAAAATATCATGCTGCTCTCGCAACCCAACCGGCGCCTCGCTATAGCCACCCGGCGCAATGTCCATCGGTAAGATGACAAACTGCGTATCGTCGGGGTAATGTGGCAGCACCCGCTGCAAGACTTTCTCTTGTGTTCCCAACCGCCCGACGTCAGCCATCCGCGCCAACCGTTCGATCTGCGGCGCAACACCCTTGAGCATTTTTGCAAGAAAATTGATCAGATGCGGCTTGTTGCGCAGCTTGCCCACAATCGGACTCGGAAAATCTTTAGGAACATTGTCCAGCGTGAACAAATGGAGGTGACAGTTGATAATATGGCGATCTGACATGGGGCACTCAATATACAATTAAATGCCGCTAGAATTATGCAAAGCCGTGCCTTTATCAAGTCTTCCGAAAAGTCAGGTAATGCGGCGTGCGCCCTTCGCGGAAGGCTTTTTGCTCATAGCGCGTGGAAATCCAATCCCCCCACGGCTCCCGCCAGTCCTCCGGCTTCTCCGCCAGCCACTCAAACCCCTGACGTGGCACTTCTTCCAACGTCTGGCGCACATAATCCTCAATATCCGTCGCCACGCGAAAAATCGCACCGGGCTTTAGCTTCCGCGACAAAGGCTCCAGATGTTCTGCTGTAACAAACCGACGGCGATGGTGGCGCTTCTTTGGCCAGGGATCGGGATAGAGCAGAAACGCCCGGCTCAGGCTTTCATCTGGCAGCACGTCAAACATGTCGCGCGCATCACCCGGATGCACCTTGATGTTCTCTGCCCCCGCCTCACGGATTTTGCCCAGCAACATAGCAACACCGTTGATATACGGCTCACAGCCGATGATACCAACATCCGGGTTCTGCACCGCCTGATGCACCATGTGCTCACCGCCGCCAAAGCCCACTTCAAGCCAAACATCTTTGCCGCCAAACAGCGCCTCAAGGTCAAGGTTCTCCCGCTCCGGGTTTACATCCCAGCCAACCTTGCCCGGCGACAATGCCGCAAGATCTTCATCCAGATAAGCCTCTTGGCTTGGCCGCAGTCCTTTGCCTTTGAAGCGGCCATAGAAGTTGCGCCAAGGCGCACCGCTTGCGTGTCTACCTGAATCCTTGCCGGGGTGTTTGTCGTCGGACATGCCAAATTACCTTATGCTGCGGGCTTGCCTTTGCCCAAACCCGCAGCAAAGGTCAAGTTCAGCCAAAAATCTTACGCAGGATAAACATACCCGGAAGGGTCACAATATACATGGTGATCCCATAAACCGCCGCCGGAATGGCGTACTCCGGGATGCCGCCTGTCTGTGCGACCAATCCCGCAACAGCAATGCCCAACGCGGCGTTCTGCACCCCCATCTCTACCGAGATGCACAAGCCGTCCGGCCCAGACAGCCCCAACACACGCGCCACCACAACACCGGCAACCAATAACACAACGTTGAGCGCCATCAGAACCGGCCCCAAACCACCAATATTTTCCATGAACATCGTCCAGTTGGTCGCCAGCGCCGCCGCCACGATCACCACAAACAACACCAGCGCCAGCGTGGAAACCCGCCGCTCGTTGTTGTCGGCAAATATCGGTGCCACAAACCGCAGCAACACGCCAATCGCCACCGGAATTGCGGTGATCACAAACATGCTCATGCCAATTGCGGTCACATTGATCACCGGCGCATCCCCACCGAGAAAGGTGGTTGCTGCCCAGCCTGTCAAGGCTGGCACTGTCAGCACCGACAACAGGCTCACCACCGCGGTCAATGTAATCGATAGCGCGACCGTGCCGCCGGCCAACTTGGTCAGAATACTGGAGGTTACCCCACCAGGGCAAAAGGACAGAAGCATCACCCCAAAAGCCATCGCGGGCGGCAAGTTTGTGAATGATACCAAGAGAAGCGCCACCGCGGGCACCGCCACCACCTGCATCAGAACGCCAACTATCACCGCCCTTGGCATGGTCAACACCCGGCCAAAATCAGCAAAGGTCAGCCCAAACCCCAAAGAAAACATAATAATCGCCAACGACAGCGGCAAAGCCACATCGATCAACATCGCGCATTCCTCCCATTTCGCAGGGCGACCGTGGCACAGGTCTTTAACAATTCCAAAGACTTCCGTTGGGGCAGCTTTTTGATTGCCACAGCCCCAGAATCGAAAAAGCCCGCCAAGAAACTCGGCGGGCTGTTCAATCTTGCGATGCGTCGCAGATCAAATGGCTTTTTTCAGTTCCTCAACCAGATCTGTGCGTTCCCAGCTGAAGCCACCGTCGTCACTTGGCGTGCGGCCAAAGTGGCCATAGGCCGCAGTGCGCTCATAAATTGGCTTGTTGAGCTGCAGCTTCTCGCGAATGCCTCGCGGGGTAAGGCACATCACATTGCGGATCGCTTTTTCAATATCCGCGGGTGCCACATCACCAGTGCCATGCGTGTCCGCATAGATCGACAGCGGCTCTGACACGCCAATCGCATAAGAAAGCTGAATGGTGCAACGCTCGGACATGCCCGCCGCCACGACGTTCTTCGCCAGATAGCGCGCGACATAAGCTGCAGAGCGATCCACCTTGGTTGGGTCTTTTCCGGAAAACGCCCCGCCACCATGTGGGGCTGCGCCGCCATAGGTGTCCACAATGATCTTGCGGCCCGTCAAACCCGCGTCGCCATCCGGGCCACCA
Organism: uncultured Shimia sp.; assembly: GCF_913054185.1. Lineage (GTDB taxonomy): Bacteria > Pseudomonadota > Alphaproteobacteria > Rhodobacterales > Rhodobacteraceae > Shimia. Next base: position 5,955 of record NZ_CAJXIV010000058.1, read on the forward strand.
ATCACAAACTTGCCGGTTGGGTTCACGTGCCACGCAGTGGCATCCGTGATCCACCCGTCTGGCAGGGTTTCGCGAATGTAAGGCTCCACCACCGCACGCACATCCGCGCTGGTCATGGTCTCATCCATGTGTTGAGTGGACAGCACAATCGAGCCAACGCCCACGGGCTTGCCACCTTCATACATAACCGACAGCTGCGATTTTGCGTCAGGACCAAGTGTGGGTTCCTGGCCAGATTTGCGCACCTCTGCCAAACGCCGCAGGATTGCGTGGGCGTATTGGATAGGCGCCGGCATCAACGCGTCGGTTTCAGTGGTCGCATAGCCGAACATTATGCCCTGATCGCCGGCGCCTTCGTCTTTGTCTCCATCCGCGTCTACACCCTGCGCGATATGCGCGGACTGCTCGTGCAGCAGGTTGGTGATCTCCACGGTCTCGTGGTGGAACTTTTCCTGTTCGTAGCCAATGTCTTTGATGCAGGCGCGCGCAATCTCATCAATGCGCTCCATGTAATCATGCAGCTTGTCTTGATCGGACAGGCCAACCTCGCCACCAATCACCACCCGGTTTGTTGTGGCAAATGTCTCCGCCGCCACGCGGGCCTCAGGTTCTTCTGCTAAAAACGCATCCAATACGGCATCGGAAATGCGATCACACACCTTATCAGGGTGGCCTTCCGAAACACTTTCGGAAGTAAACGTGTAGTTCTGTCGTGTCATGAAGTGCTCCAATATGCGTAATTCGCCACGTCAGGAAGCCGTTGTGGCGATAATTTCCAGTCTGCCTTACGCCCCCGTCACCGCAGGGTCAATGTGTTTCGCGACGTCGCAGTAAAAGCGCCGTTAACAGCAGCAGCACAACCACAATGGTTAACGGCAAATCACCACTCTTTGCATACAGAGTTTTAGACAACGGCTCCGGCAACGCCGCATCCAGATATCCGGCAGTGTTAAGCGGCAGCTCATCCAACACGTGACCCTTGGCATCGATCACTGCGCTCACCCCCGTATTGGCCGCCCGCAGCACGGGCAAACCACTCTCAATTGCCCGCATGCGGGCTTGTGCCAAATGCTGATAAGGCCCCGAAAAATTGCCAAACCAGGCGTCATTGGTCAGATGCAAGATGAAATCAGGCCGCTCTGGTGCCGCCCGCACGTCTTGAGGAAACACGGCCTCATAGCAAATCAGCACCAAGGCTTTGCCCAAGGCCCCAAGATCCATGACATCCGCCCCTGCGCCGGGTGAAAACCCATCTCCAGTGCGGCTGGCCAACCCCTGAATGCCAATTTTGCTCAGCATATCACCAAGCGGAATGTATTCCCCAAACGGCACCAGATGATGCTTGTCATATGTCTGGGTGACACGTCCCTCCGCGTCCATTAACACCGCCGCGTTAAATATCCGCGCCCCCTCTGCCCGGTTGATGCCCAACACCACCGGCACATCCCCTGCGGCATCAGATATGATCCCCAAGGTCCTTGACGCATTGTGCAGCCACACCGGCACCGCAGTCTCCGGCCAGACAATTAGATCCGGACGTTCTTCACCCTCGCGCGTATAGCGCGCCAGGCGCTCAAAAAAGACGCCAGCGTATTGCGGATCCCACTTTTGATGTTGGGGAGCATTGGGCTGGATCAGGCGGATTGTCGGGCGATCTTCGCCCGGTACACGGTCAGAGACAGGAGCCGGAACAAACAAACCTGCGACGCCAACCAACGCAATGGGTATCCAGAACCGCCGTCGAGCTCCGCCAAACATCGCCCACGCCAGACACCAAGCCACCAAAAAGAAAACTGCGTTTAATCCGTGCGGACCAACACACGCTGCTCCCTGCCCGGCGGCCTGCTCAATCAACACATAAGACGGCATCGCCCAGGGAAACCCGGTCAACAAATAGGCGCGAACAAGCTCCGCCAAGGTAAGCGTCAGCACCACAGGCCAAGTTGTGGCGCTTAGCTGTTTGGCCGCCCAGAAAGCCAATGCAAAGAATAGTGCCAGCCCAACCGACATAAACGTAATCGCAAAGGGCGCCATCCAGCCGTGTAGCCATGGATCCACAAGGAACGGTTCGACAATCCAGCTCAGTGAAAGCGCAAAGTAGCCGGTGCCAAACCCCAGCCCCAGGAGGAAAGCCAACTTGCCTGAAACGGCACGCATCAACAGATAAAACGCGGCCACAAAGCCAAGTAGCGTCAAGATCCAAAGATCAAATGGCGGGTGCCCCAGCGCAGCGACTAGCCCGGCGAGCGCGCCGCCGCCAATCGTCTTCCAAGGAACAGCCCGCAACCAGCGGCGCAAAGCGCCGTCAGCCATCCTGCACAACCACGCTTGCGCTTGGCAGGAACACCCGCAGACGTTTGATCCGGCGTGGATCGGCATCCACCACTTCAAACTCAACACCGTCCGGGCTTTCCACCACTTCGCCGCGCGCAGGCACATGCCCGGCCAACATAAAGACCAACCCGCCCAGCGTGTCGATTTCCTCTGGGTCCACCTCTTCGTGATGGGTCAAAGACCGGCCAACAGCCGTTTCAAACTCATCCAAGGGCGTTTTTGCCAGCGCGAGATAGCAGCCAGGCTTCTCCTCCACAAAGAGGTCAGCTTCTTCCACGTCATGCTCGTCTTCGATCTCCCCGATGACCTGTTCAATCAGATCTTCAATGGTGACCAAACCGTCCACACCACCATATTCGTCAATCACCAAAGCCATGTGCCGTCTCTCGGCCTGCATCTTGGTCAGCAACACGCCAATCGACATGCTTGGCGGCACAAACAGCAACGGCCGCAACACTTTGGTGATGTCAAAATCCTTGGCGTTGTCGCCGTTAAACCCGTGTCGCAACGCGAAGTCCTTGAGGTGTACAAATCCCACTGGCGTATCCAGAGTATTTTCGTACACCGGCACACGAGTCAGCCCGCTGTCGCGAAACAGTTGAACAAGCTCAATTTTGGTGATGGTTGTGGGCACCGATTGAATATCGGCTTTGGGAACGGCCACGTCTTCCACCCGCATGCGACGCAGGTTCATCATACCATGTGCCTGCGGCACGGGCGTGTTTACGCGGGCCGGGCGTTCTACCACGGCATCTTGTGTGTCACTCATACCAAACAGGCGGCCAATCCAACCTTTTGGTTTCTTTATCTGGCCTTCCGGCTGCGCGCTTGGCGCTGCGTTAGAAGACCCGTCTGAACTATCGCCCATGGGCCCTTTCCAAGGTTTCCTGCGGTATTTTGCCCGCTATTTGATCTCATATGGGTCTGCCAGACCCATTTTGCCAAGTATGGTGGTCTCTAAACCTTCCATCAAAGTGGCATCTTTGTCACGCACATGGTCATACCCCATCAAATGCAAGGTGCCATGCACCATCAAATGGGTCACATGATCCGCCATGGATTTGCCAGCCTCCACCGCTTCACGCGCACAGGTGTCATATGAAATCGCAATGTCGCCAAGCTCTTCCGGTACGCCCGGAAAGCTTGGCTCTGGCAGGTCCGGCGTGCCGCCATCCACATCGACACCGCGCTCGTCACTGGGCCAACTCAGCACATTTGTGGCTTTGTCCTTGTCACGAAAATCCGCATTCAGCACCGCAATGCGCGTGTCGTCACAGGCCAACACTGCAATCTCAAACGCGGCGGTCTCCAAGCACAGATGCCCCAAGACCGCCTGTGCCGCAGTTTCAGCCAGGTCTTCAAACGCCACCGCATTCCAGCGATCGTCCTCAATGATGGTATCTGTCAGCATTGCGCCCGCGCCGCGTGAGTATCTCTGGCAAAAGGGCGTCTCAGGACCTTTTATCCTTATCTTTCAACGCCCGCATCGCATCCGCGTCATAAGCCTTGATAATCGCAGCCACAAGCGGGTGGCGCACCACATCGTCTGCCGTGAAGTAGTTGAAACTGACATTATTAATATTGGACAAAAGCCGTTCCGCATCTTTCAAGCCAGACGGCACACCGCGTGGCAAATCGATCTGGCTGCGGTCCCCAGTGATCACCATACGACTACCCTCGCCAAGACGGGTGAGGAACATCTTCATCTGCATGGTGGTCGCGTTTTGCGCCTCATCCAGCACCACAAACGCGTTGGCCAACGTCCGACCCCGCATAAAGGCCAGAGGTGCGATCTCGATCTTCTTTTCCTCGATCAACTTGCCCAGTTGCTTGGCCGGCAGAAAATCATTCAGCGCATCATACAGCGGCTGCATGTAAGGATCGACTTTGTCTTTCATATCACCGGGCAAGTAGCCTAGTTTCTCCCCGGCCTCGACAGCAGGGCGAGACAGAATAATCCGATCCACCTGCCCCGAAATGAACATGCTCACACCAACGGCGACCGCCAGATAGGTCTTGCCGGTCCCAGCCGGGCCAATGCCAAAGGCCAACTCATTGTCAAACAGCGACAGCACATAGGCTTTCTGGGCATCGGTGCGCGGTTCAACCAGCTTTTTACGGGTCTTAATTTCAACCGCGCCGCCTTTGAACATCTCGATTTGATCGCCGTCTCGCGCGCCGGTGTCTTCTTCAGACCCACCCATGCGAATCTCGCGATCAATATCGCCGCCTTCCACAGACTTGCCACTCTCCAAACGGGTGTAGAGCCCAGTGAGCACCTCTGCGGCCTCAGCTTGCGCTGTCTCTTCGCCATGAATGTCGAGTACATTGCCCCGGCGCAGGATCTGCACACCCAGTTTTTGCTCTATATCCGCAAGGTTGCGATCATATTCGCCGCAAAGCTCGATCAGCAGTCTGTTGTCCGGGAATTCCACCGAGGTATTTTTCGGGGCATCGGATGAAGGCGGTGGGGTCATGGTGCCTGTGGGCAATCACATCTCCTGTGACGAAGGTTATGCCCCTATCGTGCCAAGTTGCGTAGGCAGGCGCAAGCGCAGGGTCGTGAATTTTCCGTGACGCGCGCGAGATTGCCTAGGCACACCGCAGAAAAAAGGCCGCCGAGTGTTCTTGGCGACCTTCAAAATTTCTAGGCGATGTGGATCAGATCCAGTCGCCGATGCCCGCGCCCTTCTTGAACGGGCCGGTGGCCACGCCGGGAGGGGCAGCACCTGAGCATACCGGCTTGCCATATGGGTCCAGACGCTGGGACAGATAGCCCTCCACACCGTCATCAATGATCCAGTGGTCACAGCCATTGGGATCAACCCAGATGCCAGCAATCAGATTGCTCAAGTGGCCATCATCGGTGAAGTTGTCCACGGTCTTGTCGACCTTGTTGTCAACACAGGCCGACACACTCACTGCGAGGCCGAGAAGCAGAACACTTTTGGTCAGTTTCATTTCTTCTCTCCCTCAGCGCAGACAGATGATTTCGACACGACGGTTCTCCGACATGCCAGCGGCGGTGCGGTTGGTTGCGCGCGGCATGCGCTCACCATATCCGCGCACGTCCACAACCCGTGCACCGGTGCCACGCGCCACTTTGGCCACAGCGTTGGCGCGGTTGTAGCTCAGACGCATATTGTAATCGTCGCTTGCGCGGCTGTCGGTGTGACCGGCAACAATAAAGGCCGACGCGGAAGAGCTGCTAAAGAATTCTGCCAAACGCTGACGGTTGGCCGAATTGATCGCGTATTTGTCGGTCGCAAAGAACTGGTCAGAGTTCATCACACCACAGACATTGCCACGGCGACACACCGGAATACCTTGACGGTTCACGTGTGGGGTCATGTAGCCCTCCACACCGTCATCCATCACCCAGTGCTCACATCCATCCGGATCGACCCAGACAGTTGGCACATACGGTTGGCCCAGAACAGTGCGTTGGTTTTGGGCCGCAGCGGGCTGAGCAATGGCCAGAAGCGCAACACAGGCAGCTGCCACGCCTCCAAGCGCCGCCCGCGCCATTTTCTTGGATTTATTCGCCACAGCGAGTTCCTCTCCATATCCCCCGAAAGCCATTTATTTTTTGAAACACGTTCTAAATCAAAGCTTTCTCTATTCGATCAAGATGCACTGAGTTGCGCGTCATGTGAAGAAGAAATGCTTAATTCCCCTGTCCAGTGACAAGAAATATGCCCAAAATGTGGCAGCCATGCCCTACCGTAAGGTGAGCGCAGGCATCAATATTCTCAAATTAACCAAGATTGTTTCCGAGCTTGGATCAATATCAGACCAGCACAGCACCCAGAGAGTTGGCTGAACTTTCCACGATTCTCACGCGCTTGATGTCCCCAACTTGACCCTTTGGATCCGCCACAAATACCGCGTGCAAGTAGTCTGACTTGCCCACCATTTGCCCCTCAAGCCGTCCCGGTTTTTCATAGAGCACGTTGACTTCTCTGCCGACCATGCTGTTTTGGATCTCTTTCTGCTGGGTGCTGAGCAAGGCTTGCAGGCGCTGCAACCGAACATTGGCCTCAGCCTCATCCACCAGAGGGCGCTCAGCCGCAGGGGTGCCTGGACGGGTTGAATATTTGAAGCTGTACGCCTGCCCGTATTTGACCTCTTTAATCAGGTCCAATGTGTCCTGAAAATCGGCCTCGGTCTCTTCCGGGAACCCAACAATAAAATCGCCAGACAACATCAGGTCCGGCCGTGCTGCGCGGATGCGCTCAATCAACTTGATATAGCTGTCCCGATCATGGTTGCGGTTCATACGCTTCAGAATTTTGTTGGAGCCTGACTGCACCGGCAGATGCAGATACGGCATCAGCTTGGAACAGGTGCCATGTGCTTCGATCAGGTCATCCATCATGTCGTTGGGATGGGACGTGGTAAAACGAATGCGCTCCAGCCCGTCAATTTTATCCAGTTCCCAGATCAGCCCAGCGAGGGTCATGTCGCCACCGCTATGTGTCCCGTGGTAGGCATTCACGTTCTGGCCCAGCAGAGTGATTTCGCGCACGCCGCGCTCCACCAAGTCCTGCGCCTCAGTGATCACACGATCCACCGGACGGCTGACTTCGGCACCCCTTGTGTACGGCACAACGCAGAACGCACAAAACTTGTCGCAGCCCTCTTGGACAGTCAAAAACGCAGACGGTGCACGCTTGGCCTTTGGGCGACGTTTGAGCTTTTCAAATTTGTCTTCTTCCGGAAAATCGGTGTCCAGCGCTTTGGCGCCTTCTTGGGTCTTGGCTTCCATCTCCGGCAAGCGGTGATAGGCTTGCGGCCCCACCACCAGATCAACGATCGGCTGACGCCGCATGATCTCTTTGCCCTCGGCCTGCGCAACACAGCCTGCCACACCAATCTTCAGGTCTGGCTTTTCAGCCTTCAACCCTTTGAAACGACCCAGCTCGGAGTAAACTTTCTCTGCCGCTTTTTCCCGGATGTGACAGGTGTTGAGCAGGATCATATCCGCATCATCCGGCGTGTCCGTGGTCTCATATCCCGCGCCATCCATCGCCTCGACCATGCGCTCACTGTCATAAACGTTCATCTGACAGCCGTAGGTCTTGATGAAGAGCTTCTTTTTCTCAGCGGTGGTGTTGTCGGCCATGGGACATATCCTGCAGCGGTTTCAAGGCGCCTCCCTACAGAAAACGGGGGGCGCTTGCAATGCGCTCGCTTTTAGCAGATTTTGAGTGCAACAAGGACAAAAACACGCAAATGGGGCCGCGCATGACATACGACTCGGTGGAGCAGTTTCTGCGCAGCGGCACTGCCGAACTGGCAAAAGGGCCAGTAGCATTGATCTTTGCAGAAGATGACGTCGAAATCGCAAGTACGCTGTATCATCATCTCGACCTTGGCTTCACAAAAGTCATCGTATTTATGCCCGCGGAATTTGCCCTGTCTGACGAATTGGCGGCGCTCTGTCCCCGCATCACAATGGATGTGGCACGTGGCCAGCCAATGATCGATGCGGTGAACCGGATAGTCGAGGCCGCGCCCGCACTCTGGCTCTATTATTGTTTTAACGCGGAATATCTATTTTTCCCGTTTTGCGAGACCCGTGGCATCGGCGAAATGCTCGCCTTTCACACCGAAGAACAGCGCGACGCAATGCTCACCTATGTGATTGATCTCTATGCGCCTGACCTAAAAGTCACCCCTGGTGCCGTGTCACTGGAAGACGCGCAATTGGACCGCTCTGGCTATTATGCTTTGGCGCGCACCGACGCGGCCAATCACGGCCACCCCAAAGAACGCCAACTGGACTTTTTTGGCGGCCTGCGCTGGCGGTTTGAAGAACACATTCCAGCCACCAAGCGCAAAATTGACCGCATCTCGATCTTCCGCGCCAAACCTGGCCTGAAATTGCGCGACGACTTCACGTTTTCAGACGAAGAATACAACACTTACGCCTGCCCGTGGCATAACAACCTCACCGCAGCCGTCTGCTCTTTTCGCACTGCCAAGGCACTGAAATTCAACCCCGGTTCGACCTTCGATATTCATGAATTCACCTGGCACAACTCGGTGCGGTTTGATTGGCATTCCCGCCAGCTGCTCGATCTTGGCCTGATGGAACCCGGACAGTGGTTCTGACAGCGGTGCCACAGCTTAACTTCGCAACCGCCATACTGATAGCGATGGGCCTCACGGCCTGCGCCAAAGTCCCCTTTGACGCGCCGCGCACGCCCTCCTACGCCCTCACGGCAGCAGATGCCTCTTCCGACGCAGTCAGCCGCGCCGTGTCCGCGCAAACCGGCAGCCAATCTGCCTATTTCGAGCTGACCAACGGCACCGACGCGCTTGGCGCCCGCCTGCGCATGATCGAAAGCGCGCAACACAGCATCGACATCGCCACTTTCTTGATCAAACCGGATACCGCCAGCGGTATCCTGACCCACCGCCTGTTTGACGCCGCCAACCGCGGCGTGCGCGTGCGGCTTTTGGTGGATGACGTTTTTACCACCGCAGACGACACCGACCTCGCCGTGCTGGACACCCATCCCAACATCGAAATCCGCATCTTCAACCCCAGCTCCCGCAATGCGCCCAAAGCCATGGGGTTTCTGTGGGATTTCAAACGTGTGAACCGACGCATGCACATCAAGACCTTTGTGGTCGACAACGACATGGCCATCATCGGCGGGCGCAATTTTGCGGATGAATACTACGAACTGAAACCCACCGAAGTTTTTGCCGATTATGATCTCGCGATCTTTGGCCGCGAGGCCGCCGAGATCAATCCCATCTTTGACACCTACTGGAACGATGCCTTTGCCGTCCCTGTCGCCAACCTACGCGCCAAATCCGCGCCACCACCGCCCCAGATCAGCCTGTCTGACTGGGCCTACGATCCCGACAGCCCCGAAGTTGCCGCTTACACCAAAGCCATCAACACGCCATACCTGCAAGAGATCGCCAACCGGCAAGTCGCGCCGTTCCGTGGCACCTCCCGCATCATTGCGGACACCCCACAAAAGCTGCGCAATCCCGATGGCAAAGGCCCGCACATTCTGGGCGAAGCCTTCTTTGCCGCCATCGCTGAGGCCAAATCTCACGTCACCCTGATCAGCCCCTATTTTGTGCCGGAAGACTACGGCGCAAAATTCTACGCTAACCTCGCCCAATCAGGCGTCAAAGTCCGCATTGTGACCAACTCGCTGGCCTCTACCAACCACGCCTATGTGCATGGCGGATACGCCCGCCACCGCGCCGATCTATTGGCTGCCGGAGTGGAACTTTATGAACTGCGCCATGACGCCATTGCCGCCCTCAATCTCACGGATATGGAACACCCACCGCACATCACGCTGCACACCAAACTCGCCGTGATCGACAACAGCTCCGTGCTGGTCGGCTCTCTCAACCTCGATCCGCGCTCAATCAAGACCAACGCCGAAATTGGCCTCCTAGTCGAGAGTCCCAGCTACGCCCGCAGCATCCTGACAAACCTGGACAAAAACCTCGCAGACTTCGCTTACAAAGTCACAGCCGAGAACACGGGCTTGCAGTGGACACATCAGCCCAAAACCATTGCCCCAACTGTGCTCACCAAAGACCCGGACGCAGGTCTCTGGCGGCGCTTCATGTCGGTACTTCCGCAATGGTTTGGCCTCGAAGGCCTAACCTAACCGCTTAGCACTTCACCAAAACCGCGCCGGTACGCCCCCCAGCCTCAACCATCTCATGTGCCGCCACCGCCTCTTCCAAGGCAAACACATTGGGCGCGTCCAACTTCAAGGCTCCATCCGCAAAAGCCCCATGCAACCGCGCAGTCGCGGCCTGACGCGCCTCAAGTGGCAGAATGTAAATCAGCGAAATATCCAGCTTCAGTGCTTTGAACAGCATCGGTCCAAACGGCATCTCCGGCGCCATATCTTTGGCAGAGCCATACGCCGCAATGGTGCCCAACGGTTTCAGAACCTCCGTTAACAACGGCAAATTTGGCCCAAGTTCCACTTCCACCGCACGATCCACGCCACCGCCACTCGCAGCGAGGATATCCGCCGCCAATGATGGGCTTGCGTAGTCAAACACGTGTGCCGCCCCCGCCGCCTTAACCCTTTCCATATCGCGCCCACCACAGGTGGCAATCACCGTCGCCCCGCCCCAAGCTGCCAGCTGCACCGCCAAAAAGCCAACCGAGCCCCCGCCACCGGACACCAGCACCGTCTTGCCCGTGACATCCCCGCCGCCAAACACCGTTTGTGCCGCTGTCAGCCCGGGGATACCCATCACCGCTCCATCTTCCAGCGTCACGTTTTCAGGCAACGTCACTGCTTGCTCTGCGGGCAAACAAATGTACTCCGCACAGGTGCCAAACGGCCGCTGCCATTGCCCATTCCAGATCCACACCCGCTGCCCAACACGTGCTGCATCAACACCGTCACCAACCGCCTCAATCACGCCCGCGCCATCACTGTGCGGCACAATCACCTCAAACGGCGGTTTGGTCACGCCGGGCCGCGCGCCCCCACGCGCTTTGCAGTCTGACGGGTTCACCCCGGAATAGGCCACCCGCACCAAAACCTCACCTGCGCCGGGAGTCGGCGTTGCCAACTCTTCGATCTGCAAAACTTCCCGCGCCGGCCCAAACCCGCGCCACGTCACTGCTTTCATGACACATCCTCTCTGCTTTGCGCCCATGCTGTCACAGGCGCAATTCAGGAACAATTGCAGTTGCAAGAGTTTGACCTCGCGTCGCTCAGGTGCGGCGCAGACGGATCACCACGTCGATCTTGGAAATCTCGGCCCCTTCGGGCGCACCTGGCAGCCGGGAAATTTCCAGCTCTTCGGCAGGCGCATCGGTCAGCACACGGTCATCTTCCCAGAAGAAGTGCGGATGATCGCCGGTGTTGGTGTCAAAATAGCTCTTGGAGCCATCCACCGTGATTTCCTGCATCAAGCCCGCCTCACAAAACGCCCGCAGCGTGTTGTAAACCGTCGCCAAAGACACACGGTCCCCATGTTCGCGCACCGAGGCGAACAGGCTTTCCGCGGTCACATGACGATCTTGACCATCGCCCACAAGCAGCGCCGCCAACGCCACACGTTGCCGTGTTGGGCGCAGCCCAGCTGAAGAGAGCCATTGGGTGCCAGTGCGAAGTGCCTCAGTGGTCATAAGTCATATCCTGTGCGTCAGCTGCATATTTAACGCAAACTGCACCCCAATTTCAAATGAAAATGAGTCGCAAACAAATCTGCGGCCCAGCGCCCCTGCCCGACTGTTGCCTTGCAGGACCACGCTGGCAGATGATAAAGCAGGCAAAAGCAACACCAGAATGACAAGGGACCCCCCAGAATGGCCAACTATCCCACGAGCTTTGACAAAGACGACCTGCTGAAATGCGCCCGTGGCGAGTTGTTTGGTCCTGGCAATGCCCAACTGCCAATGCCACCGATGTTGATGATGGACCGCATCACCGACATCTCCGCAGACGGCGGCGAGTTTGGCAAAGGCCACGTGCTTGCAGAATTCGACATCACACCAGACCTTTGGTTCTTTGACTGCCACTTCCCTGGCAACCCAATCATGCCCGGCTGCCTGGGTCTCGACGGCCTGTGGCAATTGACCGGCTTCGGCCTCGGCTGGCGCGGCATGCCCGGCAAAGGGATGGCGATGGGTGTGGGCGAAGTGAAGCTCAAAGGCATGGTCAAACCTGACCGCAAGATGCTGACCTACAATGTGCAGTACACCCGCATCATCGACCGCAAGCTGAAGCTTGGCGTTGCCAACGGCACCGTATTCGCCGATGGCGAAGAGATTTACGCAGTCAAAGACATGAAGGTTGGTCTGGCAGCTGAGTAAGCTGCGCGACCACCCTCGGGCTGCCCACAATCAGACCCATACGACAATTCAAAGCTCCCGAAGACATCTTCGGGAGCTTTTTTAGATTTTGGCGTCTATTGTCTCCGCACTACAGACAGATAGTCAGCCAGCGCGTTCAAAATCCATTGTCCAGTTTGTTTCCCATGTCGCGCCGCCATCATTGGACATCGCCTGCTCCCACCTTGGCGATGAAGTGTCTGTCCGCAACCAAAGGAACCTGACCCGTACCGGTTCTCCATTGAACATTTCGTCAGCAAAGAACGCACCCTCTCCGTCCTTAAACTTGCCGACAACTGGCTTATCAAGCTGGTGCGGATTATTCGCCGACAGCCACCAAATCGCCCAAGTTTTTTGGGTGACATCAAAATCACGGATTGCAATTGCTCGATATGGCCCACTGGGGAGATTAAGAAGGTTGTCTTCGATATTGCCATTTCCACCAAGCACTGGACGGGTTTCAGAGGTGCCGGTGAACTCCTCCCATTCTTGGCATCCAACCAACCGCTCTTTAAGGCGACGATGACTTACCCGCCACTTACCAAAGCCAAAATCAAAGTCGCTGGAGATAGTCCGTTGTTCCTGCATTTCTCTTTCCCAAGTTAATATGTTCCCTCTTTGTTCTTATCGTGAACTCGGTATCATGCAAAGAGCCTTCGCAAAAAATACTTCCCAAAGTCTGCGCGCCCCTTCATCACAAAAGTCAGCACACTGACCCGAGGTCTCTGCTCCGCTGCCGCAGTAGTGACGTTTTCCGTCACACCGCCACGATCGCCCTTGCAGAGACCATCACCGACGTCGCCAGCCGCGTTGTCGAAGTTGAGAAAAACCCGTCCAAATTTGCCATCGTCGACGGCCGCATGATCCATTCCATCGCGGTTGTGGATCAGGAAAACCCGTTCAAACGCGTGGTTGGCTGGAAAGACGACATGGTCAAATACGACCCAGACGCCGTCTATCCTCGTCATCATTTACATCGTATAGATCTAGATATCGCCCAGCCGTCCTACTTCGATCCTGAAGCCGTGCCCTCGATGTTTCTTAACCAAGAAATCGCAAAAAAATTCATCCAACTGAGAATAAGAAACGCCGACACCAATCCCGATAATGCCACCATCCACAGTCCAATATTGTGTGTCGGTCTTAACGTCATTCATCAGTTTGCTAATGCCCTTGAGGTACTTGGATGGTTTGGCGCCGCGATAGACACTTGAGGCCAATATTCTGTCTTCCAAGCGCTTGAGAACAGGGCTGTGCTCAACCGACCAGCCGTGCTTGGAACGATCGAGCACATATCGGAAGTCAGGGGCATCAGATCCGAAAGCTTGTTGCCAATACAGTTGCTCGCTTGGCGTATTGTACGCGCCTCCGGGATGTGGCCCGGGTCTATAAAATTGAACCTCTTCTGGTCGCACTGTCGTGCGACCACAGAATTGCACTACGTGAGAGTTGTTATTGTCCTTGTAGACCAGCGCATGCACAAATACCTCTGTGGGCAGCAACTTGGACGCGGCGAGTTTACGGCCGTTCAAGGTGGCTTCGTTCTCAGCCAACCATGCTTTGAAGGCGACGTTGTCGTTGTCAAATCGGCCCGCGTCCTGGGCCATTTTGGCCAGCTGAATTTCGACCCGTTGGGTGATTTCTTCACGCGCGGCTTGGTAACCACTTGCCTTGCCATCGGGCACATACCGCGCCGGAATGCCGTCTGATAGTTTTGTCGCGGCGGCTTTTGCTTTTTCAGATACAGCGCGGATTTCATCGGGCGTCTCAGCTGAGCTCAGGTCATTAAGCAGGCTATTGAACGCCATCATTGGCTCGTCAACCGGCAGGTCCAACTCGCTGCGCAACACCTCCAACTGTTGTTTGGCACCCTCGATTAACGCCTCGGTTGGGCTTTTGTCGAAGCTTTTGCGCAGCCATCGCATGGCTTCTCCGAGGTTCACTTTTGCGGTGATCCCCTGATGATCCACCCGTCCATAAAGCTGGGACATGGACATCAGTTCCTTGGCGGATTCTGCGGACATTGCTCGACCGTTGTACTCAGTCATAAAGTCAGCCCAGTCAGGCGACCCCGAAACATTGAAGCTCCACTTGTCGCCGGCCTTGGCCAAAGCACCGGCGTCAAACGTAACATAACCGGGATAGAGCAGATCATTGTCATTCGGGTCCGGTGTGAAACCAAGCCGAATATCAACGTCGTATAGCCGAATAGTGTCACGGATTTCAGGAGGAAGATCGAAGAAATTGAAACGGTCGGGCACCATACCATCCAGGTCTTCACCGTACCATTGATCTCCTCGGATATCCGTCAGACTCCAGCGCAAAACCAAATTGCGGGTTGGTTCACCAAGCAGGTGGCTGATCTTCCATTTGATGTCAAAATCGATCAACACCTCGATCCCGTCCACATTTCGGGCGGTTAGTCTTTGATCGTGAATTTCGCCCTCAAATGCTTGAACAACATGAGGGGCAAGCAGCCAAAGTGCCGCGAAGATTAGTTTCCGAACAGCCACGAGCCTACCTCTTCTTTGAATACATCTTCACGTTTGAATGGTGACAGCACCACATCCCGATGCATGTTGTCCCACCACTTCAGGCGATTGTCAGGTCGGTGCACTGTTTCGGCCGGCTTCCCATCGTCAGCCAGAACCACTTCGATTTCGATTTGCCCAGCCTCTCCCGGATAGATGGCAAGCTTGTCGTCGATAGTTCGCCATTGACCGGAGCGGAACGGGTCGATTTGCAGCGAGTTCAACACCCCGTTGGTGTTATTGTTCACCGTGAAGCTGAGTGTGCCCTTCCCTGTGCCTTCCTGCCAAACACCTGCGCCCACGACGACCCCATTTATGCGGTCGGTTGCCGTCTTGAAATCTCCCCAAGAGCCCGTGTTTTCCAAAATACTGTAGGTTGAAAAATCTGTGCCCAACCTATTGATGATACTGGCAAACTCTTCTGACCTTGTGGTCGGGTATTCCAAGGCCACGGATTGAACGTCGGAGGCATCAGCAGAGAAAAGGTACTTTTCAAAAAAAGAGCGGCTTCCGCGTGTGCCGGTTAGAGAAAACCAGTTGGCCGACATCGTATTTGTCTTCAAATCCTCGTGGCGGCCATGACTAATCAATTGGTCTCTGTAGTCTTGGATAGTGGAAATCCGCGATGCCCCGCCGGTAACGATCAGGACTGAGTTTTCATCGGAGCTTTGGAAGATACGCACGCCCCGGTTTCCAGTGACCGGTGTCGGAAAAAGCATGTTTGCCGGGTAGTGCAGCGCCCAACCTGCGTTGGTGTTCTCATACAACCGCCATTCGGTTGTTCGCGGCGCGGCCGCGGATTCACTGATCTTTTGTGCGCGAGAGTCCGCTCTGATGCGACGATCTTCATCGGACTCCCAACTGGAGCCTTCATAGCTAAAATTGGCGGCCATCTGTGTGACGATTGGGCTGTATATGGCGCTTTGGCTTTGGTCGTATTCCAACGCGAAGGCGCGGGCAAAATGGCGGTCCTCATCGAAAACAAACTTTGCGAAATATCTGCGCGCGTTCCCGCCACCGGACAGCGCAAACCACCCTGCCCCCTGGGTTTGCGTGGCACCCCGGTAGCGCGGCTCAAGCAACAGGCTTTGTTGAAACGCCTGATAACTGTCAGTGGTTCTAACAGCGCTTAGAATCGTCAGCTTGGCAGATTGATCATCGCTGAAAAAATCCTTACCCAAACCACTTGGATTGGGTGCGGGTGAGAACAGGCCTGCTGGGTATTGAATTTGCCAACCCAACTCATGCATATAATTGCGCCAGCCTGGATCCTGTTGCGCAACGGCATTGCTGGTTACAAACCACACGCCAAATAGCGTCAGGCAGGCAGCGTGCCAGCTCCGCAATAATGACTTAGCAAATACTTTGGCATGCTCGTGTCGGTTTTGATCGCGGCGTGCACCTACACTTACCCACATTGGCAAAAATCTCCCAAAGCGGCCTGGCTGCCCCGCCCAAATGCACCATCAATTTTTCCGTCATAAAAACCATGATGTTTCAACTGACGTTGCAGTTCGCGTGCAATATCCTGACTCGCAAACAGTTTTTTCATCAGCCCTGCTGCTTGCCGGTCTCCTTGCGCGGCGGCAGTCCGAAACAAAATGGCCGCCTCCATCACATCTTTGGTCACGCCTTGACCGTCGCGATACATGCGTCCAGCAGCCGTCAATGCACGTATCTCACCTTTCTCTGCAGCTTTAAGGTATTGTATGAGGGCTTCGTGGTGGCTCGCGGATATGCCCATCCCGCCTTCATATAGGATGCCAAGCCGGTACATGGCAGTGGCATGGCCTTGGTGTGCTGCATCCGAATACAAATCCGCAGCTTGCGCATAGTTTTGTGGGACGCCGCGCCCTTTTTCGTACATCCAACCAAGATTAAATGCGCCATTTCGATAACCTTGATCTGCCGAAAGCCGGTACCAGTATACGGCTTCAGCATCGCTTTGCGGTACGCCGCGCCCTTTTTCGTATAAGTAACCCAAATTGAATTGTGCTGGCGCGTAGCCTTGCCGTGCCGAGGCCAGAAACAGGCTCGAGGCATCATTGCTCCGGCTCGGTGAATTCTTCCGGTCTCGGTAGATCGTTCCAAGGTTAAACAGTGCCGCCCGATACCCCATGTCGGCTGCCTTAAAATACTCTTTGAGTGCCAGTTGTTTTTGCCCCATCGCGTCCAGTGCCCGTCCCAATTGATAGTGCGCACGCGGTTCATCAGGGTATTTTGTTGCAGCTGACTGACAGGCCGAGATTGCAAGTGAATCGATGGCAGCGAATTTCACGCCATCAACCCCCACGGGATTATCGGGGTTCAACGGGTTGGCCGCCAACATGTCGCAACGTCCCAAAATTGATGCCCGGTTGCTCTCCGCCACAGCATTGCTTGGAGTACTCATGCCCCAAGCGACACATATTAAGATCCCAATCCGGGAAAGCCGCCAAAATCTCAAACTGCACCTCATCTTTTGCAAGTCGCACGTTGGAGCCATAAATTCCAAGTTCTAGCAATCAATATCGCCTGTTTTGGATTGCCCGCCAGCCAACGAGCTTCAAGCACTCTGCCAGCTGAACGCTTAACCCGCCCAGTCTGCGACAGGCAATTAATTTCGACTGCTAATTAACTTGGCAGGCTTTCTCACACAGCCAGTGCAGGGGCCGTATTGCTCTCAATTTGTACTTTCTGTCAGGCGTAGATTTTTCCTCGGGGCCATCTGTTGGCGATCTACTGTCACCTCTAGAAGGTAAGTGCGACCAAAAGCGTCGCTTCGTCGCGCGCCCAACGTTCTCGTTAGCTAGTGACAAATCAGCCGTTTTGGAGTGATTGATACAGACGCAGCGTAGACGAATTGACTTCGTTACTGTGTTTATTGAATGTCGTTTGTTGAATTTTCGTCGGCATGTCGGAAGCGGCCGAAAATGTCCGTTTCCCCCCGAACTGTATAAGTCCAAAGTCTGCTTTGGGCTGGGAGTAGACCGAACCAACTAACGCCTGTGCGGGACTGAAGACCTTCCTCTAGGCCTAACCCCTTGAAAACAATGGCCACACAAAGCTCCTCCTTTCTCATTGCCCAGGTTTTGAAGAAACACCCCACACATACTTGACTCTTTTAGTGCGTTACTGTTCTTTGCGGTCAGTTCGCGACTCCTATCGCGACACATCCAAGGAGAGACCCATGAAAGTCAGCACACTGACACGGGGTCTTTGCTCCGCTGCCGCAGCAGTGACGTTTTCCGCAACGTCCGCCACGATCGCCCTCGCAGAGACCATCACCGTCACCGACGTCGCAGGCCGCGTTGTTGAAGTAGAAAAAAACCCGTCCAAAATTGTCATCGGCGAAGGCCGCATGATCTATTCCATCGCGGTTGTGGATCAGGAAAACCCGTTTGAGCGCGTGGTTGGCTGGAAAGACGACATGGTCAAATATGACCCCGATGCCTACCGCAAATACCTCGACAAATTCCCGGAAATTGCCGACCTCAAAAGCTTTGGCAGCCCCTATTCTGATGAATGGAATCTTGAGGCCGTGATCACGCTGGGCACCGAAGTGGTGTTTATGAACCTCGGCAACCTGCTCAAGGCGCAGGAAAGCGGTATCATCGAGAAACTCGAAGACGCTGGCGTGGCTACGGTTTTTGTTGATTTCCGTCAGAACCCAACCCAAAACACCGTGCCCAGCATCCAGCTGATGGGCCGTATCTTTGACAAACGTGACAATGCGGACGCCTTCAGTGACTACTACCAACAACAGATGAAGCTGATCTATTCCCGTGTGGAGCAAATTCCGGTTGAAGACCGCCCCATTGTCTTCATCGAAAGCGCCGCGGGCTACAATCCAAACAAGTGCTGCAATACTTTTGGCGCGGCCAACCTGGGCCGACTGGTTGACATGTCCGGAGGCCGCAACTGGGGCTCGATGAAATTCCCGGGTTTCAGAACCAGTGTCAGCCTCGAGGCGATCTTTGCGGATGATCCGGAAATCATAATCGGCACCGGCGCCAACTGGTCAGAGGCCAACCCGGCCACCACCGCCGTGTTGTTTGGCTACGAAGCTGAGCAAGCACA
>NZ_CAJXIV010000059.1 GCF_913054185.1 uncultured Shimia sp.
AAGAGGAACCCGAAAGTGAAAAAAGTTTGTTCTCAGAGCCAATAAAAATGCGCACGCCGTCGCCCTGCTCCGCCAATTCAAGGAAATCAGCAATGTCTCGTTTACGTTCCAAGTCGTCAAACAACGTACGGATGCGTTCGAGGTCTTGCTCTTCCTCGTCGGTGCCCAACAGATTCGAACGGCCGCGCACAATCAACCTTTCCTGCTGTTCACCTTCATTTGCCCAAAGCGCGAGTCCGTTTTCCACCATATCAGCCGCCAGGCTGTCGATTTCCTGACGCCGCTTTTTGATCTCCTCTTGAACCGCATTGCCCAACTCACTCAATGTACGGCCTTCGGCGACAGCGTTGAGGAAGTTGGCGGCCTCTCGCATGGAGCTGGGTGTTTGTCCCGGAGGTGGCGTGAACAGGCGGTTTTCCACATGGCCATCCGCAAACACAAGCACCACCAAGGCGCGTTCGGCACCAAGGCTGACAAACTCAATATGTTTGATCGGGGCCTCGTGTTTTGGGGCAAGCACAAGCGAGGCGCCCTGTGTAACACCCGACAAAGCCGTGGACACGCGATCCAGCATGTTGCCCACATCTGCGCCCGTGTCCCCCAGCGTGGCATCAATTTTTTGACGATCACCTTGGTCAAGGTCGCCGACTTCCAACAAGCCATCCACAAACATCCGCAGGCCCTGCTGTGTGGGAATGCGGCCAGCGGACACATGCGGGCTGTCTAGCAAGCCCAGATACTCCAAATCTTGCATCACATTGCGGATTGTCGCCGCGCTGACCTTTTCAGATAGCGAGCGCGTTAAGGTACGTGACCCCACCGGATCACCGGTCTCCAAATAGCCTTCAACCACGCGGCGGAACACCTCGCGGCTGCGGTCATTCATTTCTTCGAGAATTTTGCTGCTGTCTGTCATTCGCCCGTGCCTTTGTGTCTCCAATAAAATAGCCTCAAAGGCAAAGGTCAATCGGGGTTGCGTCCAACCTTATCCCGCGGTTATCCCCAGCCCAAACCTAACAAAGGATATTTATCATGCGCCCCTCTGGCCGTCAGCTTAATGAAATGCGTGAAGTCTCGATTGAAACCAATGTGACCAAACATGCCGAAGGCTCTTGTTTGATCAAGATGGGCGACACTCATGTGCTGTGCACGGCGTCGCTGGAAGCCCGTGTGCCGCCATTTATCAAAGGGTCCGGCTTGGGCTGGGTGACTGCGGAATATGGCATGCTGCCACGCTCGACCTCTTCGCGCATGCGCCGTGAGGCCACTGCGGGCAAACAAGGCGGTCGCACCGTGGAAATCCAGCGCCTGA
Source organism: uncultured Shimia sp. (assembly GCF_913054185.1). GTDB lineage: Bacteria > Pseudomonadota > Alphaproteobacteria > Rhodobacterales > Rhodobacteraceae > Shimia. The sequence continues at coordinate 1,313 of NZ_CAJXIV010000059.1, forward strand.
TTGGCCGTTCCTTGCGCGCAGGTGTTGATCGTGTGGCACTGGGTGAGCGTCAGATCACTGTCGACTGTGATGTGATCCAAGCGGACGGTGGCACACGCTGTGCATCAATCACCGGTGGCTGGGTGGCGCTGCGATTGGCTGTGAACAAGTTGATGAAGGCCGGTGACGTAACAACTGATCCGCTGGTTTCTCCCGTTTCTGCAGTGTCTTGCGGGATTTATGCTGGCCAGCCGGTGCTCGATCTGGATTACCCGGAAGACAGCGAAGCTGGCGTAGACGGCAACTTCATCATGTTGGCCAACGGCCAGATGATCGAAACACAGATGTCTGCGGAAGGCTCCACCTATTCGCGCGCCCAGATGAATGAACTGCTGGATCTGGCGGAAAAAGGTGTATCTGAGCTGGTCGCTGCGCAATTGGCAGCCGTGGCATGATCCGTAAGTTTGAGGGCGACCAGCTTCTGGTCGCCACCCACAACGCGGGCAAACTGGCCGAGATCACCGAGATCTTGGCACCGCACGGGGTGTCGGTGGTTGGCGCTGGCGACATGGATTTGCCGGAACCTGACGAAACCGAAGACAGCTTTGTCGGCAACGCGCGTATCAAGGCGCACGCAGCAGCGAAAGCCACGGGCCTGCCAGCCTTGTCTGATGACAGTGGCATCACCATCGATGCACTGGATGGTGCGCCTGGCGTTTACACAGCGGATTGGGCAGAGACCGGCAATGGACGAGATTTTATGAAAGCCATGACCCGCGCCAATGACGAAATCACCGCCAAGGGGCCGAATGCGCCGCGCTCTGCACAGTTCCGCTGCACGTTGGTACTGGCCTGGCCTGACGGACACGACGAGGTTTTTGAAGGCGTTATGCCCGGTGACTTGGTCTGGCCCATTCGCGGTGAAGGCGGATTCGGCTACGATCCTATGTTTATGCCGGACGGATATGACGTGACTTGTGCAGAAATGCCCAAAGATCAAAAGAACCAGATCAGCCACCGCGGCCGCGCGCTGCAAGCTTTTGTGGCAGGCTGTTTTGGCTGAGGATTGGCAAAATGGCGGCTTTGGCCTCTATATCCATTGGCCGTTTTGTCAGGCCAAATGCCCCTATTGCGATTTCAACAGCCATGTGAGCCGTGAAATTGATCAATTTCGCTGGCTTAGAGCCTATTTGAGCGAGTTGGATCGTGTTGCTGCAGAGACTTCCGGCCGAGTTCTGAACACGGTTTTCTTTGGCGGCGGCACCCCCAGTTTGATGGATCCCGAGGTGGTTTCGGCCATTCTGGAACGGGTGCGCAGGCTTTGGCCCACGTCCAATGATATGGAAGTCACGCTTGAGGCAAACCCTGGATCAGTCGATGCAGGCCGATTTGTTGCCTATCGGGATGGGGGCGTGAACCGGATTTCCATGGGTATTCAAGCGCTCAATGATCGTGATTTGCAACGTCTCGGCCGTATTCATTCGGTAGATGAAGCCAGAAAAGCATTTGAAATTGCGCGAAAAACCTTTGATCGGGTGAGTTTTGATTTGATCTACGCCCGACAAGATCAAACGCTTGAAGACTGGCAATCAGAACTGCGCGAAGCGCTTTCCATGGCCATTGACCATCTGTCGCTCTACCAGCTGACCGTTGAACAAGGCACCGCCTTTGGGGATCGCTACAACCGTGGCAAATTACGTGGCTTGCCGGAAGATGATCTTGCTGCCGACATGTATGAGGTCACCCAGGATATTTGCGCCGACGCCGGTATGCTGCCCTACGAAGTCTCAAATTACGCAGCAATAGGCTCTGAATCTCGTCACAATCAGATCTATTGGCGCTACGGAGATTATGCCGGGATTGGTCCAGGCGCACATGCCCGGTTGACACTCAACGGACAGCGGCACGCCATTGAGAACTGGCGCAATCCAACCAAATGGCTGGAGGCTTCAGAAGCTGGAAATGGAGAAAACCTGCGGGAAGTGGTGTCCCAAGAAGGTCAAGCAACAGAACTGTTGTTGATGGGGTTACGATTGAGCGAAGGTGTTGACCTCATGCGGTACGAGGCACTGGCCGGGAAGCCAATTCAGGGCAGACGTGTTGAGACTTTGCGTGATATTGGCATGATTGAAATCGAGAAATCCCGATTGCGCGTCTTGCCACAAGGGCGGATGGTGCTTAACTCGGTTTTAGCAGAACTGTTGGTGGACTAGATGCGCGTGCTTTGGCTGATCTGTGGACTAACCTGTGTTGCGCTGGCGTTGATTGGCGTTGTGTTGCCGCTACTTCCAACTGTGCCCTTCCTATTGCTCGCCGCATTTTGCTTTGCCCGATCTTCTGAACGGCTACACAGTTGGCTTCTGTCTCACAAAACCTTCGGCCCAATGATCGAAGATTGGAACAGCAACGGTGCCATCCGTCTTTCGGCAAAAAGGGCAGCAACTCTGTCCATTGTTGGTGTTTTTGGAATTTCACTGCTGGTTGGCGTCAAAACCACCGTAATTGTCATTCAAATGGTGGTTTTGAGCGCGGTACTTTTTTTCATCTGGACTCGGCCTAATTCGTAACAGACAGAATCCGACACAACTCATCTAGATCATCAAGCGTTTGATAACTAATGATTATTTTCCCATTCTCACCACCGGATACGTGATCCACAGAAACTTTCATGCCTAAATTGGCCGAAAGATCACCTTCTAGCGCAACTGTGTCGGCGTCTTTATGGGTCTTTGGGCGTGGTTTTCGATTTTGCTCAACGAGAGAGCCCGTTTTTTTAGCCAGTTTTTCAGTCTGGCGCACCGACAATCCGTCCTTCACCACCTTGCGCGCCAAATCGGATGCGTTCGGTGTGGTCACCAAAGCACGCGCATGACCGGCCGACAATTGCCCCTCACGCAACATTGCTTGCACATCATCCGGCAGAGTAAGTAGCCGCATCAAGTTTGCGATATGGCTCCGGCTTTTGCCAAGCGCCCCAGAAACCTTCTCTTGCGTGTGGCCGAACTTTTGCATCAGCTGGCGGTAACCCATCGCCTCTTCAACTGGGTTCAGGTCGGCACGTTGAATGTTCTCAATGATCGCAATTTCCAACACTTCCGTGTCGTCATAATCACGTACAAGGACGGGCAACTCGTGCAGTTGCGCCATTTGAGAGGCGCGCCAGCGACGTTCACCCGCGACAATTTCATACCGATCGCCCGGCTTCTTCCGCACGATGAGAGGCTGGATGACTCCCTTTTCGCGAATGGAATTGGCAAGGTCATCTAGCTGCTCCGGCGTAAAGTCTCGGCGTGGCTGGTCCGGATTCGGTTCAATGCGCTCAATCGGGACCACCAGATCTGCGCGGCGAGCTGTGGTGCCCGTGTCTGGACGGCTTGCATCTTCTGTGACATCTGCCATGAGAGCGCTGAGACCACGGCCCAAGCCACGCTGTTTTTTCTTTTCTGCCATTGTGGGCCTCCCTTAAGCGGCGATTTTGAGATTTTTGGCGAGCAGTTCCTTGGCCAGGGCGCGATAGGCTTCCGCCCCTTTGGACGTTGAATCGTAGTCAAGGACAGCCTGCGCAAACGACGGTGCTTCAGACACCCGGACATTGCGTGGAATTTTGGTCTCAAACACCAGGTCACCAAGGTTATCACGCGCGTCTTGTTCTACCTGTTGAGACAGGTTGTTGCGCGCATCAAACATTGTGAGGACAATACCCTCGATGCGGAGACCAGCATTTGCAGTTTGGCGCACTTCGCGCACTGTCAGCATGAGTTGAGACAGGCCTTCCAACGCAAAAAACTCGCTTTGCAGCGGGATAAGCACGGAATGCGCCGCGATCATCGCATTCACTGTCAACAGGTTCAACGACGGTGGGCAGTCGATCAGGATGTAGTCCAGATCGTATTTGTCCATCGCCGTTTGACGCAGGGCGTCATGCAACAGAAAGCTGCGCTTTTCATTGGACATCAACTCGATGTCCGCCGAACTAAGATCAACAGTTGCCGGAACAATTGAGATATTTTGGGAGTCTGTGGTTTGGATCACGTCTTCCAGCTCAACATCACCGGTCAAAAGGTCATATGTCGTGTGAGTGCGGTCTTCAACATCCACACCTAGACCAGTGGAGGCGTTCCCCTGAGGATCCAGGTCCACCAAAAGAACCTTGTAACCTTCTTCTGCCAAGGCAGCGGCAAGGTTGATTGTTGTTGTAGTTTTGCCCACGCCACCTTTTTGGTTGGCCACTGCGATGATTTTTGGCCCTTCAGGGCGTGTGGGATCCGACACGTTTGAGCTCTCCGATCTTCAGAATGACCGCTTCTGGGTCCGTGATACTTTTTACCACTTCGCAATCAAATGACCACGATTTCTGTGCGGAACGCAGTTCTTTTTCCCACCTTGCGCCTTTGGGGAACACTGCTGTTCCTGTCGTTCGCAAGTGGCGCTCAGTAAAGTCAAAAAGAAGAGAGAGGTCAGCCAAAGCCCGCGCAGAAAGCACGTCGGCGTTTTGAACCGTGGCCTTCTCAATACGATCTGTGATGACAGTTGCCGATACACCCGTTTCACGCAGAACTGTGCGCAAAAATGCGCATTTTCTCTGGTCACTTTCGATCAGTGTGACCTTTTGTGGGGCTTCGGACTCACCGGTAGCTAACGCGATGACAAGGCCTGGGAACCCACCGCCACTGCCAATGTCAACCCAATGGTCGGCATTGGGTGGTGTGCAGCGCAATACCTGCACCGAATCCAATATGTGCCGGGTCCAGAGATCGTCAATTGTCGACTTTGACACCAAATTGATGCGTGGGTTCCATTTCACCAGAAGATCGGCAAGCGTTTCCAGCCGTGTCAATGTTTCACGTGAAACATTCAGGGTGTTTTTGATATGGTCTGGACAAGACATTAAGCAGATTTCGCCTTCTTTGCTTGACGCAACTTAGCCATCAAGAGCGTCAGTGCAGCCGGCGTCATACCATCAATACGACCCGCCTGCCCCAAATTAGAAGGCCGGACAGCATTGAGCTTGGTTTTGAGTTCGTTGCTCAGACCTTCGATACCATCAAAATCAAACCCAGATGGTATGATTTGCGTCTCGTCACGGCGCATCGCTTCTACATCACGCTTTTGACGCTCAATGTAGTTCGCATAAAGCGCATCGCGCTCCAATTGTTCCTGTATTTCTGGCTGAACTGCTCCAAGGCGCTCATCAAGCGCTATAAGATCCGAAAACCCAACCTCCGGAAATGACAAAACTTGAAAAGCCGTGCGCCGATTTCCATCTTGGGTCACCGCGATTCCGGCGGCGTTCACTTCCTTGGGTGTATAGCCTTTGCCTTCAAGCAGAGACTTTCCGGCAACAAGCTGATCCAACTTGGCACCGAAAGCAGCCTTACGCGCTTCGCCAACTAAGCCGAGCTGCGTCGCAATTGGCGTGAGACGCTGATCTGCGTTATCCGCACGCAATGACAGCCGGAACTCAGCCCGAGAGGTGAACATGCGGTAAGGTTCCGTCACGCCCCGAGTTATCAGGTCATCAACCATCACACCAATATAGCTGTCTGACCGGCTGAAATGGTGCGGGTCTTTGCCCTGGGCAGACAAGGCGGCGTTTAAACCAGCAACCAGACCCTGTGCAGCCGCCTCCTCATAGCCCGTGGTGCCATTGATTTGCCCTGCGAGATATAGACCTGGAACGCCTTTGACGCCTAACTCTGCGTTTAGGGCACGCGGGTCTACATAGTCGTATTCTATGGCATAGCCGGGCTGAAGAATTTCAACCTCTTCCAGCCCATACATGGACCGGACGTAAGCCTCCTGAACATCAACCGGCAGGGAAGTGGAAATACCGTTGGGATACACAGTGTCATCGTCCAATCCCTCCGGCTCCAAAAAGACCTGGTGTGAGTCCTTGTCGGCGAAACGCACAATCTTATCTTCGATCGACGGACAATAGCGTGGCCCAACCCCGTCAATATGGCCGCCATACATCGCAGAACGGGTTAGGTTGTCGCGAATGATGTCATGTGTTTTGGCGTTTGTATGTGTGATACCACAAGCGACCTGACGGGCAGCAGGCTTCTTGTTCAAGAAAGAGAACATGACCGGGGCGTCGTCACCCGGTTGGCTGTCGAGCAAATCCCACTTGATGGTCTTACCGTTTAACCGCGGCGGTGTACCTGTTTTGAGGCGGCCTAGGGGGAGGTCAAAGCTGTCGATGCGTTCTGCCAGTTTGACCGAAGCATTGTCGCCCATACGGCCGCCGGAATGTGAGACGTCTCCGATATGGATCACACCTCGCAGGAAGGTGCCTGTGGTCAATACAACCGCATGTGCCGCGATTTCAGAGCCATCCGCAAGGACAACGCCACGAACGGCCTGCCCTTCCATGCGGAAATCAGTGGCCTCGCCTTCTACAATTGTTAGGTTTGGTGTGGCTTCAATCTCTGCCAGCATTTCTGTACGATAGATTTTTCGGTCAGATTGAGCACGTGGTCCTTGGACGGCGGGGCCTTTGCGGCGGTTCAAAAGTCGGAATTGGATACCAGCCTTGTCCGCAATGCGGCCCATAACCCCATCTAGCGCGTCCACTTCACGCACCAGATGGCCTTTACCCAACCCGCCAATTGCTGGGTTGCAAGACATGACGCCGATGCCGGATTTTTTCAGTGTAACAAGAGCTGTGGTCACGCCCATCCGGGCAGATGCCGCTGCGGCGTCCGCGCCGGCGTGTCCACCTCCAACCACAATGACATCAAAATGTTTCACGTGAAACACTCCTCAAATTTGAATCACTTTCCGATGCAAAAGCTCGAAAAGATTTCGTCCAGCAGGTTCTCTACATCGACATGGCCAACAATGGAATCAAGGGCTCGAATCGCGGTGCGCAATTCTTCTGCGCCTATATCATAGTGATCTGGCCCTGAGACGAGAACCGCGCGAGCCGCATCTAAAGATTCCGATGCCCGCTTCATTGCAATCCTGTGACGTTCCCGCGTGGCAACTCCAGACCGTCCGGCCTGCTCAGAGAGCTTTTCTGTAATCTCCGAGACCAGTTCAGACACACCAAATCCGGTTTTGCCCGAAATGGCGTTGTGCGGATCGTCCAAGGTGTCCGCTTTGGATGAACGGATCACATCATCAAGCGAAGGCGCAAAGTCTGGCTCCTCCCCTTCAGACTTCAGAATGACCCGTAGATCAGCCGCCCCCGCTCTTTCGCGGGCTCGTTGAATACCAATACCTTCGACATGGTCATCGGTTTCCCGAAGGCCAGCCGTGTCCAGCAAGGTCACTGGCAACCCATTTAGCTCCATGCGTACTTCGATCACGTCGCGTGTGGTGCCAGCATATTCTGATGTAATAGCCGCTTCACGACCAGCAAGCGCGTTGAGAAGAGTAGATTTCCCCACATTTGGTGCACCGAGGATGGCAACTTCAAAACCCGTCCGAATGCGCTCCGCGGTTTCGACACCTGCAATTTCTTTATCGAGCTCAGCGCGTACACCCAGCAAAAGCTCTGTCACCTCCGGCGTCACATCAACCGGGACATCTTCGTCCGCAAAATCAATGGTGGCTTCGATCAAAGCCGCAGCGCGAATGAGATCAGTGCGCCATTTTCCTGCAAGATTGCCAAGATCACCAGAGAGAACACGCAAGGCTTGCCGTCTTTGCGCTTCTGTTTCCGCATCAATCAGATCCGCAAGGCCTTCTACCTGGGCCAAATCAAGACAGCCATTTTCCAAAGCGCGACGGGTAAACTCGCCTGCTTCCGCCAGACGAAGCCCGTCCATTTCGGAAAGCTCGCGTAAAACCGCGTTCACTACAGCGGTGGAGCCATGCAGGTGCAGCTCAAGCACCTCTTCACCAGTAAAGCTGCTGCCCTTTTCGAAATAGAGCACCAAAGCCTGATCCAGGCGGCGGCCGTCGTGATCCTTCAGAAGTTTAAGCGCAGCAAAACGCGGTTTTGGAAGCGCGCCAAAAAGCGCCCTACCCGCTTCGCCAACCCGCGTACCGGACACACGAACGACAGCGACCCCCGCTTTACCGGGGGCCGTTGCTAGAGCGAAAATTGTGTCAGCCACATAGGCCATCACGCATCCTTTAGGTGTTCATCGAGTCAAAGAAATCGCCATTGCTCTTGGTCTGTTTGAGTTTGCCAATCAGGAACTCAACGGCGTCGGTGGTGCCCATCGGGTTAAGGATACGGCGCAACACAAAGGTTTTCGCCAAGTCACCCTTGTCGACAAGCAATTCTTCTTTCCGAGTCCCAGATTTGAGAATGTCGATCGCAGGGAAGACACGTTTGTCCGCCACTTTGCGATCCAGCACAATCTCGCTGTTACCGGTGCCTTTGAATTCTTCGAAGATCACCTCGTCCATGCGCGAGCCAGTGTCGATCAGCGCCGTAGAGATAATCGTGAGCGAGCCACCTTCTTCGATGTTACGGGCGGCACCAAAGAAACGCTTGGGACGCTGTAGTGCATTTGCATCCACACCACCGGTCAAAACTTTACCGGAGGATGGCACCACAGTGTTGAAGGCACGACCAAGTCTTGTGATTGAATCCAGAAGGATCACAACATCTCGTTTATGCTCCACCAAGCGCTTGGCTTTTTCGATTACCATTTCGGAAACAGCGACGTGGCGTGTGGCCGGTTCGTCAAAGGTCGAAGAAACAACTTCGCCTTTCACGTTGCGCTGCATGTCGGTCACCTCTTCGGGACGTTCATCAATCAGCAAAACGATCAGATAACATTCGGGATGGTTGGCTTCGATGCTGTGCGCGATATTTTGCAACAGAACCGTTTTACCAGTCCGAGGCGGCGCAACGATCAGTGAACGCTGTCCCTTACCAATTGGCGCGACAAGGTCGATAATCCGAGCGGAACGATCTTTGATGGTGGGATCTTCGATCTCCATCTTCAGACGTTCGTCAGGATAGAGCGGTGTGAGGTTATCAAAGGCAATTTTGTGCTTTGCCTTCTCTGGGGCCTCAAAATTGATCTGAGACACGCCTGTGAGAGCAAAGTAGCGCTCTGTGTCCCCAGGGGCCGTCATAACCCCGTTCACGGTGTCACCAGTGCGCAGGGAGTACTTGCGGGTCATTTCCGGAGAGACGTAGATGTCATCGGGGCCCGGAAGATAATTGGCCTCTGGCGAACGCAGGAAGCCGAAGCCATCCTGAAGCACCTCAAGCACACCCTCGCCGGAGATTTCCCATCCGTCATCCGCGCGTTCACGCAGAATCTGGAACATCATCTCACCTTTACGCATGGTGGTGGCGTTTTCGATCTCCAACTCTTCGGCCATTGCCAAGAGATCTTTGGGGCTCTGAGCTTTTAGTTCGCCAAGAGAAAGCATTTCTTGTGTCATGAAAATTCCTGTGCTGCCCGAAATAGGGGCAGATCATGTATTCTGTCATTTGGAAGACACTTAACCCGGACGGGCCAGTTGGCGGCACTTCTACGCCACTTTCTTCGCCTGAGTCAAACGCTTCAGAATTTCACGACCACAGAGAGGACAATCAGAACCATCAAAACCGTTGGAACTTCGTTCATCATGCGGAATTGGCGGCCTGTGAGATTGTTTTCATCCCGGCCAAACTTCTTACGCATAATCATCAGCCAATGATCAAATACGGTCATACAGATTACACCAAAAGCTTTGGTGTACGGCCAAATTGCAGCAGACCAATCGACAACCCCAGGGGTGAACACCAGCGTAAGGCCTGCAATCCATGCCACAATGCTGGCCGGTGCCATGATGTAACGCTGCAGCTTGAATTCCATGATCTTCAGGGTCTCGTCGAGCTGATCGCCCGTCGTTGCCCGCTCTGCGTGATACACGAACAATCTGGGGAGATAGAACAGGCCTGCCATCCAGCTGATCACTGCCATGATGTGCAAGGAAAGCACGTATGGGTAAATATCAACGAGAAAGTAGCCCATGCCGGTAAGATCCTTGTGCTTGCCCGACACTCTTAAATAAATAAATATATATAGAAAAGGATGATGATTAAGTAGGGATGTCTCTTCCTGTGGATTATCAATTTTCCCCAGCACTTACCCACATATGGATAGACTACTTGGAAGAGTCACACAGGTTGGTGAGAAAGCAAAAAGACATTAATGTTTTCAGAGGCTTGATGTCAATTTGACATTGGCATGACTGTGGAAAACAACGTGGAGAAACAGGTATTCAGGTGATTCCTCCCACAGGCAAAGTTTTCCCCGTCCACCGTGCAGAAAATCGGGGGATTTCCGTGGGACTGGGGCGAGTTTCCCCAGCTTGCAAAACGCCACAGAAGTTTCCAGAAAGGACTCTCAAGATGTTCCTTCCTTTCTCCACGGATTTATCCACATGACCGCACCCTTGATCCTTGCATCAGGCTCCGAGATACGGGCTCAACTCCTATTTAACGCCAATGTTGGTTACGAAACCGTTAAGCCACGTGTTGATGAGGAGATGATCAAGCGATCTTTGCAAGCTGAGGGTGCTACTCCGCGGGACGTAGCGGATGCTTTGGCAGAGGCGAAGGCGCGTAAGGTGAGCTTGAAGCGGCCAGAAGCGTTGGTTTTGGGCTGTGATCAGGTGTTGGATTTTCAAGGTACGATCTTTTCAAAGCCAGACAGCGTGGAGGACGCACGCAATCAGTTGCTGTTGCTGCGCGGGCAGCGTCATATGTTGTTGTCTGCCTCAGTGATCTATCAGAATGGCGAGCCGCTCTGGCGCCATGTGGGAGTTGTGCGCCTGTTCATGCGGCAATTCAGCAACGACTTCCTTGAGGGCTACCTGGATCGCAACTTTGACAGCATCCGGCATTCGGTTGGCGGGTATAAGCTAGAAGAAGAAGGCGTGCGCCTGTTTGACAAGATCGACGGGGATTATTTCACCGTTCTCGGGATGCCGCTTGTAGAAATTCTGTCGTTCTTAACGACACGGGGAGAACTGCCACAATGACATTGCCGTCCATTCCTTTGGCGGGTGTGATCGGGAACCCGATTGCGCACTCAAAATCACCGGTCCTGCACGGGCATTGGCTGAAGACTTATGATATCGCCGGACATTATGTGCCGCTTGAAGTCGAGGCAGATGCGTTGGGTGGCGTCCTAAAAGCCATGCCAAAGATGGGGTTTGTCGGCTGCAATGTCACGATCCCGCATAAAGAGCGCGTGATGCAGTTTGTCGATCAGATCACCGATCGCGCAACGCTGATTGGGGCGGTCAATACGCTTATTTTTCTCAATGATGGCAGCATCTTGGGCGACAATACCGATGGGTATGGGTTTATCGAAAACCTGCGGCAGGGCGCGCCAGAATGGGATGCATCAGTCGGACCAGCCGTTGTATTGGGCGCAGGTGGCGCTGCACGGGCGGTTGTTGCGTCACTTTTGGATGCGGGTGCGCCGGAGATATTGCTGACCAACCGGACTCGGGTGCGTGCGGACAAGCTGCGCGAAGACTTTGGCGCGCGGGTGAAGGTGGTTGAGTGGGTTCAGGCGGGCAATATTTTGGAAGAAGCGGCCACATTGGTGAACACCACGTCACTTGGCATGTCCGGAAAATCAGAGCTTCGCGTGCCGATGGATGGTGTGCGCAAGGAAACTGTGGTGACCGATTTGGTTTATACTCCACTGACCACAAATTTCCTACGGACCGCAAATGAAATTGGCTGCGTGACCGTGGATGGTTTGGGCATGCTGTTGCATCAAGCTGTGCCTGGGTTTGAGCGCTGGTTTGGGCGTCGGCCGGTGGTGGATGACGAAACACGTCGGGTTGTTTTGGGATGAGCTTTAAGCTGGGTTTGACTGGATCGATTGGCATGGGCAAATCGACCACAGCGCAGTTGTTTGTTGAGATGGGCTGCGGGCTTTGGGATGCTGATGCGGCGGTGCACCGGCTGTATGACGTCGGCGGTGCAGCGGTATCGCCCATGCAGACGATGTTTCCTGATGCAGTTGTTGATGGGGCAGTGTCGCGCGATGCGCTGAAAGAGGTGATCGGTCGGGATCCGTCAGCGCTCAAATCTATTGAAGAGATTGTCCACCCGTTGGTGGCGGAAGACCGTGCAGCGTTTATAGTTTCTGCCACATCTGACATTTTGGTTTTTGACATTCCTTTGCTGTTTGAAACCGGCGGAAACGTTGCCATGGACGCGGTTGTATGTGTCTCTATTCCAGCAGAAATGCAGAGAAAACGTGTTTTGGCACGGGGCACGATGAGTGAGGCGCAATTTGAGCAGATCCGATCAAAACAGATGCCAAACGACGAGAAAGTTTCCAAATCAGATTATGTTGTGATCACCGATACACTTGACCATGCACGTGTGCAGGTGGAGAAGATCGTGACCACCATCAGAGGACAGCTGGCGAATGCGTGAAATCGTGCTTGATACGGAAACCACCGGATTTGATCCGTTTTCTGGTGATCGAATTGTCGAAATTGGCGCGTTGGAACTATATAACCACCTGCCCACGGGGGAAACGTTTCACGTTTATATCAACCCACAGCGTGGGATGCCCGATGAGGCGTTTGGGGTGCATGGGATTGGACCGGATCTGCTGGACGTGCCCCGCGATGCGCAGCCTGGCGAAGTCACGCTGAAAGACAAAAAACTGTTTTCAGCGCATGGTCAGGCGTTTCTGGATTTTATTGGCCCCGATAGCAAGCTTGTCATACACAATGCCAAATTTGATATGAAGTTCCTGAATGCTGAGCTTGGCTGGATGAATTTGCCAGAGATCCCGATGGATCGGGCATTGGACACATTGGCGATAGCACGTAAGAAATTTCCCGGATCGCCAGCGACGTTGGACGCGTTGTGCCGTCGGTTTGGGATCGACAACGCGTCGCGTACGCTGCACGGCGCGCTGCTGGACTCCGAAATTCTGGCGGAAGTTTATCTGGAACTGATTGGCGGACGACAACCGGATTTGGTTTTGGCCTCTGGTGGCGGTGGGAAGTCAAAATCTGTGCAATCTGATGATTGGCGGCCAAGCAAGAGGACCACACCCCTACCCTCCCGCCTGACTGAGGAAGAGGCTGCGGCGCATGACGAGTTTGTGCAAAAGATGGGTGAAAATGCTCTTTGGACCAAACTGGGTTAGGCACAAAAAAAGGCGCCGCCTGATAAGGCAGCGCCTGAAATCTTAAGAGCGCATCGCTTAGTTTGCGACTGGCTGTTCTTCCTGTGCGCGACGCGCCAGTTCGGAGCGATACAGAGCAACAAAGTCGATGGTTTCGAGGTTCAGCGGTGGGAAACCACCGTCACGTGTGACATCGGAAACGATGCGGCGCACAAACGGGAACAGCATGCGTGGGCATTCGATCAGCAGGAACGGGTGCAGCTGGTCTTCTGGCACACCTTCAACGTGGAACACGCCAGCGTAGTCCAGCTCCAGAATGAACATCTCAGCGCCGTCTTCTTTGTTCTTGGCGGTGATGTTGAGCTTCATGGCCACTTCAAACTGATGATCGGCGTTGCGCTTTTTGGCATCCAAGTTGACCTGAACCTGAACGTCCGGCTGTGGGTTACCGGCAGAGCCTTTTTGAGCCAAGATGTTCTCGAACGACATGTCGCGCACGAATTGGGTCAGTACGTTCATTTTCAGCTGCGGCGCTTGTGCAGCACCGTTTTCGTTTTCCGCCATGGGAGTCTCCAAAATATTCGTTTGCCCTGCTTTAACAGGTCAAATTAGGTGTCTCAATGTTTAGTCCAACCGGATGGTTTATGCGTGTGATTTTTGGCGCTGTCCAGTTGCTGTGCCGCGCCGTTTTGGGCGGGATCAACCTCGGAAAATTCGCCATCAATCACGTCTGACTCAGCAGGATGATGACTGCGATTTCCTGGGCCGGTATGAAATGTCGCGGAATGAGTGCTTCCCATTGTGAAACCCTGGACGCGCACTCGACTGCGCGCAAAATTGAACATCATTTTGCGGAACGGCGGTGTGAGCAGGGCAAATCCCACAGCATCCGTGAAAAAGCCTGGTGTTAAAAGCAAAACGCCCGCGATGAGGATCATTGCGCCATGCGCCAAGGGCTCTGTCGGATCGTTCAATTCATTGAAAGATTTTTGCACATTTCCGATGGCCGCAAGGCCCTGAGAACGGACCAAATGCGTGCCAAGGATGGCGGTGAGTAAGACAATGGCGAGTGTCGGCCAAAGGCCAATTGCGCCACCAACGCTGATGAACAGGGCAATTTCGACCATGGGGATCGCAACAAAGACCAACAAGAGCCACATCTTAGCTTTACTCCAATGCTTCTTTTGGCGAGGTGGACTTGACCCCGCCCGTGACTTACATAAGTGCGATAGAACAGTGTTTCCATGCCCAACATGAGGTTCAAATGAACTCCTCCCTAATTCAACTTCTGGTTCTTGCCGGTATTGCCGTGTTTCTGATCTTGCGTTTGCGCAATGTTTTGGGGACTCGAGAGGGATACGAAGAGCCTCGTCAAGAGGGTGCGTCGACTGCACGTCGCAAAGGCCCGGACCTCGAAGTGATCGAAGGTGGACCGGATCAAGACATTCTGGATCATGCCGAAGAAGGCAGCGTAACCGCTCTTGCGCTTGCAAAAATGAAGTCCATGGACCCGCAATTTGGTGTGAGTGATTTCCTCGGCGGTGCGCGCGGCGCCTATGAGATGATCTTGATGGCATTTGAAAAAGGCGATCTTGGTGAAATCAAGAATTTTCTGGGCGACGAAGTTTATGAAAGCTTTGCGCAGGTTGTAGAAATGCGTGCCGACAAAGGGTTGACCGTTGAGAGTGAGTTCATTGGCGTACGTGAAATGACGTTGCAAGCGGCGCATTTTGATGAGACCACCAAAGAAGGTGAGATCACCGTGCGTTACGTTGGCGAGCTGACACATGTTGTGCGCGACAACGGCGGCGACATTGTTGAGGGCAACGAAAGCCAGGTTAAGCGGCAAAAGGATGTTTGGACCTTTGCCCGCGCGATGGGATCAAACGATCCAAACTGGCAGCTTGTTGCCACGGGCGAATGATCCAGGCGTTTCGGGCGGCGCTGGCCGCGGTCTTTGTTTTGGCCGGAGGGGCTGCCATGTCCGAAACACATATGAAGATTCTGTCTTTTGAAGACCTTGACGGGTGGGCCGCGGATGATCACGAGGCCGCCCGCCAAGTGTTTCTAAACACTTGCAATGACTTTGATGCACCGGATTGGCAGACGCTTTGTGCGGCGGCCACCGGCATTGAAGATGCGCGCAAATTTTTTGAACTGCTGTTTCGGCCGGTGCTGATTGAGGAAGCCGAAAAAAGCGCGCTGTTTACTGGATACTTCGAGCCTGAATTGGACGGGTCACTGACGCCAAGTGGCCGCTATCGCTTTCCTATTTATCGTTTGCCGACTGAGGCCCGAGACGGAAAGTGGATCTCGCGGCGAGAAATAGAAACCACCGGCGCACTTCAGGGGCGTGGTTTGGAAATTGCCTGGGTGGATGACTCCGTTGAGTTGTTTTTCCTGCAAATTCAGGGATCCGGGCGCATTCGCCTGCCAAACGGCTCTTACATTCGCGTGGGTTACGGCGGCGCCAATGGGCATAAGTATCGGTCCATTGGGGCAGAGTTGGTGCGGCGCGGTGTCTACAACGCGCACCAAGTCAGCGCGCAGGTCATCAAGAATTGGGTAAACCGCAATCCGGTGGATGGCGCTGAGCTACTGCGTCACAACGACAGCTTTGTGTTCTTTCGCGAAGTGAGCCGCGTGCCGGCGCACAAAGGTCCGCTTGGAGCGATGAACCGGTCGATTACGGCGATGCGGTCGGTGGCGGTTGATCCGAAGTTCACCCCATTGGGGGCGCCAGTGTGGGTTGAGAAAGACGGCGCTGGGCCACTGCGCCGGTTGATGATTGCCCAGGACACCGGGTCCGCGATCAAAGGCGCGCAACGGGCAGATATTTTCTTTGGCACCGGAGACGCGGCGGGCAAGGCGGCGGGTACGCTCAAGGATCCGGGACGTATGGTGGTGCTGCTGCCGATTCAGCGGGCATATGCGATGTTGCCGGAGTCGGTTCTGTGACACGGCGGAAATTGAGTGAAGATGAAGTCACCCTCTGGCGGAAGGTGGCGGATACAGCTGAGCGGTTGCATCCTGGAGCCAACCCCCACGAGCTGCCTAAGCCCAAGCCAAAACCGACCAAGAAACCACGTCCGCATTTGACCCCTGCCCTACCAAGTTTTGAGGTTGGGTCAAAGGCGCCTGTGGGTCGATCTGGCCATGACCTGATGGGCAGCGTGTCGGATCGGGTGGCACGGCAGCCAGTGCAAATGGATAAGAAAGCCTTCGGGCGAATGAAGCGCGGGAAGCTGAAACCGGAAGGCAAAATTGACCTGCATGGAATGACCGCGGATCAGGCCCATGGGGCATTGACCGGGTTTATTATGCGCGCTCATGGTGAAGGCAAGCGGCTGGTACTGGTGATTACGGGCAAAGGTAAAACCAGGCGTGATGAGGGACCGATCCCAACTCGCCGTGGGGTGTTGAAACATCAAGTGCCGCAGTGGTTTGCGCTGCCACCTTTGAAAGCGTGTATTCTCCAGGTGGCCGAGGCGCATATTCGGCATGGTGGAACCGGGGCGTACTACGTCTATTTACGTCGCTAAGGCCCGTCGGGCGCGCGCAAATGGGATAACCAAGACAGCGCTGGCAAAGGCAAAACAGACGGCAAAGGCGGCCAGCTGAGTTTCGTACGGTACACCGTTGTCGATCATCCAACCTGAAAGACCCGGCCCAAGTGCAGATCCCAGGACTGCGAAGGCCGCTACGGTGGCTTTGATCGCGCCAAGATGCTTTGTGCCAAAGAACTCTGACCATACTGAAGCTGGCAATGTTGCTTGTCCTCCGCCTGCCAAGCCCATGAGCACCACGCCAAGCGCAACCCATCCCACCGACGGGGCCAATGCGTGGAGAGCGAAAGCGGCCACCAAAGGCAGGAGATAGAACGGCATCAAGCGGGACGCGCCAAGACGGTCGATCAGCCAGCCAAACGTCAATGTGGATAGGGCGAAGGACAGGGTTCCCAATGGGAAGACAGACACAAGAGCGAGATGCGACCAGCCTTTGATTTCCGCGAAATAGGTCTGTTGAAAGAAAAATACGGTGGAGAACGCGGGAAAGGTCATCATTGCAGGGATTGCTGAAAGAAAAACAGGGTGGCGAATGGCCTCCCAGCGGGTCCAGGATCGGCCACGCATGCCAAGTGTCGTGGTGTCGGTTGCGATGAATTGCGGGTCACGTTCCTGACGCAGCAGTGCGTAGATCGCCGGGGCCATCAGGAGACAGAAACACGCGGCTGCCACCCAGATGAGATGCCAGTCAATTCTTCCTTTCAGCCAGACCACAGTGATCGGCATTATAGCCTCTGCCACCATAAAACCCATGGTGGCGAAAGCCAAAGCGCGACCTCGAGAGGCGGCAAACCAGCGCGCCATGGCAACGGCGGAGATATGCGGCAGCATGCCTTGTGCGGTGAAACGCAGCGCAAGAATGACAAAGGGCAAAGCCCAGACCCATGTCAAAAATGACAAAGCAAGGCACGCGCAGGCCAAACAAATCAACATAATAGGACCAAGGATGCGCACCCTGATATGATCTGCTAACGTGCCCGCCCACAGCATGACCAACGCTGAGGTGCCGGTGCCCAGCATATAGATTGTGCCCCATTGGCTATGGGACAGATCAAATTGTGTACGGATGTCGGAAGCAAAAGTGCCAATAAAGAAGGTTTGTCCAAAACAGGACAGAAACATCAACATCGCGCCCGGCAAAAGGTAGCGGCCGTTTTGCCGGAGGAATGCTTTGGTGGAAATCATGATCCGCCTGAAGGGCCGGAGACTTGAATGGCAATGGCCTCGTTGGACACGCGTACCCGTTCGGCCTGTCGCAACAGGAAGTTGGGGTCATCCGGTGCCAGCAGCTCTTCGAAATTACGTGCATCCCTAAGTAGGGAAATCAGGGCCGGGCTTTCGGCAAAGGTCATATGGTTGCTGCTGTTGCTTTCCGAGAACTCGGACACATCAAACACAATAACCGGCAGGTCCGCCAAAACATCTGGGTTGGTAAGCTGGCCCAAGCGCTGAGAAGAGCGGTTGATGCGGCTGGACAGGCGCAGGGCGTTGTCTTCGGTCGAGGTCAAAATCACGGTGGATTTGGGCAGCGACTTTACGGGTTCCAAGTTGCGCAGAAAGAGGTCGACGGGCATGTCCGGGGAAATCAACGCCAGAGCACCGATGTTGCGCGCTGTCCAACCGGGTTCTTTGAGTTCAATCTGCCGTAGTGTTTCGGTGATCAGAAACGTACCAAGGGAATGGCCAACCAGTAAAAGGCGGTCAGATTTTGATTTGGTGAGGGCACGCAGGGTGCGTTCCAGATCGTCCCGTGAATATAGGGCACTTTCGCGGTCATGGGCGTACCCCAAGGGGCTGCCGGCGCTGGTCCAGCCAAAATTCACCACGGTACCGGGCATATCAAAATCGTTCTGAAGTTGGGCAATGCGGAACAGGCTGTCTTGATAGGTGTTGTAGAACCCGTGCACAAAGACCGTGACTTCGCGATCCTGGCGACGCGTGCCTGACAGGCTACCAGACACTGCTCTTGCAAAATCGGGCAAGGTTGGAATGAGGGTTTCTTTGGCAATGACGAAGTGTTTCTGCGGGTCAGGTCGTGCGTGAAACTGTGGCGCATCACCCGTAACGTGGTTCGGTGGGATAGAAACTGTTGTGTCCAGAAATGTCATCTCAGAATTGCGTGTGGCTGCGAGGTAGCCGTCTTCGTTGCGCTTTCGGTTGGTGACAACAAAGATCTGGCGTGTGTTTGTGGAGCTCATCGCTTCGGGCTGAATTGGAGCGCTGATACGGTCAGCGCAAGCGGATACAAACACACAAGTGAGTATGACAATAAGACTGCGCACAAAAAATCCCGGCAAAACTGAATTGCCGGGACTATGCCGAGGATAGGGAAAAGCTGCTAGGGGGAAATCAGAGCACGTAGCGGCTGACGTCCATGGATTTGGACAGTTCCCCTAGATTGGTCTCCACAAAGGCTGCATCGACTGTGATTTCGTCGCCGGAGCGGTCTGGGGCAGTGAAGCTTAGCTCCTCAAAGACGCGTTCCATCACGGTGTAAAGACGGCGCGCGCCGATGTTTTCAATGGACTGGTTCACGTCTGCTGCAATTTTGGCCAAGGCCGCGATGCCATCTTCGGTGAAGGTGACAACGACCTCTTCGGTGCCCATCAGCGCTGTGTACTGGCGCGTCAGGGCATTATCGGTTTCGGTGAGGATGCGCACAAAATCTTCTTCTGTCAGAGCGCGCAACTCCACGCGGATTGGCAGGCGGCCTTGCAGTTCTGGCAAGAGGTCAGAAGGCTTGGCGATGTGGAATGCGCCCGACGCGATGAACAAGATATGGTCAGTTTTTACAGGGCCGTGTTTGGTGGAGACGGTGGTGCCTTCGATCAAGGGCAGCAGATCACGTTGCACACCTTCGCGAGAGACGTCTCCGCCGCGGGCTTCCTGGCGGGCGCAGACTTTGTCGATCTCGTCCAAGAACACGATACCGTTTTGCTCCACTGATTGAAGCGCAGCGGCATTAACGGTCTCATCGTCCAAAAGTTTGTCAGCTTCGTCGGAGATCAACACTTGATAGCTCTCAGAAACGGTCATGCGTTTCTTGGTGGTGCGACCGCCCATGGCTTTGCCAAAGATATCGCCGAGGTTCATCATACCCATCTGACCGCTGGGCTGACCAGGTACGTCAAACATTCCACCCAACGGGTTGGAGCTGTCGGCAACCTCAAGTTCAATTATCGTATCATCCAGCAGGCCGTCTTTGAGTTTCTTGCGGAACATCTCACGCGTGGCTTCGCGGGCATCTGTGCCGGCAATGGCTTCGATCACACGCTCTTCGGCGGCGGCATGGGCTTTGACCTTCACGTCTTCACGCATGTGTTCGCGGGTTTGAATGATGGCGGCGTCGACAAGATCTCGGACGATTTGCTCAACATCACGGCCAACATAGCCAACTTCGGTGAATTTGGTGGCCTCAACCTTAATAAACGGCGCGCGGGCGAGTTTGGCCAAGCGACGGGAAATCTCGGTTTTGCCCACACCGGTGGGGCCAATCATTAGGATATTCTTCGGGTAAACTTCATCGCGAATGTCATCAGCCAGCTGTTTGCGGCGCCAGCGGTTGCGTAGAGCCACGGCGACGGCCCGCTTGGCGTCATTCTGACCAATGATAAACCGGTCGAGTTCAGAAACAATTTCACGAGGGGTGAGATCAGTCATAGGGCTGTCCAATCAGTGAGAAGGCGGCAGGCGGTGCAGTGGCAAGATGCCAGTAAGGGGCGCGAGAAGGGCCGCACGGAAGCGGGACCAGAAGGCGCCGAGCACCACCAGAAAGATGCCGAGGAAGAGAATGGTGAAAGCCGCGCCTTCACCGTCAAAAACAATGCTTGCGAGCGCGACGGTGTAGCCGATGGCCGCTATCAAGAAGGAGCGACGGTCGATGATGATGGCGATGGCGGCAAAGCCAAGCAGGAATAGCATGAGGGCCATGTGAGCGCGGTTTCCGCCTGCTTCCAGCAGGGTGAGGGCCACCGTGTTGATCAGCGCAGGTGCGGCGACAACGTGTAGCCAGAAACCTTGCGCGCTGCGACGTGTGACGCGATGTGGGTCAGACATGTCAAAGAACATGGCGACGGCAAACACGGCGATGCCTACGCCTAAAGTGATGAAGGCAAATGGACCACCTGCGGAGAGCAGAAACAGGTTTTTTGGACTGGTTGGGGTGCCGGACTGGTTGGCGCCAACCATCAGCGCGATACCAAAAACACCCAAGGCAATGAGCGCCATGGCAAACGGTACGCGGAAGCGCAGCCAATAGATCAGCATAGCCAAGGTGGTGAGCGCAAGCGGCAGCGGCAGGCTTGAGAAGTCTTCCTGCGCAAGCATAAAGGGCTGCGCGAAATAGGCGGTGATGCCGGAACCGGCGTTGATGGCCCAAAGAACGGACAAGGCGATGGCCGGGGCAACCATACGACGGCGGCGGATGAAGTACTCGGAAAGCAGCCAAATGACACCGGCGGAAATGGCGGTCATGCTGACAATTTTGGCTTTGTAATTTACAATCTCAGTGGCCATAGCGATGCCGTTCACCGCGGCCCAGCCGCTGGCGAGGATCAACAGGCCAACCACAATGAAAATCTCGTTGAACCCTTTGAACAGCTCAAACGGTTCGTCGCCAATGGCGAGCTCTTCGCGGGCGCCACGGCGGCTGTCCGCTAACGCAGCAAGTGACGCAGCTTGCGTTTCATTGAGCAGGCCGGAGCCCACTGCGGCGCGAAGGTCATCTTTGTTAATCATGGCGTCAGGGTCTCTCGTTACGCGAGCACTTTGGCAAACAACTCGTCTTTCATCATGTCGTCAAACCACTCGGGGTACCGACGGCCCGGGGCAGCGGCGGCGTCCAGTGCGGCCATTTCCTTGTCGCTTAACACGATATTGGCGGCTGCGATGCCGGTTTCAAGTTGACTGAGTTTGGAGGCGCCGATGATGACGGTGTGGTCGCGTCGTTTGTTTAGAATCCAAGCCTGCGCGATTTGGGCAGGTGTCGCGTTATGCGATTCGGCCGCAGCTGTCAGCGCGGTGATCGCTGCCTGAGCCTGCTCTTTGGAGACTTGCAGGAAGTCGCCCTCGGCCAAACGCCCGTCGCTGTCTTCCAGCTTGGTGAGATCATATTTGCCGGTCAGCAAGCCACCCGCCAACGGCGACCAGGCCATCAGACCAAGGCCAAGCTCTGCGCCCATGCGCAGGATGTCCATTTCAATATCGCGGCTCACAGCGTTGTAGAGATACTGCTCGGCCACAAATTGGCTCATGTTGTTGTCGCGCTGGAATTGCACCGCCTGTGCAACCTTCCACGCAGGCCAGTTGGAGATGCCGATGTGGCGCACCTTGCCTGCGTCGATCACGGCTTGCAGGGTTGCCAAGGTTTCTTCCATCGGCGTGCTAAAATCGGTCTTGTGCAGCACCAGAAGATCGATCCAGTCGGTGTCGAGCCGTTTGAGGCAGCCATCTACGGATGACAGAATATGCCCCCGCGACAGACCTGCATCTGTGACGCGATCGCTTTGACGGAAGCCCAGTTTGGTGCAGATCACGGCGTCGTTGCGTTTGCCCTTGAGTGTTTTGCCAAGGATATCTTCGGCTTCGCCGTTGGAATAGCCATCTGCCGCGTCAAAAAAGTTGATGCCGCCGTCAAGCGCCACATCAACCATGCGCTGAGCATCGTTAAGGCCAACTTTGGCAACACCGGGGATCCAGTCAGAGCCATGGGTGAAGGTCATGGTACCTAGCGCCAGGCGAGACACCACGAGGCCGGAGTTGCCCATGCGGGTGTAGGTCATGTCACTCATTGCTTGATGGTCTCCACCGTCAAGTTGCCGTTGGTGTAGACGCAAATGTCACTGGCGATGGCCATGGCTTTGCGGGCAACCTCTTCGGCAGAGAGGTCGGTGTCCATCAGGGCGCGGCCTGCGGCCAGTGCATAGTTGCCACCCGAGCCAATGGCGGTGACGTCATGTTCAGGCTCGAGCACGTCCCCTGCCCCAGTGATCACAAAGATGTCGGTGCCGTCAGAAACAATCAGCATGGCTTCGAGCTTTTGCAGGTATTTGTCCGTGCGCCAGTCTTTGGCCAGTTCCACAGAGGCACGGGCCAGTTGGCCTGGGGTGGCTTCAAGCTTGGCTTCCAGACGCTCTAGAAGCGTAAAGGCGTCAGCAGTGGAGCCAGCAAAGCCGGCAACGATGTCATATCCGCCCGGGCTCAAACGACGCACTTTGCGCGCGGTGCCTTTGATCACGGTTTGGCCCAGGGAGACCTGACCATCTCCAGCAATTA
>NZ_CAJXIV010000060.1 GCF_913054185.1 uncultured Shimia sp.
CTGCGCATGGCTGCCATTGGAGGCTGGCGCGGCGGGTGGGTCTATTCCGATAGAGTTTGAATGGCCGTTTTTACGGGTCTGGCACGAAGCCTTCGCAGACGCGGCTAACGGCTCCTTTCCGCTCATCGTGTCGTGATGCAGTGCTGCGCACAGATGCCGTAAAATGGCTAGGGGCTGCCTTAAGGCGTGTTTTGCGCGGATGGTAGAGGATGAATATTTCAGATGAAGAGGGAACATGTTCAATAGTTGCCTTGACCTCCAAATTCCAATGAAATAGGAACTGAATCAGATGAGCGGGCGTTGTGTAATGGTAAGACCTCAGCCTTCCAAGCTGATGATACGGGTTCGATTCCCGTCGCCCGCTCCAAGGTCAATCTTCCCAAATTGCCCGCATGATTGCACGGGTGCTATCCCATGTCGCAGGGTTGTATATGGCTTATGCATATCTGGCATCTTGACCCGGATGCGCACTGCGGTCACTAACGGCTAACACGACAGCCAAGGACCGAATAATGGCCAGACAGCCGCAGCACGCGAATACCGAACAAGACCGTGAGAAAAGCAAGAACATCGGCGCCCTGCGTGGGCTGCGCCCATTTTTGGCCCCCTATCGGTTCCTGGTGTTTCTGGCGCTGTGTGCCCTGACGCTGACCGCCTCTGTGTCTTTGATGTTGCCCGTGGCTGTGCGCCGCGTCGTGGACAACTTTGGCACACAAAGTGACGCGCTGCTGGACAAGTACTTCCTCGCCGCCCTTGGCATCGCGTCGATGTTGGCTGTCGGCACCGCGCTGCGATATCTGTTGGTCACGCGGCTCGGCGAATTGGTTGTCACCGACATCCGCAAAGCGGTGTTTGCGCGGGTGATCAACATGAGCCCGGCGTTTTTTGAGAACGTCATGACCGGTGAGGTGCTCAGCCGCATCACAACGGATACCACTGTGATCCAATCGGTGATTGGCTCGTCCATCTCCATCGCTCTGCGCAATGTGCTGCTGTTCCTTGGCGGCCTGGTGTTGATGTTGTTCACCTCCACCAAGCTGACCCTGATGGTGCTTTTGGTGGTGCCAATGGTGATTGTGCCGATTATGGTGTTGGGTCGCCGCTTGCGCAAACTCAGCCGTGAAAATCAGGATTGGATTGCGGAAAGCTCCGGCAATGCGTCTGAGGCGCTTTTGTCGGTGCAAACCGTGCAGGCCTTTACCCATGAGACCCAAACCCGCGCCAATTTTGACCGCGTGACCGACCTGTCATTGAGCGCCGCGATGCGCCGGATCAACACGCGTGCATTGTTGACGATGATTGTGATCTTTCTGATCTTCACCGGCGTGGTTGTGGTGTTGTGGATGGGGGCGCGTGACGTGCGCGCCGGTGGCATGAGTGTCGGTGTGTTGGTGCAGTTTGTGATCTACTCGGTGATGGTGGCGGGCGCCGTGGGGGCTTTGTCCGAAATCTGGAGTGAGCTGCAGCGCGCTGCCGGCGCCACCGAACGTTTGGTGGAGCTGCTCTATACCGAAGACAGCGTCAACGATCCGGCAAACCCAAAAACACTGCCTGCGCCGGTCAAAGGCGAGATCAGCTTTGAGTCTGTGTCTTTCCAATACCCGTCCCGGCCAAATGTTTCGGCACTGGATGAAGTGAACCTTACCATTCAACCCGGTGAAACAGTTGCGCTTGTTGGCCCGTCAGGGGCCGGCAAAACCACCATCATTCAAATGATCCAACGCTTTTATGACCCGGTCAAAGGCCAGGTGACGCTGGATGGCAAAGCTTTGCAGGAAATGCAGCGTGACGACTTCCGCCAACATCTAGCATTGGTGCCACAAGATCCGGTGATCTTTGCCAGCAGTGCACGGGAAAACATCCGCTTTGGTCGTCTGGACGCAACGGATGCAGAGGTTGAAGCCGCCGCAAAAGCCGCCGCCGCACATGACTTCATCACCGCTTTGCCGGAGGGCTATGACAGCCCGCTGGGCGAACGTGGTGTGATGCTGTCAGGTGGTCAGAAGCAACGCATCGCCATTGCCCGCGCCATTTTGCGCGACGCGCCAGTGCTGCTGTTGGATGAGGCCACCTCGGCCCTTGATGCAGAGAGCGAACGCCTGGTGCAGGCGGCTGTGGATGAGCTGGCCAAAAGCCGGACCACCATCATTGTTGCCCACCGCTTGGCCACCGTGAAGAAAGCCGACCGCATCATTGTGATGGAAGAGGGCCGTATTGTTGCCCAGGGTCGCCATGATGATCTGGTCGCCGAAGATGGTCTATACGCCAAACTGGCGCGCCTGCAATTCACCGCTGGGGCTGCCTAAATCAGTGCGGTCGCGCTGCCGTTTGGCGCGCGCGACCCCAAGCTGATTTTGAGGTGGACTGCATCCCTTTTACGGTTAATCTGACGTAACGTTTCAGGCTTGCTTGACCTTAGGTTCGGCTGGCCTTGAATGGGACGCAGGGTGTTTTTGGGGTCAACTTGAAGCAACGCGTTCAAATAGGCCGGACAGGCGGAGGTCTGGCGGTTTGGGGCAAGCAACCCAAGGGGGGAGAACAGACTATGAGCTTTGAATCTTTGGCCGATCTGAAAGCCATCGAGAGTGAAAAACCGTGGGATGAGCGGGGCAACCCTACCACGATTTATGAAATGCTGACCAACACCAAGGACAAGTTTCCAAACCGTCCCGCGGTCAGCTATCAGATCTTCTCTGGCCCCAAAGACAAAGCTGAGACCGTCACCTGGTCCGAGCTGCACGCCAAGACCACCCAGGCGGCCAATATGTTCCGCGATCTCGGTGTGGGTGAAAAAGACACCGTGGCCTTTGTGCTGCCCAACTGCAACGAAACCATGTATGCGCTTCTGGGCGGTATGGTTGCGGGCATTGTGAACCCGATCAACCCGCTGCTGGAGCCCGAGCAAATCGCCGCCATCCTGCGCGAAACCGACGCCAAAGTGGTGGTGACCCTCAAAGGTTTCCCCAAAACCGACGTGGCCCAAAAAGTGGCGGAGGCCGTGCGTCACGCCCCACATGTACACACGGTACTGGAAATTGATCTCGTCAAATATCTGACCCCGCCAAAGTCTTGGATTGTACCGCTGATCCGGCCCAAGGTTTCCGGCCCGCAGCATGCGGACTTCAAAGACTTCAACAAGGAGCTGGCGAAACACGCAACCACCTTGCAGTTTGCTGACAGTGATGGCGATCGCGTAGGGGCCTACTTCCACACCGGCGGCACCACCGGCATGCCGAAAGTGGCGCAGCACCTCTATTCCGGCATGATCTACAACGGCTGGCTTGGGGATCGTCTGCTCTTCACCGAAGAAGACAACATCATGTGCCCGCTGCCGCTGTTCCACGTTTTTGCCGTGCATGTGATCATGCAAGCGGCGATCAAATCCGGCGCCCATGTGGTCTTCCCAACCCCTGCGGGCTATCGCGGCGATGGGGTGTTTGACAACTTCTGGAAGCTGATCGAACGCTGGAAAATCTCCTTCATCATCACTGTGCCGACCGCTGTGTCCGCGCTGATGCAGCGTCCGGTGGATGCGGATATTTCCTCTGTGAAAACCGCCTTCTCCGGTTCCGCGCCAATGCCAATGGAGCTGTTCAAACGCTTCGAAAGCACCTGTGGCGTGGACATTGTTGAAGGCTATGGCCTGACCGAGGCCACCTGCCTTGTGTCTTGCAACCCGCCATCCGGTGCCAAGAAAGTTGGTTCCGTTGGCCTGCCGTTCCCCTACACCGATGTGCGCATCATTAAGAATACGCCCGACGGTCCGGTGGAATGTGCTGCAGACGAAGTGGGTGAGATCTGCGTGTCCAACCCCGGTGTCTTTGCGGGCAACACCTACACCGAAGCGGACAAAAACGTGGACCTATTCCACTACGGGACCCATCTGCGCACCGGCGATTTGGGGCGTTTGGATGAGGACGGCTATCTCTGGATCACGGGGCGCGCCAAAGACCTGATCATTCGTGGTGGCCACAACATTGACCCTGCTGAAATTGAAGAGGCGCTTTTGGCGCATCACGATGTGGCCTTTGCGGGTGCTATTGGTCAGCCAGACAGCCACGCTGGCGAAGTCCCTTGTGTCTATGTCGAGCTGGTCGAAGGTGCGACCGTGACCATTGAGGATCTGATGAGCCACGCCAAGGTGCACGTGCACGAGCGCGCCGCGCATCCAAAATATGTGGAGATCATGCCGGAGCTGCCCAAAACCGCCGTGGGCAAAATCTTCAAGCCGGACCTGCGCAAAGCGGCCATCACCCGCATCTACAATGCGGCGTTGGACAAAGCGGGCGTGCCTGCTCAGGTCGACTTTGTGCTTGACGACAAGAAGCGTGGCTTGGTGGCGCAGATCAAAAAGTCTGGTGATGCGTCTGACGCAGAAGTGGGCAAGGTGCTTGGCGACTTTGTCCGCCCATGGGAGTGGTCTCAAGACGAATCGGCCGCCTGATCCGGTGCAAAGGGGAGGGGGCCAGCCCCCTCGTCACCGCACGGCGGTGCCTTCACCCCCGAGGTATTTGGGGAAAGAGAAAGCTATCTACGAAAAAAATAGTAGGGCGCAGCGTCAAGCGGCGCCCTTCCTGATTGCGGTAACAGTTTTCCGTGCCTACTGTGCCTGCAACAGAGTTCAGGGAGGGGACAGATGACCCATATTCTCGCCATTGATCAGGGCACCACATCCAGCCGCGCCATTGTGTTTGACGGGGACATCCGCCCCATCGCCAGCGCCCAGTTGGAGTTTGAGCAGCACTTCCCGCAGTCCGGTTGGGTGGAGCATGATCCGGCGGACATCTGGGTCACCACCGTGGAAACCTGCTCCGGCGCTTTGGCCCGCGCCAAGCTCTCTGCCAAAGACATTGACGCGATTGGCATCACCAACCAGCGGGAAACCACGTTGGTTTGGAACAAGACCACGGGTGAGCCGGTGCACAACGCGATTGTCTGGCAGGACCGCCGCACCGCTGCGATTTGCGAAGAGCTCAAGGCGGGCGGTCATGCCGATAAAGTGCAGGCCACCACGGGCCTGCTGCTCGATCCCTATTTTTCCGGCACTAAGATCAAGTGGATTTTGGACAACGTCGAAGGCACCCGGGCATCCGCAGAGGCGGGCGATCTTCTGTTTGGCACCGTCGATTGTTATCTGATCTGGAAGCTGACCGGCGGCAAGGTGCATGCCACCGACGCCACCAACGCCGCGCGCACGCTGATCTATGACATCCACAACGGTGTCTGGAGCAACGACATCTGCGCGCTGCTGGGCATTCCGATGTCGATGTTGCCAGAGGTCAAAGACTGCGCCGCCGATTTTGGCGAAACCGATCCGGACCTGTTTGGCGCGGCGATCCCAATTCGGGGCGTGGCAGGGGACCAGCAGGCCGCCACCATTGGGCAGGCCTGCTTCCAGGCCGGTATGCTGAAATCCACCTACGGTACCGGCTGCTTCGCGCTATTGAACACCGGTGATACGCCAGTGACCTCGCAAAACCGGCTGCTGACCACCATCGCGTATCAATTGGATGGCAAACCCACTTATGCGCTAGAAGGTGCGATCTTCATTGCTGGCGCGGTGGTGCAATGGTTGCGTGACGGGCTGGGCATCATCAACGACGCCTCTGAAACGGCGGCGCTGGCCGATGCGGCTGACCCTGGTCAGGAGCTGATCCTTGTGCCGGCTTTTGTCGGTCTGGGTGCGCCGTATTGGAACCCGGAAGCCCGTGGCGCTGTCTTTGGCCTGACCCGTGGCTCTGGCCCCAAAGAGTTCTCCCGTGCTGCGCTCGAGAGTGTAGGTTTCCAAACCCGTGACTTGCTCGAAGCCATGCAGGCGGATTTTGAGTTTTCCGGCGACACTGTGTTGCGGGTGGACGGCGGCATGATTGCCAGCGATTGGGCGATGCAGTTCCTGTCTAACATTTTGGGTGCACCGGTCGACCGCCCTGTGGTGGCCGAAAGCACCGCCAAAGGCGCGGCTTGGCTCGCAGGTATGCAGATCGGGGCCTATCCGGACATGGCAGGCTTTGCGGCCACGTGGGAGAAAGAGAGCCAGTTCACACCAAAGCAGGATGACAGCTGGCGCGAAGGGCGTTATGCGGGCTGGCAAAAGGCCATCAACGCCACGCTGGCGATGACTGAGTAATCCAAACTGGAGAAGTCCGTGTCCAATCCCTGTGTCCTTTGTGGTGCCACTGGCGCTGTGTCTCCTGTGGCTGTGATGCCGCAGGACGTCTCCGTCGATCTCTGTGCAACATGTGCCACGGGCGTCGCGGATAACCCGCAGGACGGGCCACATTGGCAATGTCTACACGAGGCGATCTGGAGCACCGAGCCTGCGGTGCAGGTGCTTGCGTGGCGTTTGCTCAAAGCCCTGCCGGAGGCCCCTTGGGCACGAGACTTGCTGGATATGGCTTATCTGGAACCCGACGTGCTGGCGTGGGCCGAGGAAGGTGTGTCTGACGGGGAAGACGTGGTCATTCACCGCGACAGCAATGGCGCAGTTCTCGCCGCCGGCGACTCGGTGGTGCTGATCAAAGACCTGCCCGTAAAAGGCGCGGGTTTCACCGCCAAACGGGGCACAGCCGTGCGCAGCATCTCTTTGGTGATGGACAACCCCGAGCACATCGAAGGCCGGGTGGAAAGCCAGAGGATTGTGATCCTGACCAAGTTTGTGAAAAAGAGCTGAAGCAGCCCCGCTTCAGACCTCCATCCAGATTGTGACCGGCCCGTCATTGGTCAGCGAGACCTTCATGTCCGCGCCAAACTCCCCGGTCTGTACCGGCACAACCTCGCCGAGCTTCCGCGCAAACAGCTCAAAAAGCCGTTTGCCGTCTTCCGGCGCGGCCGCGGTGGAAAAGCCGGGGCGGTTGCCGCTGCGGGTGTCCGCCGCGAGAGTAAACTGGCTGATCACCAGAACGCTGCCGCCCATATCCGCCACCGACTGGTTCATCTTGCCGTTGTCATCCTGAAAAATTCGGCACTTCGCCACTTTGGCCGCCAATTTCTCGACCTGGGCCTCTGTGTCTCCCTGCATCGCGCAGACCAGCACCATCAAGCCTGGCCCGCATTCGCCAATCACCGCGCCATCCACGCGCACCTGTGCCTCACTCACCCGTTGCAACAACGCCCGCATTACACTCTCCTCATTTTGCGAGACCGTGCGCCAAGGCCAGATCAAGCGCAACCTTGCTTTCTCATTCCAAAAATATCTCGGGTGAAGGCGCAGCTCTGCTGTGCCGAGGGCAGCGTCCTCACATGCTATCGCTTGGGGCCCTGTAGCACGATGCAGGTGGTTGAGCCGGTGGCGTAAAGCTTGCCATCTTCAACCCCACGCACCTCACCAACGGAAATACCCGTCGAGCGCCCCACGTGCTGCACCTTGCCGACCGCATGCACGGTCATTCCAACCGGAATAGGGCGCAGAATGTTGGTTTTGTATTCCAGCGTTGTATAGATCTGCCCGGGTTTGAGCATGGTTTGCACCGCGCAGGCCATGCAGCTGTCCAAAATGGTCCCGTACCAACCGCCATGCACCGTGCCAATCGGGTTCATGGTGCAAAACGCGGGCGTGCCCTCAAAGGTCACCGTGCCTTCATCCGCCGCAATGGGTTTGAAGCCAAGCGTCTGTCCAATGGGCGGTCCAGCAAGGTCGCCGTTGATGATCGCGCGCATAAACTCTAACCCGCTCATCGACAGGATGGTGTCCATTGACGCCAATTGGTCTACGGATGTGGCATAGTGATGTGCGTTCATAAAAACGGCCTCCCTTAACACGTTAAAGAAGGCCGCAATACTGTCAGAGTCTCAAGAGGGAGCGGGCTCCTGTTACGCCACGTTTTCCAAGGTCACCGCCGGTGTCACACC
The DNA here is from genome assembly GCF_913054185.1 of uncultured Shimia sp. Classification (GTDB taxonomy): domain Bacteria; phylum Pseudomonadota; class Alphaproteobacteria; order Rhodobacterales; family Rhodobacteraceae; genus Shimia. Next base: position 7,849 of record NZ_CAJXIV010000060.1, read on the forward strand.
CAAAGCATGGCACACATCGCGGGTCAGCTCCGGACGGTTCATGGTGTAGAAATGCAAGCTGTCCACGCCTTCGTCCAGCAACTCCGAGCACATCTCGGTGCAGACCGCTGTGGCCAATAGATCTTCGCGGTTGTCACGCTCCGCCTTTTCAAACGCGTCCACCAACCAGGCTGGCACAGAGGTGCCGCAGCGTTCAGAAAACTTGCGCACGCCTTTCCAATTCTCGATGGGCAAAACGCCCGGCAAGATTGGTGCGGTGATGCCCGCTTTGGCACAGGCATCGCGGAACCGCAGGAAGGTTTCCGCTTCAAAGAAGAACTGTGTGATGGCTTCATCGGCGCCCGCGTCAATCTTGCGTTTGAGCCATTCCACATCTGCCGCCATGTCGGCCGCTTCCGGGTGTTTCTCCGGATAGGCGCCCACGCGGATGGTGAACTTGCCGGTCTCTGCCAGTGCACCAATCAGCTCAAGAGAATTGGCAAAGCCTTCTGGATGCGCTTCAAACCCGTTGCTGCCTTTTGGCGGGTCGCCGCGCAGCGCCACAAGTTCAGAGACACCAGCCGCCGCAAATCCGTCTGCAATCTCCAGGGTTTCCGCTTTGGACGCATTCACGCAGGTCAAATGCGCCGCCACATTGAGACCAGAGGATTTGTGCAGTGTCGCAACGGCCTCACGCGTCAGGTCTCGCGTGGTGCCGCCCGCACCATAAGTTACGGAAACAAAACGCGGATTCAGTGGTGCCAAGGTCTGCACAGTGTCCCAAAGCCGGAATGACGCCTGCAGGTTTTGCGGCGGAAAAAATTCAAACGAGACTTGAGGCGTGGTCATGACGGGCATCCTGTAACTTGCGGTTGTCCTCATGTCTCACACATGTCATCTTTACGCAAATTCATAATACTCAAGAAAGTCATGAGCCGCACATGAAGATGCACATTGAATTCCGCCACCTGCGCACTGTGCGCGCGATCCATGAATGTGGTGGTTTGGCCCGTGCTGCGGATAAACTCAATATCACCCAATCTGCTTTGTCTCATCAGATCAAAGGTTTGGAAGAGCAGGCCGGTGTAGAGCTGTTTGTGCGTCGCTCCAAACCAATGAAACTTTCTGCGGCGGGTGTGCGCCTTTTGCGTCTGGCCAATCAAGTGTTGCCCGAAGTCGAAAAACTTGAAGCGGAATTTAACGGTCTGCGTGACGGTAGCTCCGGTCGCCTACATATCGCCATTGAATGTCACGCGTGTTTTGAATGGCTTTTCCCGGTGTTGGAGCAATTTCGCAAAAACTGGCCGGATGTGGATGTTGATATCCGTCCCGGCCTAGCGTTTGATGCCATGCCCGCGCTTCAGAAAGAAGAAGTAGATTTGGTGGTCAGCTCCGATCCGGAAAACATGCCCAATGTCTCCTTTAGTCATTTGTTTGATTACGCGCCGGTGTTTGTAGCCTCGTCCGCTCATCCTTTGGCCCAGAAAGCCTATGTTGAGGCCGAGGATTTTCGCGGCGAAACTCTGATCACCTATCCAGTGGAACGCTCGCGTCTGGATGTGTTCTCACAATTGTTGACGCCGGCCAAAGTGGAACCCGGCTCTGTCCGTCAGGCCGAACTCACCGCCGTGATCCTGCTGCTGGTGGCGTCCAACCGCGGCGTGTCGGTGTTGCCGGATTGGGTGGTGCGCGAAGTGAAATACTCGTCAGACTATGTCACCCGACCAATTACGGACAAAGGTCTCACGCGGGCGCTGTCTGCCGCCACCCGCACCGATGATTTGAACAAGCCTTACATGCAGGATTTGATTCAATTGGCGGGCAAAGAAGCGCGGCGTTTGCAAACCGCCTAAACCGGCTGGTGAGAGTTTTCTGGTATTTCTCCCCCTGAACAATCTGGGCTGTCGCGTCCATGTTGTTGTGTAACGGTTCATCAGTTTAGGGGGTGGAGTATCTCCCAGCGCGCATTTGGCCTGTGTTTGGGTCGCGGCGCGGGCGGCTCCAGTTTTGTTCATGCCTACCACGTTTAATGCGATCTCCGTTGGTCAGTTGGCCGACATCGACACCAATGAAGGCAACAACCGCGCGGAAAATGCCGCAGCACTTGAAGGGCTGACATTTGGTGGTCCCGGCAATCCGCTGGCCAACGATTTTGTCGAAATCTCGCCCTTTGGCAATGTGGGCTCGGCCTACGACATGGACAACAGTCCCAACGACCAGTTCACCGTGGACGGCGGCACGCCTCAAACCTTTGACGGCACAGCCGTGTACAACGCCACGATCACCTATGTGGACGGCACCACCGCAACCTACACGGCCGTGTTGTTTCAGGACACCAATGGCAACGCCTACCTCGCGCCAGAGTTTTCCAACAACGCGGATCAGGCGGCCTTGGAGGCAGGGCCAATCCAATCGATCAGCCTCGATAGCCTGCTCGGCAATCGGTATTCCGGTCTAACCTCCAGTCGTGAGGACTGGGATTTTGTGCCCTGTTTTGTTGAAGGCACGAAGATCATCACCCAAAAAGGTGAACGTTCGGTGGAGGAGATTGAGCCCGGTGACATGATCCTGACCATGGATCATGGCTTTCAACCCCTGCGCTGGATTGGCCGTCGCACGGTGCCCGCCCGTGGTGCATTGGCGCCGATCCGCTTTGCACCGGGCGCGCTTGGCAATGACGTGCCGCTGATGGTTTCTCCGCAACACCGCATGATGTTGCGCGGTTGGCGGGTTGAGGTGAACTTTGGTGAAAGCGAAGTGCTGGTGCCCGCGCAGGCGTTGATCAACGGCGACACCGTTGTGCAGGTCGAGGGCGGTGAGGTCACCTATCTGCATCTGCTGTTTGACTGTCACGAGATCATCTACGGCGGCGGTATTCCCAGCGAAAGCTTTATGCCGGGCGAGCAGGGCCTCTCCTCCATGGCGCAGGTGGTGCAGGATGAGATTTATTCACTGTTCCCGGAACTGCAGACAGAAGGGGTGCATGTTTACGGTGAAGATGCCCGCCCATCGCTGAAGGCCCGCGAAGCACAAATTTTGGTGCATTAGGCGCAACGTACGTTGTGTTAACTGGAGGCAGGTGCCACAAAACCCCCACCTCCGGGAAACAGTCGTGATACCGACGCTTTACCGACGTGATTTTTGACCTTGGCCAAAAGTTAAGCCGCGGTGTTGCGCCGGCCGGAAATCAGATCAGTTTCACCAGCTGTTTGCCTGTGTTTCCGCCTTTTAACAGGGACCGGAAAGCTGCAGGTGCGTTTTCCAATCCTTCGGCAATATCCTCGCCATATGCGATCTCTCCAGCGGCCAACTTTGGCCCCACGTCACGCAGGAAATCGCCGTAGCGGTCGTAGTGGTTGGAGATGATAAAACCGTTCACCGACAATTGGTTAACCAGAATCGTGCGCCACAACCGTGGGCCGGTCAGGCTCTCCATCTGTGCATCTGCACCCAACCCACCAGCGTTGTACCAGGCAATCATGCCGCAGAGTGGAATGCGCCCGCCGACGTTCATCAGCGGCAGCACCGCATCCAGCAGTTTGCCTCCAACGTTTTCGAAATAGATATCAATGCCTTGCGGGCATTCTGCCGCCACGGCCTTACGCAGCTCGCTGGCGGTCTCGAACGCCTTATGGTCAATGCAGGCATCAAACCCGTAAGTGTCTGTAGCCTTTGCACATTTCTCGGCGCCGCCGGCAATGCCAGCCACGCGCAGTCCCTTGGATTTGGCAATTTGCCCCACCATAGATCCAACCGGCCCAGTAGCAGCCCCCACAACCAGCGTTTCACCCTGTTTGGGTTTGCCCAATTCGGTCAGCCCGTACCAGCCGGTGAACCCTGGCATGCCCATCACGCCAAGCGCCGTGGTGATGGGCGCCAGTTTCGGGTTCAGCTTCTGCATTTCATGGCCTTTTGCCACACCGTGGGTGGTCCAACCAAACATGCCAAGTGCAAAATCTCCGGGGGCAAAATCCTCGTGATTGGAGACCACCACCTCGCCAACCGCGCCGCCGCCCATGGTCTCATCAATCTGTACGGCAGCGGAATAGGATTTTGCCTCATCCATGCGCCCACGCATATACGGGTCCAACGACATATAATGCACACGCACGAGGACTTCTCCGTCGTCGATTTCCGGCAAGTCAGCTGTTTCCAAACGAAAATTCTCGTCCTGCGGTTCCCCCGTGGGGCGGCTGGCCAGCACCATGCGCTGCATCTGTTCTGTCATTTGGGCATCCTCCAAAGCTTTGACGCCAGCTTGCTGGGAGTGAGGCAATCTGACAAGTGTAGGCAGCTTTTAACCCGTTTTTGTGACGCGGCGTTTCCTTACAGACTTGATCGGCCCTATAAGGCCTTGGCAAAAAGGGTTTACGGGCGTATACGCGCGCTCTGTGTCAAAAGGAGCCGTGCCATGCCGGGCAGCGCAAATCTGAACATCATGATGAAGGCCGCCCGCAAAGCGGGTCGGTCACTGGTCAAAGACTTCCGTGAAGTTGAAAACCTACAGGTGTCGACCAAAGGGGCAGGCGACTTTGTCAGCCGCGCCGACATCGCCGCCGAAGAAATCCTGAAAACAGAACTGCTGGGCGCGCGTCCTACCTACGGCTGGATTGCCGAAGAGGGTGGCGAGATTGCGGGCAAAGATCCAACCCGCCGCTGGATTGTTGACCCGCTGGATGGCACCACCAATTTCCTGCATGGTCTGCCGCATTGGGCGATCTCTATCGCCTTGGAACATAAGGGTGAAATCGTTGCTGGTGTGGTGTTTGACGCCGCCAAAGACGAGATGTTTTACGCCGAAAAAGGCGAAGGTGCCTGGCTCAACGATAGCCTGCGTCTGCGTGTGTCGGCCCGTCACCGCATGATCGAGTCGATCTTTGCAACTGGCCTACCGTACGCTGGCCGTGCAGATCTGCCGGACACCCTGAAAGACCTTGCGCGTCTGTTGCCTGTCACCGCTGGTGTGCGCCGCTTTGGCGCCGCCTCGCTGGATCTCGCTTATGTGGCCGCTGGCCGCTACGAAGGGTTCTGGGAACGTAAGCTGCAGCCTTGGGACATCGCCGCTGGCTTGTTGATTGCCAAAGAGGCCGGTGCTCTGGTTGAGCCGCTCGCTCCCGGTGGAGATATGTTGGAAGACGGTGAAGTGGTCGTGGCAAACGAACCGATCTTTTCCACTTTCGCAAAAGTCATCCGCAACGGCTAACGTGCGCTGCCGTTACGAGGCTTTTGCACATCCGTGAAAATGTAAAACCTGGCCCAAACGGGTCAGGTTTTTTTGTCCGAAGGGTGATTGACGCCGTCGACCCAGCCAAACGGCGCAAAATCCTTGGGGTTCACGCCGTCCAGCGCGCCAATGTTGACGCCATAGACATCTGGGCGCGAGCGGCGTTGGTGGTGCGTGTAAATCCCACAATTGCGGCAAAAGTAATGTTTGGCTGTGCCTGTGCCCCACGTGTAAAGCGTCAGACATTCGTGACCGGACACAATTGTTAAGTCTTCCAGCTTAACGTCCACATTTGGCACCGCACGGCGGCGGCAAAACGAACAGTCACACAACATGGCTTCGCTGGGATCTTGCGCCAGCGTAACGCGCAACTCCACAGAGCCGCAATGGCAGGTCAGTTTATGGCTCATCGCCGTTTTCTCCTCACACGGGGGACCGAGCTTTGGCTCAGTTTGTATTTGGCTTCAGGGTGGGGCGGGTGGCCATGGGTTTGATGCCAATAAGCTGGGCCGCCGCGCTTGAGCCACACTGGGATGGCCAATACAGCGCCCACAATAAAGCCGCCCGCATGCGCCCAGTGCGCCACGCCTCCGCCAGCCGTGTCCACGGCCACGCCATTGAACAGTTGCAAGGCAAACCAAAGGCCCAACATGACCCAAGCGGGAACCGTAAAAATCCGGAATATAATGATCAATATCAGCAAAATATCGACCTTGGCTTTGGGGAAGAGCAAAAGGTAGCCGCCCATCACACCGGCAATGGCGCCGGATGCCCCGACCATTGGAATTTGACTGTTTGGATCAGCTGCGATCTGCGCAAAATCTGCGCCCAGGCCGGACAACAGGTAAAAGGCCAAAAAGCCGAAGTGGCCCATTTCATCTTCGAGATTGTCGCCAAAGATCCACAAAAACAGCATGTTGCCAAACAAATGCATCCAGCCGCCATGTAGGAACATGGAGGTCAGAAGGCCATGAAGCTTTCGACCTTCGGTGACTTCAGCAGGCAGCAAGGCCCAGTCCTGAAAGAACTGGGCCAAACGAAAGTTGTCCCCCATAATTGGCTGATAACTCAGGAAGATCCCGACATTCAGGAGGATCAGCGCATAGACGACATAAGGGGTGCGTCCGGAGGGGTTGTGATCACGGATTGGAAACATGGCGCCAAGCTGCGAGGATTTGTGCGGAAGGTCAACTGCTCCCGCTCAATAGCGCCGCGTTGCCGCCTGCCGCTGTTGTGTCCACGCAGACATGCCGCTCGCCCAACACCCGCGCGGCATCTGGCCGTCCGGTGAGCAGCGGCAGGATTGGTCCGTCGCGTTGTGCCAAGGCTTGGTCATAAGCCCGTGCCTGATCTGCATCCCCCCACCACAAAGCGCCGGAGAAACCTTGTAACGTAGTAAGGGCGTCTTCCGGAAGTTTTCCCGTACACACAACAGCTTGCCCGCCAAGGTTTTGCACAATCTCGGCTTGCGCTTTGGCAGTCTCCGCACCGGGGCCCATGCAGAGAAGCGGCTCCCGCGCATAGCTGGTTAGGCGGTTGGACTCACCTGTTGGCCCTGGCAGAGAGACGGTTGTGCCAGAGTTTTTGCCAGCCTCTCGATTGGTCTTGTCCACTTTTGCCTGAACCACATCGGCGGGCATAACCCCGTCCCACACCCCTGCGTCCTCAGCCGGTACCGCAGCAAATCGCGCCAGGTAGTGTGGGCCACCCGCCTTGGGGCCAGTGCCCGAAAGCCCTTCACCGCCGAAGGGTTGGGAGCCAACAATTGCGCCGATCTGGTTGCGGTTCACATAGATGTTGCCCGCTTTGACGCGGTCAGAGACATGTTGCACACGGTCATCAATTCGAGTTTGCAGACCAAAGGTCAGGCCGTAACCGGTGGCGTTGATCGCATCGATCACCGCATCCAGCTCGTTGGATTTGAATGTGGCTACATGCAGCACCGGGCCAAAGATTTCACGGGTCAACTCAGCAATGCCGCCTATTTTGATTAGGGTTGGCGCAATGAAAGTCCCGGTTTGCGGTGTCGGCATCTGGAACAACACGCGGCCTTCAGATTGGGCTTGCGCTATGTGCTCCGATATACCTCGGCGAGCGGTCTCGTCGATCACCGGTCCGCTATCGGTGGACAACAGCCACGGATCGTTGAGCGACAGCTCTTTCATCGCACCTGTCAGCATCTCCAACAGGTTTTCTGCAATGTCTTCCTGCACATAGAGGCATCGTAGGGCGGAGCAGCGCTGGCCCGCGGATTGGAACGCACTCTCGACAATGGCGGTCACAGCTTGTTCGGGCAAGGCGGTGCTGTCCACAATCATGGCGTTCAACCCGCCGGTTTCGGCAATTAGCGGTGCGCCTGGGGCCATGTTGTCGGCCATTGTGGCGCGGATGCGCAGCGCGGTGGCTGTGGAGCCGGTGAAGGCCACGCCGTTTACACGTGGATCAGAGGTCAGCGCCGCGCCAACGGTTGCGCCGGAACCGGGTAGGAGTTGCAGAGCGTCGCGTGGCACACCGGCCTCATGCAGCAACCTCACAGCCTCATGAGCGATCAACGGGGTTTGGTCGGCAGGTTTGGCGAGTACGGCATTCCCTGCCGCGAGTGCAGCTGCCACCTGTCCGGAAAAAATTGCCAGCGGGAAGTTCCATGGCGAGATGCAGGTGAAGACGCCTGCGGGCGGTGTTGAAGGCGCATTGGCACCGTAATATCGCAGGAAATCAACCGCTTCGCGCAGCTCCGCGACAGCATCATTGGGGGTTTTTCCTGCCTCGCGGGCGAGCAATGCAAAGAGCGCGCCATAGTTTTCTTCATAAAGGTCCGCCGCTTTGGAAAGAACCGCGCCACGCTCGCTTGGCGTCGCGTCCCACGGCTTTGTTGCGCTTAGGGCGCTCTCCACATCCGCCGCGCTGGCGTGGGCCACTGTGCCTGGGCTGTCAGTTGGCAGGAATGGGTTGTCTACCGGTTGTGTAGCTCCCGGCACGGCTTCAGCAGCCAGCAGCGGAGCCGCGTGCCACTGTGTGTTGCGATACAATTCCCGCGCTGTGTCCAGTGCGCTCAGGGTCGGAGCGTCCGTCAGATCAAACCCTTTTGAGTTCACCCGCTCCGGTGCAAAAAGTTCAGGTCCTCGTGGCAACACACCTTCGGTGGACTGCACCTGATCAAATGGGTCGCTCGCAACCGCCTCAGCAGGTACGTCCTCGTCGACTATTTGGTTCACAAAAGATGAGTTTGCGCCATTCTCAAGCAGACGCCGCACCAAGTAGGCCAGCAAATCCCGGTGTGCCCCAACCGGAGCATAAATCCGGCATCGTGTGCCTTGGTCTTTTAGGACAATGTCGTGCAGGGCTTCGCCCATGCCGTGTAGGCGCTGGAATTCAAACGCAGATTTGTCGTCTGCCATATGCAAAATCGCGGCAACTGTGTGCGCATTATGGGTGGCAAATTGAGGATAAATACGATCCGTCATGCGGAGCAATTTACGGGCGTTGGCAATATAGGACACATCCGTTGCTGCCTTATTGGTGAAGACAGGGAAACCGTCGATGCCTTCGACCTGCGCCCGTTTGACCTCAGTGTCCCAATAAGCGCCTTTCACAAGCCGCACCATGATCTTGCGATCCAGTTTTTCGGACAGTTCGTAAAGATAGTCGAGCGTCGCGCCAGCGCGTTTGCCGTATGCTTGCACCACGACGCCAAAGCCATCCCAACCTGCCAAGGCAGGTTCGCTCATAACTGCTTCAATGACATCCATGGAAATCGCCAACCGGTCGGCTTCTTCAGCGTCGATGTTGAGGCCCATGCCTGCGGATTTGGCAAGCAAAGCCAGAGAGCGCAGGCGTGGTACCAGCTCTTCCATCACCCGATCCCGTTGCGCCACTTCATAGCGGGGATGCAGGGCAGAGAGCTTGACCGAGATGCCCGGATTGTCGCGACTGTCTTGATTGGTGCAGGCTGAGGCAATGGCGGTGATCGCGCGGGAATAGGCAAGGTGATACCGCATGGCATCCGCATCAGTTTTGGCCGCTTCACCCAACATGTCGTAAGAATAGGTATAGCCCTCTTTCTCCATACCTTCCGCACGCTTCATGGCGGAGGTGATGGTTTCTCCGAGAACAAACTGGCGTCCCATCTCCTTCATCGCACGACCAACCGCTGTGCGAATAACAGGTTCGCCTAAACGTTTCACGGCCCCGCGTAAGGAGCCGATTAAACCTGTGTTTTGGTCGTCCATCACCTTGCCTGTCAGCAATAGTGCCCAAGTGGAGGCGTTTACCAAAGAGGAGGTCGACCGCCCCAAGTGTTTGCCCCAGTCCGATGGGGCAATCTTGTCTTCGATCAGAGCGTCGATTGTATCCGCGTCGGGCACCCGCAGAAGAGCTTCGGCCAGGCACATCAACGCCACGCCTTCTTCGGTTGAAAGACCATACTCCGCCAAAAACACTTCCATCATTCCGGGACTTGTTTCTTCACGGATTTCGCGCACGAGAGAGGCACCCTGGGTGCAGATTGATTTGCGGTCTGCCGCAGAAAGGCCACTGGCGATTTTCAAGTCTTCCACCAAAGTGGCTTCGGTGCAGTAGGTGCTGGTGTCGATCAAGTCGCGCGCGTTGCTCATTGGTGTCTCCTGTGATTTGGTTTAGTATACCTTTGCATCCGCAGGCCATTTGACCGATTTTTGCGGGGTGGTTTACCTAAAAGGATAATATTTTGGAGTATCGCAGTGCAAAACGCGCAAACTGAATTGGATCGCTTTGATCGGGCGATTCTGGATGTGCTGGGGCGGAATGGTCGTATCTCCATTACTGATCTTGCCAGGGAAATTGGCTTGTCCAAAAGCCCAACGCAGGCGCGGCTGCGCCGGTTGGAGAGCGATGGCGTGATTACGGGCTACCGAGCGTTGCTGGATCCCATCCGCCTGGGGCTTGATCACGTGGCTTTTGTTGAAGTGAAGCTGTCAGAAACACGTGAAAAAGCGTTGCGGGCATTTAATGCTGCTGTCGCCGAAGTGCCCGAGATCGAGCAGGCGCATATGATTGCGAGTCATTTTGACTATCTTCTGAAAGTCAGGACAACCAATATGGCTGCTTACCGACATGTCTTGGGCGAGAAAATCTCTGCATTGCCGCATGTCGCCAGCACCTCCACATATGTAGCGATGCAAGCGGTGAAAGAGACTGGCCTCGCGGAGATGTGACTTTGTTGATGGGCTCGTCGCGTGGCAGCATTTGGTATGAAACACTTAGTTGCCGCTTTTTTGGTTTCAGGCACCTCGTTGGCTGCGGAGTGCCCAAAAGCCCCGGATCATTCCGCAGCTGTGGATAAGCTCATTGCGCGGGTTCAAGAGGCTGACAACCAACGGACCGCGCAAGAAATTTCCAATGACATGTGGCAGTTCTGGACAGATGCGCCTGACGAGGTCGCACAAGAAATTCTGGACCGAGGTATGCAAAAACGATCCGCGTGGGATCTACTTGGCGCGCGTGAGGATTTTGATAGGCTTGTCCGGTACTGTCCCGATTATGCAGAAGGCTATAATCAGCGGGCGTTTGTGAATTTTCTGCAACAGGATTTTGAGGCGGCATTGCCGGATTTGGAACGGGCTATCGCATTGTCTCCCCGTCATGTGGCGGCTTTGTCCGGTCGCGCCTTAACTCTGATTGGATTGGGGCGCGGCGCAGAAGCGCAGGATACTCTGGCGGCGGCCTTAGAGCTGAATCCGTGGTTGCCCGAGCGCAGTTTGTACACGCCGGCACCCGTGAAAGAAGCCCCTGGCGAAAAGCTCTAACCTTCCGCACTTTACACCAGAAACAGAGTCGCTATTGTCGCGCCGCTGACCTTGGTTGGCATGTTGGTTGCCCGCGTGGTGGAATGGTAGACACAGGAGACTTAAAATCTCTAGGCCGTATAGGCCGTGCCGGTTCGAGTCCGGCCGCGGGTACCAGTAACCATCTGAAAAGCAATGAGTAGGTTCGATCCTTAGGTCTGGACTTCTTTGCCAGACGCAAGGCTTGCAACGATAAATCCCAGGACAAGCGCGACAAAAACGCTGATGCCCAACATCAGCACGGACGCGGATACAACTGGGGGGAGCGCTTCAATAATACTCCAGAATACGTTCAGAATGGCTTCCATCGATCAATCTCCTTTGGGTGCAACACAGGTGCACGTGATCATCTTTACCAATGAGCTACCGTGAGTCGAGCGTTTCCACTTTGATCTTGGTCAGAAGCGGTGCAGGAAGCGGTATAGTTTCACAAAAAAGGCGCAGTTTGGTGACTGCGCCTTTGAATTTAACCTTCGCGTTTTCCCGCAAATTTCTCTTGCCACTCTTCGCGCTCATCATCGCTGATTTTTCGGAAGGTAACATCCGGAACGGTGAAGGCGTGTCCCGGTTGCAATGCCTCTAGCGCGGCCACTACATTGTCCGGCCAAGTTGTGTCGTCTGTTTGCATTGCAGCCAACAATGTCGCTGTTGCGTCCGGAATAAACGGTTCGGAAACAACGGCATAAAGCCGGATTAAGTTGAGCGCCAAACGGATTTGGCCAGCGGCTTTTTCTGGGTCTTCTTTGAAAGTCGACCATGGCGCGGCGGTTTGCAGATACTCATTGCCCGCCACCCAGATGGCCCGAAGTTCTTGTGCAGATTTTCGGACTTCCATGGCGGCCATGTGGCCCTCATAAGCGCGCATGCGGGTGGTCAGCTCAGCAATCAAGGCCTGTTCCGTTTCACCCATCTCGCCGCCTGCTGGCACTTCTTCGCCAAACTTGGCGCGGCAGAATTTGGTGACGCGGCTGACAAAGTTGCCAAGTACATCGGCGAGGTCCTTGTTCACCGATTGTTGGAAGTTCTCCCAGGTGAACTCACTGTCGGAGCTTTCTGGAGCGTGGGACAAAAGCCACCAGCGCCAGTAGTCAGATGGCAGGATTTCCAATGCCTGATCCATAAAGACGCCGCGACCGCGCGAGGTGGAGAATTGCCCGCCATCATAGTTCAAGTAGTTGAAAGACTTGATGTAATCGACGGCTTTCCATGGCTCCTCAGAACCTAGAATGGTGGCCGGGAAGGAGAGTGTGTGGAAAGGCACGTTATCCTTGCCCATGAATTGGGTGTAGGTCACGTCGTCCGCGCCTTTGTCGGTGCGCCACCAGCGCTCCCAGTCGGTGCCTTTTTTTGCAGCAACCCATTCCTGGGCGCAGGCGATGTATTCGATGGGGGCGTCGAACCAGACGTAGAAGACTTTGCCTTCCATGCCGGGCCAGTCTTCGCCGCCTTTCTTAACGGGTACACCCCAGTCGAGATCGCGGGTGATGCCGCGGTCTTGCAGGCCATCACCGTCGTTCAGCCATTTGTTAGCAATCGAGGTGGTCAGGATCGGCCAGTCACCCTTGCTGTCGATCCAGGCTTGCAGTTTGGCACGCATTTGCGACTGGCACAGGAACAGGTGTTTGGTCTCGCGCTCTTCCAGATCTGTGGAGCCGGAAATGGTGGAATACGGGTTGATCAGATCGGTTGGGTCCAGCTGCTTGGTGCAGTTGTCACATTGATCGCCGCGCGCGCTTTCAAAGCCGCAGTTGGGGCAAGTGCCTTCGATATATCGGTCTGGTAAGAAACGGCCGTCTGCGTTGGAATAGACCATCTTTTCAGACACTTCACGGATCAAACCCATGTCGGCAAGGCGACCGGCAAAGTGTTGGGTCAGCGCATGGTTTTGCGGGCTGGAGGAGCGGCCGTAGTGGTCAAACGACAGGCGAAAGCCTTCGGCAATTTTGGTTTGCACCCCGTGCATTTCGGCACAGTATTCGGCGACGTCTTTACCAGCCTTGGCGGCGGCCAGTTCGGCAGGAGTGCCGTGCTCATCGGTGGCGCAGAGGAACAGCACTTCGTTGCCGCGAGCACGCATGTAGCGGGCGAACAGATCAGCGGGTAGCTGGCTGCCAACAAGGTTTCCGAGGTGTTTGATACCGTTGATATACGGCAGTGCCGAGGTGATCAGATGGCGCGCCATTGCGGGGTTCCCTTAACTGTTTCAAACCCATTAGCCCAAAGACTAAGCCAGTTCCACCGGCGAATTTCCTTGTCGGTATCGCGTCTGTATTGCGACTGTTTTGCGGAGGTGCAAATTTGAGGTCTATTTGTCGTCTATTGGGGGCGTTTCTTCGGTCCGGTTCGGTTTCTCGCGCTGACGTTTTGTGATGCGACCAACGGTGAAAGACGTGCGCGGAGCGTAGACGTAGCGGGTGCGGTGCTCAGCAGTGGGCCGCGCCAACATACGGGTTAGGCCAAAGACAATCAGAAGCGCGTGCCCCACTGCAATCATGATGAAGAGGGCGGGGGGGCCAAATCGCTCGATCAAGCCGGACGCAAACAGCGGCGTGCCAATGGCCCCAACAGCAAAGAAGAACATCAGCGCGGCGGAGAGCTCGACGCGTTCTTCGGATGTGGCAAAGTCATTGGCGTGGGCCGCGGAGACCGAATAGATCGGGAAAGAGGTGAAGCCAAAGAAAGTCGCATTGAGCATGATCATGGCGGTGCTACCCGCCCCCATGGCAACGGTTGTTGCGCATGACACAACCGCCGCCGCTGACAACCAGATCAATACCCATCGACGGTCAAATTTGTCGGCGAGCCAGCCAACTGGATACTGCGCGATGGCGCCGCCCAGCACAAAGGCGGCGAGAAACCATGCGATCTGTCCAATCTGCAATCCAACTTCGGTGCCATAGACGGGCCCAACCATGCGGAAGGAGGCGGAACTGAGCGCGGCCACAATCACGCCGGCCACCGCCAATGGAGAGCGTTCATAGGCCAGTTTGGGGCGCAGGCGCGGGGCCTTGGGGGTCTTGGGCTGTGGCGACGTGGTGAGGGTGATGGGCAAAAGCGCGGCGCAGCAGATCAATGCAAGCAAGTTGTAAGACACGTAAGAGGCCGGCTCTAAAACGCTGATCACCAATTGCGCACCCAGGGAGGCCACCATATCGACCACCCGGTAGGTGCCCATGGCTCGGCCTCGGTTTTCATTGGTGACTTTGGATTGCAGCCACGCCTCTACCACGGTGAAACAGCCCGCCACACAAAGACCGGAGGCCACCCGCATCAGGGCCCAGGCGTAGGGATCAACGATGATGAAATGGCCCAGAAGGCCAATGGCGCCCATAGCGGTGAAGGTGGCAAAGGCGCGGGAATGGCCGACGCTGCCCATCAAGCGCGGCGACCACCAACAGCCAATGAAGAAGCCCAAAAAATGCGCGGACCCCAAAAGGCCAATCTGTTCCGTAGTGAAGTCCAGCGCGATGCCGGAGAGCGCATCCAAAGGCCCCACGCCGCCGGAGCTGAGTTGTAATAAGATGACCGAGAGGAACAGGGCCGAGAAGGTGATGATCATGCGCATGGGGGCAGCATGGCGGTTTGCGCCGCGTTGACTAGAGGGAATTCGACTTGGGCGTGTCGTTTTTAATCGCGGCTACCGCAGAATGCGTGCGGCCAATGCGGGGCTGACCCGATTTATGCCGCGCAGCAGGCGGGCTTTGCCAATCCAGGTTTCTGATTTTTGATCAACCAAGCCGCGCAGGATTTGTGTGGCCACTTTGTCGGGGCTGTCTTTGCCGGTGCCGCGCCCGGCGGTCATGGGCGTGTCCACAAGTGCAGGCAGCACCTCGTTCACCAGCAGCTGCGGGATGGCGTCGGCGCATTGATAGCGCAGGGCGCGCAGGTAGTGGCGCAGGCCCGCCTTGGTGGCGCAGTAGGTTGGCGCGTCGCGTTTGGGAGCAAGGGCCAGCGATGAGGTGATGGCGGAGACAAAAGGCTTGGGGTGTTGTGCCAGCGTTGGAAGGAGGGCGCTGGTGAGATGGATGGGCGCTTGCAGGTTGAGGGCCAGTTCTAGCTCCGATTGGCGTGGATGTTTGGCGAGACCTTCAGGGATGTTTTGGGAAAATTGTACGCCCGCAGCGTGGATGATGCCGGAGACGTGGTAGCCTTGGATCTGTGCCAGCAGGGCGTCACGCCCCTCGGCGTTGGAGAGATCCGCTCGAAGTTTTTTCAGCGTTTCCGGTGAGGCACCTGTCAGGCGGTCCAAAGCTTGCGCGCTGCGGCCTGTGGCGATGACCAGTGCGCCGGCCTCTGTGAGGGCCTGGGTGAGCGCACGGCCGATGCCGCCGGTGGCGCCGGTGATCAGGATGCTGTGATTCACAAAATGGGGCATGGAAAGACCTTGTGTTGAAGTGTGGCCCTGTCAATATGTGAGTGATTACTCATATTTTGGACTCGCTTTGCCATGCCCGTGAAGACTTCTGCGCAACCATCTGCAAATCCACGTAAAAAACCGCGTCAGGCACGGGCGCAGGCAACCGTGGATGCAATATTGCAAGCCGCGGCTCACATTCTGGTTGGGCAGGGCTTTGAAGGGTTCAACACCAATGTGGTGGCAGAGCGGGCTGGGGCGTCCGTGGGCTCGCTGTATCAGTATTTCCCCAACAAAGAGGCGATCATTTCCGAGATGGTGCGGGCCAAGCGGGCGCGGCTGTTGAACGGGTTGCAAGCAGCGGAGGCGGCGCATCAGGAGAGTGAACTGCCGGAGGCTTTGGCGGCTTTGGTGGCAGCAACTATTGCGCATCAAAAAGGTTGGCCGCAGTTGTCTCAAGCTTTGGACCGCGCGGCAGCTTTGGTACCGTTGTCCGTAGAAGGTACCGCGTTGACGGCGGCCATCCTGGAATTGTTGCAGCGGGTGTTGCGACGCCATGACGTGGCGGATGTGGAGATCGCGGCGCTGGACTTGCTGTCGCTCTGTCGTGGCATGATTGATGGTGCTTTGCTGCGCGGGGAGACTGATACAGCAGCGTTGCAGGCCCGGGTGATGCGGGCAGCGTCAGGCTATCTCGGCATCGCTGTCACGTGAGGCCAACTTGGGGGCGTCCGGCAGCCCGGTGAGGTGCCAGCTTTGTGGGGGCGCATTGCGGGCGCGCAGGCGGGTGAGGGACCAGGCGTCTGTATTGGCGCGGTGATCTGGCGCCATGTGCCAGCGGCTTTCAATGCCCTGTGCGCCGCCTTCACCGGGGGTCAGGATCAATCCCAGGGGGGCCATGCCGCTGGCCTTGGCGCCGGTTTCAGCGGCCAGATGCAGACGGCGCACAGGTGTGAGCGCGGGTGG
>NZ_CAJXIV010000061.1 GCF_913054185.1 uncultured Shimia sp.
GTATTCCGCCAGAAGTGCCTGCTGCCAAGCGACGCCGTAGTGAGACAGCTTATAGTCGGTATCCACAGAAAACACCGAAACGTCTGGCTGTTCAGCGAGATATTCCAACGTACCGTCATCAGAGGCGTTGTCCGCAATCAGGAACGCGCCAACACCCAATTTGCGATAATGTTTCAGAAATTGCGGCAGCATGAACATTTCATTGCGCATACAGGCCACAAGCGCGACCTCTGCGTGACGGGCATGCTGCAATCGTGCTTCTGGCGACACCAACTCCAACGCATTGCTTTGGTAGCCCAGGCGCACATTTTGATAGCTGGGCCAAATCTTCTTGGGCGTCAGCTCAAGCGTGTTCAGCTTGGCAACGGCTTCCTGCTGACCATCCGTGGTGTCCATGTGCACCAAATGTACAGGCGCTGATTTGCTGCTGTTAAAACCATTCTGCCATGACGGCACAGGAATGCCATCGCCATGCGCGCGGCGGCGCACGGTTACGGTATAGTCCTCATCCACCA
Source organism: uncultured Shimia sp. (assembly GCF_913054185.1). Classification (GTDB taxonomy): domain Bacteria; phylum Pseudomonadota; class Alphaproteobacteria; order Rhodobacterales; family Rhodobacteraceae; genus Shimia. The sequence continues at coordinate 516 of NZ_CAJXIV010000061.1, forward strand.
CAGAAATGCCGCTCATGGCCAGCAAATCGCCCAGACACTTGTCCTCCATAAAGGACACTTGGATGAGCTGCTGACCGGCCGACGTTTGCGTTGCGGTCAAAGCGGCCGACATGGCTTTGCGGCTGAGTGCGTACCCAGACCCACCGTCGGCATAGGTGGACGGTTCCGGAGATTTGTCGAGGTCCATGCGGCCTCGTTGCGACGTGGATTTTTGCTGATGCCAAATCCGATCAAGTTGGCCCACACCACGTGTAAGCCGACGACCGTAGTAGTCAAATTTCCGGTAGTTCAGCGACTGAAAAAACAATGGGGCGTTGAAAAAACAATCATCATCCACCTTCACCATATGGGCAAAATCAGTGGAGTTGTGCACCCATTCAATGGCCGCGAGGGTTTTTAGTGGAAGCCCTTCGTAGTCGTCCGGCGCATCCAGTTGCAGCACATCGCCGTGAAGCTGCCCATCCCCGTCACCAACAATCACGACATAGGGCACGCCCAGAGCCTGCAGAAGGCGCAACCAGCCGTCTCGCAGTACAGGAATGCGCGAATTCAGGTAAGGCTTGCAGGAGAACACAGTGACAATTGTGTCATAAAGCGGTGATCCCGCAAGCGCGCCCTCTTTGGCGGGACCCGGCAAGGTCTCCGCCTTGGTTCCCCCCAAAAGCAAGCGCTTCAACTCATGGGCCACATCCTGACTGTGCCCACTCCGGAAGAGAGCCGCTAGCGTCATCTGCACCGGGGTGCTGGACATAACAGCTTGCTGATCAGCCTGTCCAAGAGATGCCATATGTGTGCGAACCCAATGCGCCACGGTCGCCACATGTGCCTGATTCTGACGTGTCTTGCCAAAACAAGTGGTCAGAATGACGCCCAGCGCGATCCCCAGAAAGTGGGATCGACTGTCGCCAAGAACGCTACATCGACGCAGAAGGGCCTCCAGATGTGCTGAATCGACGGTCTCTTCTGGATTGGAGAGCACGCTGGCGATGTCTGCCGCAATTGACCTTTGCTCCGCAAGGAAAGGCGCCCGGGACAAATTTTGCACCAATCGCGAACACCGATCCGCAACCAATTCTGACAGAGCGGCCTCAGGCGTCGCTGCACCCGGAGCCGCCATAAACCGTAGGGCTGCCAACGCAGGATCTTTGTGTGTCTGCTGCAAAGTCGCCAAATCAACGGAAGTGTTTTGCGGCAGCGGGACCCCTGCAGGACCAAACACCTCACGCCGGACTCTGGGCGCATCGGGGCATTTCACATTGTCATAAAACATAAGCGCCACATGAGCCGCCTGCGGATCCTGCGCGTGGGATTGGATTCTGTCAAAATGGGTTTTTGCTGTTTGCAATTCTGAGGCGATTGGAGCGTCACTGCGGTCTGCCAGAAGCTCCCAAAACAGGCGGGACAACCCGTAATTGCGTACACAAAAGCGCAGCACGCGGCGCCTCTGTCGTTCTGGCAACCCATCAAGTTGACGTGCCAACTCCACAGCCGCCATGGTGAGCTCCCGACAATGCGACCGTTCCCAATAGTTTGGCGTCCGCCTTGATATGAACGCCTCAAAGAGAAACACCAGATGCGCACGGTGCCGGCTGGACATTGTTTGCGAGCGCAAAGTCTGTCGAACAACCCAAGCGATGGTCGTGGTGGATATCCAATCCTGTCTCGGTTTCACCAACGATCTGAACGTGGCCAGCAAGACCTCCATGTCGCCTTGTACAAACAAGAATGGCAAGACAACTGAATCGTGCCAAGACTGCCCAATTGGCTCAAACGACGGCACACCTGCAGATTTTGCCAAGGCAAAAAACGACAAAAAATCCTGGTCGTCACGCGCAAAAAACTCGCCCAGCGCGAGATAAACATGTTGCGCAGCAAAGGCCGACACCGGCAAGTGCGCCACAATTTCCAGAGGTGGTTTTCCACTGTCGTCGGCCAGATTTGCGGCCAGCTCTGCCAAAGCAGCGTCGACCTCCCGGGTGATCGGGTCCGGACCGTCGGTTGCAGCAGGGTTGATAGATGTGGGAGGCGGATCTTGCCCTAAATCCACTCCATTGTCAGCGCCAAGCAAAAAAGCGTCCAACCCGAAATGCAAGGCGAGGGTTTGCACTGTGTTTTGTTCAGACCTGTTTAGTAAAGGATATAGACGGGCGTGAACGATGTGCTCCAACACCGTCAGCACCAACGTTGTGTCTGCACAATAGAGGTTGCGGGCCAGTAGCGTTTTTACATGCCCAACCAAATCGACCCGCGACAGAACCAAAGGCGCGCCAACAGGGTGTCCGTCGATGTTTTCGAGTTGAAGGTGCAAGGACGCGTCCGTGCCTTCCGGCAAGGTGGTCCAAAGGCGGGCTGGCAGCAGGGCCCGAACCCCAGGGTGCTGTGGCAGACTCTCCAGTGCGGTCACGGGAAGCAAGGATCCGCTGGTCAATTCTCTGATGTGAAGCCCGTCAGAAGCTTGTGCGGCTTGCAGCGTCAGCCTTGGGTCAAGAGACAGATCCGACTCCGGAAGTTTGGGCAGAATTTCCAAGGGACGGATGTCTCCTTGCGGCTCGATTAAGGTGAGACCTAGTTCTTCTGCGTCAGGTTTGTGAAATTGAGTGTCCACAGTCACAGTGCAAAACTCTTGGCCGTCTAAGACGAGATGCACGGTGTGACCGTCACACACGATGCGCATTTTCAGCACGGGGGCCGCAAAAGCAAAGGGCCAGGACTGTTCTTTGCCCCAACCGTCATTGCCTTGGTGGTTGAACACAACACAGCGCTCATCCCGCCGGAGCGAAAAGTGCACCGGAACGGTCAGGCCGTCACCGGCCAGAAAGTTCAAATTGGCATATGCTGTCTGGGAAAAGTCAGCGATACAAGAGAATGCGCTGTGCGATGCTGCCGGGAAAAACCATAGCTTACTATTTTCATTTCTGGCGCGCTGGGCATCTACCCGCGCATCCAGTTGTTGTTGTTGGGTGAGGAGTGATCGCGACCGCGGTCGGCCAAATGATCTTGCCAATCGCCCGACTGGGTCAAAGACTTTTTCCAGACTTATCGCATGCGGAAGGTCAAAACTGGCTTCCTCAGGAGTGACGCCAAGCAGGCCACGGCGGGCAGCGCCCCACACAAAGCCAATATCCTTTTGTAGAGCTTTTCGCCCGCCTCTAAGCAATTGCTGCCTTTGGAAAGCGCGACCAAATAGCCGCCGCTGCCATCCTTTGGGCAGGCGGTGTTTGGCAGCATCTGGCAAGGCCTGAACCACATCATCATGCTCTTTTCCAATAGCGCTGACAGGCTCAGTGTTTGGCGCTGGAAGTGAGATCGACATACCAGCCCATGGATCATACACCACACGAGGCGCCAGCACCGCCGCACCGATCTGCAAAGTCCATCCGGTGCGGGGCGACTTGGTTAGTGTCAAATTGTGATCGATCAAAAAACGGCGATCAAACATGCGTGCGGACAGCTCAGGCAACATCGACAGAGCTGCAGCACCATCGATGGACAACAGCCCTTTTGCGAGAGGTTGGTTATTGAAAGCCCGCAGATCAGAAAAGCCGGTGCAATAGCTGGGCGCCGCGTCAGTGGATAGGCTTGGGGTCATGTAAGCCGACATCCCCAATTGCGCATTCTGGCGCAACATGTGCTCAACCATCTGAAACAGTGAGGCGGGCTTAAGTTCAACACCAGGCCGCAGGATGCAGACAAAGCGCCCTTTCACCTCTTGCCACAGCTGCTCGGGCAGCAGCCGATCCAGATCCAACACCCGCAGGTTTGGGTGCAGTTTCTCCAGTGTTTGCGCCACTGCCCTGGATCGACACAGAAGAACAACCTCCAATCCCGGCCCAATCAATTGGGCAAGACTATCCAGTGTGGTTTGAAGATCTGCCGATGGTGTAGAGCCGCATTCAATGCACACTGACAGGGGCAATTCACCAGACATCTCCACCCCCCAACTGAGCGCAATGCCGCTGTCCCAATCGGTGGCATACGTCAGGCCTTCACGTTGAAGAAACCGTGCCGCCTCCGCGGCAAACCGGGCGCGCCGGGCGGGGTGTCGTAAGCTTAAGCTGCGTTCAAAAAGCAGACGGCTGGCAATCTGCTCATACGCCTCCCCCGCACCATCAAAGGGACCGAGTTCCATAATGCCACGCAATCGTCGCAACACATCCATCTGTTCAAACACGCGATCGCTATCAGATGTGGTGATTTGCCCAAGTCGCCCCTGTGTTTGCAAATAGAGGGCACGCGGGAGATGCAGGAGGTGATCGGTCTGCGCGGCGGCACGTTCAAAAAAGCTGTGATCCTCGTACCAAGTGCCCTCATCGAACCGCAAACCATCAATTAAGCTGCGCCGATACAGCTTGTTCCAGGCAGAGGGAAAATGGCGGACCACCTGTTGCCACTCTTCGAAAGGATAGCGACGTGGCACAGGGGATTCATAAAATTCCGATGCGCCATGGATGGCCGAATGCACCGAATAGTTGCCGTCCACATGGCAGCTCTTCACCGCACAAGCGACCCAGTCACCGTCGGTAGTTTCGAGCGCATTGTAAAGCGCCTCGAGGAATTCGGGGGCAATGCGATCATCGCTGTCAACAAACGAAATGACCTCCGCTTTGGCAAGGTCCAAACCCGTATTGCGGGCTCCCGAGAGGCCTTTGTTGGGCTGCGCAACAAAATGAAAACGCGCATCGGTTTCACAAAACGCAGCCGCCAAACCGCCACTTTCATCCGTGGAGCCATCATCCACCACGATGACCTCAAAATCTGCCCAAGTCTGCGCTTGAATGCTGTGCAGACAAGCAATCACATGGTCAGACACGTTGAAAACCGGGACAATGACAGAAATTGCCGGGGTCGGTTTTTGAGAATTTCTTGATGAGAGAGCGGGCATAAAATCTATGAGGTGCAAGAAAGGTATGAGTGTTGTTCCTTACCACGAAGGCTGGGTAAAGGGGGGGTGTTCATTTTCTATGAAAAAGTCTGTTGCGGGCCGGGCGGATGCACGAAACATGCAGGTGGAATTCACCCACATCACGCCAACTAGGGGCAGATACGACTTTTTAAGTCAGAGGCGACTATGTATACCTAGTCAAACACTTTTTTGGTACTCGCAAAAGGCACTGCCTTGCGAGCCACTTGAGCAGAGAAAGTTGCGACATGAGTACTCCTTTTGTCATCTGGACGATGCAGCGCACCGGTGGGACAACGTTGACAACTCTTTTGAAGAGTTTTTCAGAGTATCCCAGCCTGCAGCATGAGCCATTCAATGTGGAACGCAAACTTGGGTGGATTCTGCAGGACTGGAACAAAAACGGGGACGCAGCAAAGATGCAAGCTGACATCTCTGCTGCGCTGTCAGATCGCCCGATCATCAAGCATTGTTACGAACTTGTACCGGAAGCTCTGAACCTAGCACTCATGACGGCCACGTCAGAATTGGGCTATCGACACATCATTTTGGACCGACGTGCGGAAGACTTACGCATCCTCTCATTGGAGTTGGCGAAACAGACCGGCGCCTGGGGAAAAACTGCGGCGGAAGATGTCTATCGAGACATTAAATCCGGGGAAAAGACCCTCTCTCCTCTCAGCTTGCAGCAAGCATTGGATCACCTAGAGCGTTGCCATACAAGGAGATTGTCGCTCGCCACGCAAATGAAGGAGAGTGGTTTGTCTCCTCTCGTTGTCCATTTTGAGGATGTCTATTCTGACCCAATTGCGGGGAAAAAGCGCATCAGGGAGATCTTGAATTTTGTAGACCTCAACCCGCTCGATTTCCAAAACGGCCGGCAGAGAGTTGTCAAAGCACTTAGGACTCAAGGTCAAAATACAGAGAGCATCATGGACCTCCTGCCCAACCTGAATGTGGTCAAAGACAAGTTGCAAACTGCGCAAAAAAATCAGTCCCTAGACTTTGAGACGTATTTCCTCTGATCGGCCCTAAAACGGGCTCCCGCATGTTGTTACTGGCTCGTTGTGATTTCGCCGGAGACCAAGATGCTTGCTCCGGACGTACAACGTTGGTTTGACTTGCCTTTGCTGCACTTTTTTCTCCAGATGAATTGTCTCACATTTCAGGACCTCTTAGAGCTAACGTACATTTTGAGCAGAGATTGGATTTTTTATGAACATCGTCGTTGTAGGAGCCGGGTTTTCGGGAGCCGTCATTGGACGCTGTTTGGCGGAGGCGGGGTTTAAGGTCACAGTCCTCGACAGTCGGGATCACCCTGCGGGCAATTGCCATACGGAACGGTGCCAAGAGACCGGTGTGATGGTCCACACCTATGGGCCACATATCTTTCACACCGACAACCAACGTGTTTGGGATTATGTCACCCGTTTTGGGGAATTTATGCCCTACCGAAATCAGGTGAAATCAACCGTTGGCGCGGCAGTGTATTCTTTGCCAATCAACCTTCACACCATCAATCAGTTCTTCGGCAAAACCTTTGATCCGCAACAGGCCCGCGCCTTTATTGAGACAACGCAGGCGGACACAGGCATAGCCGACCCGCAGAACTTTGAAGAACAAGCTTTGCGCTTTGTCGGCCCCGCGCTTTATGAGGCATTTTTTAAAGGATATACGGAAAAGCAATGGGGCTGCGCGCCTTCCGAGCTACCGGCGTCTATCCTCAAGCGCTTGCCACTGCGCTTCAACTACAACGACAATTACTTCGCGCATCAGTATCAGGGCATCCCGAAAGACGGGTACACCGCTCTGATCGAAAACATCCTAGATCACCCCGGAATCGATGTGCAGCTGAGCACACCCTACGCGCGCGCCCATGCTGCAAACGCAGAGCATGTTTTTTGGTCCGGGCCCTTGGATGGGTACTTTGGCGAAAAGCTGGGTCGGTTGGGGTATCGCACGCTTGATTTTGAGCGTTTTACCGCGGCCGGGGACTGGCAGGGGTGCGCCGTGATGAACTACGGCGATCCGGACGTTCCCTTTACTCGCATCACCGAACACAAACATTTTGCCCCTTGGGAAGACCACGAAGGCACGGTGTGTTACCGCGAGTACTCCCGCAGCTGCGGCCCCAATGACATTCCCTACTACCCCATTCGGTTGGTCCAGGAAAAAGCATTGCTCACGCACTATGAAGCTTTGGCTGAGGCCGAAGAAGGCGTCACATTTGTGGGGCGCCTGGGCACCTACCGCTACCTGGATATGGACGTGACCATCGCTGAGGCGATGGCCCATGCCGAAGCGTTTCTTGCGGAGCGCGGCGCCGCGGCAAGCTAGGGCGTGAGACGCTCAGGGAGCGCGATCACCCCTCAGCCAGAAGGTTACACATAATCATGCAACTTTCTTGGAGATGTAGGCCCTCATACGCACGTTAGCCTGCATAGCTGGAGAGCGTGGGCACTTTGGCGATCTCATCCTCACCGTCGGGCAACACAAACAGACGGAGGTCGTGAAGTGTCACGTCAAAACTTGAAGAAGGCAGCGCAACAACAAGTGTGTGGTAGCCCTCTTCGCCTGCCACGGCGTCTACATGTGACACTTTGTGAAGCAAGGTTTGAGTGCCGCGTACTGCGGAGCCAACAAGCTTTTCGGACAAAGGGGTGTCAGTAATGGTTTCCCCGCGGGACGTGCGAATAAACAAAGGGATTGTCAGGCCGTCAGCACCGGACACGTCGGCAACTACCCCAATCAGATCACCTGCCGACACGCTGCCATTCTCCAGCGCAACATTAAAAGTGTTCCACTGTGGTTTCCCATTTATTTGAGCACGCAGCTCAAACAGCTGGCCGTCTTTAGATGTGACCTGCAGGTCCAAATTCTCGACCCCATCATCCCAGCTGAAATAAGCTCCTGGAACAATATGCCCTTCGTTTTTTACAGGGGTAGACAGGGAGGTATCACGCAATTGCGCTATCACTTCGCTGGCACGCACTTCAATCGAATATGCCATAACCTCAGAAATCTCCAAAAAAATTCTCTTACCAAATATAGCCTTTCAGGCCTAACCCGACTATTGAACGGATAACCATACGATTGTCGAGGCTGAGGCATGAGATTCATGGATTTTCTCCCATCTCCGCTAACCACTAGACGAAAATTCATCGATGTGGTTTCAATTTGAGAAACTGGCTGAAAAGCCTCCGCAAATTTTTAGGATAAATAGATGTCCGCTAAGTCAGTTACGAACCCAAATGCGTTAAGCTCCGAGAACAAGCCCGTGTCGATTATTTTTGATGCGGTTATACGCCCCTGCGGCACGGCGTACGCCACAGCCCTCCAAGAAACATCAAACTCCTTAGACGTCCGTGCAATAGAAGGGCTCGAAACAGGGCTCCCTCAGTGCAAAGATGGTCATGTTGTGGTTTTGGTTCCACCATTTGAATACATCGTGGCTTCATCTCTCTCAAAAGGCAATTCGCCAGAAGATGCCCTCTCAGAGTGGACCCGCTACGCCGCGGCGCTGGTCAAAAGACACCGCTATTATCCTAATCGTACAACTTTCTTGGATTTCCGCTTCCTAAGCCTAGAGCCAAAGAAGAGCTTAAAACTGCTCCAAGACGCATTGCAGATTAAACTTTCGCTCCCCAAAACGGCCGTCGCCTTTGATGCCCCGCGTATTGATCCGCTTTATGAATTGGTCGCTGTTGGCATGCTCCAACGCGATGCTCATGCTGAAAAACTCCGTGCTCTTGTTGTGGGCGCGCGCGACCATGACACCACGAAAGCGTGGCAAGACAAAGGTGCGAACCTGATTGCCGAGCGCAATATTCTGCAAGAAGCGCTGGACATTGCGCAAACTCAAATTGCCGCGCCAACAGGTGAACAAAGTGCGACTTCACCCCGCGAACTTCAGCTGGAAGAAGAACGCTGTCTGCTTTGCGAGGATATCACGCAGATGCAGCAGCGCCTGGAACGTGAAGTCGCAAACGTGAAGATGCTACAGTTGTCCAAGGATGCTGCGGAAAGGCACTTGGAAAAAATGGCAAACCAAATTCAACTGCGCGAGGTTGTTCTCGGCAAGGCTCTTTTGGCCGAGGGAAGGCGCCACGATGCCATTTTAACCTCCCTGCGGGAAGAGCAGGCAGAGCTGCTTGGAAAACGCGATCAACTCGAACACGAGGTCGCCGAGCGTCAGGAGGAGCTTCAACGCGTGTACGCTTCAAAGTCTTGGCGTGTCACTGAGCCGATCCGCGCTTTGCGTCGCTCATCGTCAGACTCCTGATCCTCTGTGGCTTGGGTTTTCATTGATGCACAACATGGCTTGTGCAATCGCCTTCGTGCCATGGCTTCAGCAGCGTCAATAGCGCAGAATACCGGGCGCGAGCTCGCAGTCATTTGGCGACAAGATGAGCATTGCCAATGTCGGCTACGCGACCTGATCGACTATGATGGCGTTCTGATTGAAGACGACAACGCTGACCTCATGCGGCGATATGCGGCCGTTGAATATAACTATATGGAAATCGAACCAAATTCCTGTTTTGCAGCGCCAATCCTTGAGGATCCGGAACCGTACGTGGGTCAAGATATCTACGTCCGATCCGCCTATTCGCTACAAGGTCCACACGTAGATTTTAACGATGAACAGAGTTTTCTTCGCAATTTGGAAGTCGCGTCTCCTGTGCAAGACCTGATCGCCCAAGTGCGTCACCCCAATCAACTGGCCGCACACATCCGCGCTATGTCCGCCGCGGATTTTGAACACCTGCCCTATGAAGCAGCCGCAAACTGGCCCAAGGAGCGCCACGCAGAACTCATGGAATGGCGCAGGAAAAGTCAGCCCGCACGGTTTATGGATCGAATCGATCAGATTTTCGAACAAGGAGATGCGCAGACATTTTTTGTAGCTGCGGATCATCCCGACACTTACGCCAGCTTGCACACGCGGTACGGAGACCGCATGGTCTGCTTGAAACGGGACCTTTTTGACCGTTCGCCTCAGCAATTGCAGTATGCTCTGGCTGACCTTATATTATTGACGGCGGCTGACCGTTTTCTGGCCAGCACCTACAGCTCATTTTCTGATATTGCTCAGCGTCTTGCACCCTGGGGACGACCAATTGAGAAGAGTGGAATCGATTTCTAAGTTACACTAAAAACCGCCCAACATCCAAACACACACCTGTAATCCGCGCACCCGTAACCCAAAAACCAATAATCTGGCGCACATTTTTTCTCTACCTTGTCGCATGCAAAATGCTAGTGTATCGACGCTTCAGATTTAAGTTTTTGTCTTTTTATGATGGTACTAAAATGGATCAATTTGACCCAAGCCTGTTTTCCGTTGTCCACCGGTCACTTTTCGACCTCTACAAACGCAGCGGATTGCCGGATCAGACTCCAAGCGACGAAGAACTACGAAACGCATTAGGCAACCTGCACAAGAGTGTCTATGCTTCCAATTGCCAGCAATCCAAGAGCTGCTTTGAGCGGTATGTAAAGCTTCTTTCAGTGTCTCGACAGGACAGTGGTTTGCTGGATGAATACAACTTGCAAAAACCTCTCAGAGAAAAGAAACGAGCGTTTGTAGAGGGCGCAAGTGATCAACCTGAGCAGCGCATTCTTGTAAGCGGGATTGGTCGCTCCGGCACCACCATGATCTACCAACAGTTGGCGAAACTTCTTCAGATTGATGGCAAGGAACGGATCAATTTCCGCTATGAGCCCTATTTGTGGAGCATCCGCAGCGGAACGACCAAAGGCAACGCATTTGGGATGGAGCAACTTCATCAGTTTGGCCTGCATACCCACCTTGAGACTCCACTTCTCCTGAATGAAAAAAGTGTCCTGCACGACAGCTTCTTGGACAGTCTTTTTGCAGGGCCAAGCGATCGTGACCCTGAACAAGGGCCAGATGCTTGCCTCACCAAAGTAATTCGCGGATCCGGTCGATTAGGTAGCTATATTGAACGGTTTCCTGATCTAAAAGTGGTGGCTTGCCTGCGCAATCCGTTTGACACAATCAACTCCAGTCTTGGCATGTTCTCGTTCTTTGGCGAAGAGTTCCATGAGAATGATCGGGAACGCTTCCTCGTCGAGCTGGAAGCACGTGGTTTGCCGACAGCGCACCTGTCGCTTGACTCGCCGCGCTCCATTGAATGGAGTGCCGCATGGTGGCAAACCTTTACGGCCGAAACCTTGGCCGTTGCCCGTCAGTACCCGGACAATGTGTTTCTGTTTTGCTACGAAGACTTCAGCCGCGACGGCGCGCGCGTCATGCAAAACCTCCAGGATTTTGTTGGCATTCAAAACGATGGTATTGCCATGGGTCTCAGCAAACCGGCGGGCCCCTCAATCAAAGCCACCAGCTTGAATGCTTGGGATGTCGCCTACCTGCAGGATTGCCACGCTTTCTACGAAGAAGAAGTTCTCCGCCCCTTGCTGGGGGAAGCCGGCGTGACCGAGCAACGCCAAGCAATTGCCAAGAAGTACGCGCAAGGCAAATTTTCATTCCCGATTGCGGGTGCCGACCTCGGCCGTCGCGCCCCAATTCAGCTGCGCGGAATGATGTTGCATGATGGCAAAAGCCCGTTCCTGACGCTTGCCAAGTGCGCGCGGACGCCCATCGATTTGCCAGCTTTGATTAACAAATACGCAAGTGAGGATCAGCCGACGCCAACAGCACAGACACTCGAAACCGATCTGCGCGCTCTGAAAAAGGGCAAGCGATTTGGCGCCGTGATCACCTGTCACAACAATTCGACCACAATTGTTGGGGCCGTCTTGTCCTGCTTGAACCAGACCGTGCCTTATGATCGCATCATTGTTGTGGATGATTGTTCGACAGACGATTCAAAAACCAAACTGGCTGTTTTGGAAGAAATGTACAGTGCGCTCCAAGTCATTCCGCTTGAAAGCTCTCTTGGTCCGTCCGGTGCTCGACATATTGGTATTTCGCGCCTGGACACCGACTACTGGACCCAGTTGGATGGTGATGACCTGTTTTGGCCTACCAAAAACCAAGCAGAAATTGTTGCCATTGATGGAGACAACAACGTCGTTGCATTTAGCGATATTCTGCTGGTTAACCCGAACAATACATCGTTACAGCCTACACAGACTTATGACGGCAAACACCCAAATGCGTTTGAGTGTTTGCTGTCTCGAATCGTGCAAATTCCACGCGATATGACCATGTCCAAAGAGCTATACTTCCGTGCCGGAGGATATAATCTCGTTGGGCATCTCTATGAGGATTGGGATTTCAAGTTGCGCCTTGCCGCATTGACCGACAGTGAATGGCGCCATTCCAAGAGCCAGATCGGTACGGTTTACAATCGATTGACACCGGGCCTTTCTGGAGTGGACTCCGGCCTGCACGCCCGTGCTCTTGTTTTATACTTCTTTAAAGCACTTGGGCACCATTGCCCCGCGCCTGAAGCGGTTCTTGATCATTTTGAAAAGGCCGTTGCCCCGTTCCAACATCGCCATATCGTAACCGAAGCCCGCAAATGGCTGAAAGCCGCAGTGGGCACCAACAGTTTTGATCCCAAGCCTTTCTCTAGCCTTGCTATGTCTCGACACACACACACAGCAAGCAACGCCACACTCGCCGAAACTTTTCAAAAACAGGCGCAGTCTTTGATCGACGGCCACAAAAAAGAAACTCTGGAGGTGGCACGTTGACCAAGTTTTCCATTATCACTGTTGTCTGGAATGACTGCGTAGGCGCGACCCGGACAATGCAAAGCGTGTTTTCTCAGACTTATCAAAACTACGAGGTGATTGTTCAGGACGGAGCATCAACGGATGGGACATCTGAAATGCTGAGGTCCTTCGGCAACTGGATCGATTCACTGGTCATCGAAGAAGACGATGGTATCTATGATGCCATGAATCGAGCCACAATGCGGGCAACAGGCGATTACCTCGTGTTCATGAACGCGGCCGACTATTTTATCAACCCAAAGGTTCTGGAAGACGTTGCCGCAGCGATTAATCCAGACGAAGATGATATCTTTACTGGTCAAGCTTTTCGCGATGAAGATGGCGGCCTGCACAGATACCGCCCACTTGAACAATTCTGGGCCGGGTCTACGCTTGACCACCAAGCCAGCTTTATTCGCCGCGAATTAATGCAAGACCTGAAATATGACGAGCGCTACAAAATTGCAGGCGATTTGCATTTCTTCACCCGAGCTCGCCTGCAGGGTGCAAGATACCGGTCCGAAGATTTGCCAATTGTCCGGAAGCCTTTCTCCGTCGGAGCCTCCACAAGTTTTGTCGACCGTATCAATGATCGGCTTAGCATGCTCGACGAGGCTTGGGGAGACAGCTATCCTGTGCGCGACACGATCACCAAAGAGATGCGCCACTATGCGGCAAAAACCTTCGATGTTTCGGTCGACCGGTTCGCCGATATGCCAATTGAGGAAATGCTTAAGCTGTTCGAAACTTGGGAAAAACGGCTGCAGGCTCTCGCTGCATAACTCATCCAGTACATTTATGGCCTCAATTCTCCCCAACTGTTTTGGAGCCGGCTCGTGCATGAGTATGCAAGCAAATTTTAAATAGTGGACTTGAACATGAAAAAAGCACTTATTACCGGTGTCACCGGACAAGATGGATCATATTTGGCCGAGTTTTTGCTCGAAAAAGGGTACGAAGTACACGGCATCAAACGTCGCGCGTCTTTGTTCAATACGGCCCGTGTTGACCACATCTATCAAGACCCCCACGTCGACAATGCAAACTTCAAGCTGCATTATGGTGATTTGAGCGACACCTCCAACTTGACCAGGATCATGCGAGAGGTTGAGCCTGATGAGGTCTACAACCTTGGCGCACAGTCCCATGTTGCCGTGAGTTTTGAAGCGCCGGAATACACGGCTGATGTTGATGCGATCGGTACGCTGCGCTTATTGGAGGCCATCCGCTTCTTGGGCCTAGAAAAGAAAACCCGTTTCTATCAGGCGTCCACATCTGAACTTTATGGCTTGGTGCAGGAAACACCACAAAAAGAAACAACACCGTTCTACCCACGCTCCCCTTATGCCGTGGCAAAGCTTTACAGCTATTGGATCTCAGTCAACTACCGTGAAGCTTACGGCATGTACGCCTGCAACGGCATTCTGTTCAACCACGAGAGCCCGCGCCGGGGCGAGACTTTTGTGACCCGAAAAATCACTCGCGGGCTCGCCAATATCGCCCAGGGCTTGGAGCCGTGTCTTTACATGGGCAACATCGACAGCCTGCGCGATTGGGGCCATGCCAAAGATTATGTGCGCATGCAGTGGATGATGCTTCAGCAAGAAAGCCCTGAGGACTATGTGATTGCAACCGGTGTGCAATATTCCGTGCGCGAATTTATTACGTGGTCTTCTGAGGAGTTGGGCATCACACTGGAGTTCTCAGGCAGCGGTGTAGATGAGATTGCCACGGTTGCGGCGATCGAAGGCAATATGGCGCCGGCACTAAACGTGGGTGATGTAGTGATGCGTATTGACCCGCTATATTTCCGCCCTGCGGAGGTGGAAACCTTGCTAGGCGATCCAACCAAAGCCAAACAAAAGTTGGGTTGGGTTCCTGAGATCACTGCGCAAGAAATGTGCTCTGAAATGGTGACTGAGGACCTGAAGGTTGCCAGACGCCATGCCCTTCTAAAGGAGCATGGGATGGAAGTGCCGGTAAGCGTGGAAATCGGGTGAGCTTTCACGCCTACCAAATCCTATCCGAAAACCTATACTAGGAATAATCGAATGCTAGTTTCACACACCAAGAAGTTTATCTACATTAAGACAGTAAAAACAGCTGGTACCTCGGTAGAGGTCGCTTTGCAGGACTATTGCTTGCCACCTGACGTTAAACTTCCTACTGAAAACGTGGCTAGTGACGCCTCCATCTCAAACTATGGTATCGTTGGTGCCCGTGGTTCGGATGTGGCGCAAAAAAATGAATGGTATAATCACATGCCAGCAAGCCAAATTAAGGCCCAACTGGAGCCAGAGGTTTGGGAAGGCTACACCAAAATTTGCAACATTAGAAATCCCTGGGATAAGACCGTATCTTGGTTCCACTTCCGAAACCCAGGGGTCAAATCTTTGCCGGAAGAGGAGATCGTCGCCGCGTTTCGGGCTTTTATGAACCCCGAAGATGACAGCAATCTCACAATTGGCCTGGATACACATATCTATTTCATAAATGGTGTGCCAGTCGCGGATGAATACATTCGCTATGATACGATGTCGGCGGATTATAATCGCATTTGTCAAAAACTTGATCTCGATGCACCGCCGATCCCTGAGCTAAAGCGAGGGCCCCGTGGGAAAAAAACGGTTCCTTATCAAAAGTATTACGACACGGAGCTGCGAGACAGGGTTGCAGATATCTACGCGAAGGAAATCGATGCATTCGGCTGGTCCTTCTAAAGCCGGGATTTCTTATATTTCGACCAAGCATTCTTTGGCTCGTATCAGACTATTTGAAAGGTTGAGTCTATGAGACTACCTAACACTATCGCAATAGGAGCAGGTAAAGCCGGGTCGACCTCCTTGCACAATTACTTGCATTTCCATCCACAGATTTTTGGATCTCGTGAAAAAGAACTAATGTACTTCACCAGCCGCTTTGATCGTGGAGAGGAATGGTATCAATCCAACTTCCCGATCGAAGAAGGTGTAAAGGTCTATTTTGAAACCACCCCCCAGTACTCTTTTAGAGACGAATTCCCTGGAGTTCCTGAACGCATCTTTGAATACAATCCCGACATGAAACTGCTTTATATTGTACGTGAACCCCTAAGTCGCATCGTGTCTCACTTTAATCACTGGACACGCACTCAACCTCAAAAATACACCAACCTTGAAGCGTCTCTGGGGTTACCATCACATCGCAAACGGTTCATCGATCGCACTCGGTATTTTTACCAACTTTCAGCATTCCTCGATGTTTTTCCTGACAATCAGATACAGGTGGTTTTCCTTGAAGACCTAAAAGCAGATTTTGCCGGTACGCTGGACACAATTTTCGAGTTTCTCGGCGTTGATTGCCTCGGGGCAGATATTCCACAAAAAGTACACAATCGCGGCTCACGCCCGGAGGCCACAAGTCGGAAGTGGTCCGTAGGCGAGATTTCTCAAGAACGGCGCCAAGAAATCTGCGCAACCCTCTCTGAGGACGTGCAAAAACTGTTCTCATTTTGTGGAAAGCCGGCGGACTATTGGGGCGCCGCATATACATGAGCGAAACACTGGTGGAATATGACCTGGCAGAGCTTGTTCCTGACCCGCAGAGGCATCTGTGCCAGGACTCCGTCCTTGTGGCATCACCGAAGGTTATTTCCCGTATCGCTGTAAGTTTGTCGCCTGCCCCGGGATTGCGTAAAAATTACCGCATCGAAGTGAGCCAGTCCGATTTTCGCGGAAAACTTCGTTTCTCACTCGGCCCCGGCCGAGGCAAAGTTCAAATCCATTCACGCGGTCCACTCAACCTTGATGTTCGTATGTGGCGCAACAGCAGCCTGTCAATTGGCAACGGAACAACAATCAACAAAGCCAAAATTGTGTGCGACAATGCTGATATTTTTGTGGGAGAGGATGGACTATGGTCGGGGGACATTCTTGTCCAGTCCAATGACCAACATGGAATAATCGATCTAAACACAATGGCGGTC
This sequence comes from uncultured Shimia sp., assembly GCF_913054185.1. Taxonomy (GTDB): domain Bacteria; phylum Pseudomonadota; class Alphaproteobacteria; order Rhodobacterales; family Rhodobacteraceae; genus Shimia. The sequence continues at coordinate 17,087 of NZ_CAJXIV010000061.1, forward strand.
ATTAACAGCGGACGCCGATCTGTCCAAATTGAGGATCACGTTTGGGTTGGCCGGCAAACCATTGTCATGCCTGACGTCAGAATTGGAAAAGGTTCAATTCTCGCAGCGGGAGCGATATTGACAACAAACATGCCAGAAAACTCCATTTTTGCTGGTGTGCCCGCCCGCAAGGTACGTGGTGAGGCAACGTGGTCTCGAGCACCAGCCGGCCTTTCCGACTCAGAGTTTGATCTATTGGGAATCGAAGGAGGTAAATCTAAATAAACACGGATGCGCTAGCGCGAATATCGATTGGATACAACTCTGCGCACAACAATTTTGACGCCAAGCTTTACCAAGACCCACAAAACAAACTTTCATAGGAGATAAATATGACCGAAAAAACCATTACACAACCGCCAGCGATTGCTCTCGCCCAGTCCATGTGTCGCGCGCAAAATTCTGATAGCGATTCCTCCACTCCTTTCCGGGATGATAAGGAAAAATGGGTGGCTTTGGCTCGTAAGACAATGCGCATCCTTGAGAACCAAGGTTATACTCTTTCCAAAACAGACGGTTAATCAATGCATTTGGACTGGCTGAAGCATTCAGCTAGTCCAAAACTCCAAGAGGCCACATGACAAAAATCTACGTAGCTGGACATCGCGGCATGGTTGGTGGCGCAATATTGCGTCGCCTTCAAGTTCGCAAGGCCGTGGAAGAAGATCTGACGTTGATCACGCGCACTCATGCTGAACTTGATCTCACCGATCAGGTTGCTGTGCGCGAGTTTATGCAGGACGAAAAACCCGACATTGTGATCTTGGCAGCTGCCAAAGTGGGCGGCATTCATGCCAACAACACTTATCCGGCGGACTTCATCTACAAAAACCTGATGATTGAATGCAATGTTATTCACCAGGCCTTTGCAGCGGGTGTTAAGCGGTTGTTGCAGTTGGGCAGTTCCTGCATCTACCCCAAGGCTGTACCGCAGCCGATGAAGGAAAACGCGCTGCTCACTGGCACGCTTGAACCCACCAATGAACCCTATGCCGTGGCCAAAATCGCGGGCATCAAACTGTGTGAAAGCTACAATCGGCAACATGGTGTGGATTACCGCTCAGTGATGCCGACAAATCTTTATGGGCCAGGTGACAACTTCCATCCGGAAAATTCTCACGTTATGCCGGCCCTGATCCGCCGCTTCCATGAGGCCGCTCAGAGCGGGCAGGAAGAGGTTGTGATGTGGGGCACTGGCAAGCCCATGCGGGAATTCCTGCACGTTGACGACATGGCAGCGGCCAGCCTATTTGTGCTGGAGCTGGACAAAGAAACCTATGAGGCCAACACGGAACCAATGTTGAGCCACATCAACGTGGGAACAGGCACAGACATTTCTATTGGAGAGTTGGGCCACATGGTCGCTGAGGTGACCGGTTATTCAGGGCGGATTACACAGGACTTGAGCAAACCTGATGGCACCAAGAAAAAGCTGATGGATGTGAGCCGTCTAGGTGACATGGGCTGGACAGCGCGTGTACAATTGGAAGACGGTTTGAAAGAGACCTATCAGTGGTTTCTCAACAATCAGGACAGCTTTCGCGGATAATTTTTCGACCCAAGGACTTTTCACATGACCCATATCATTCATCCTCTTCTCCTCTGTGGTGGCTCTGGAACCCGGCTTTGGCCACTAAGTCGCAAAAGTTATCCCAAGCAATTTGCCAAGCTGACCGGTGAAGACAGTCTGTTTCAAGCCTCGGCTGAGCGCCTGTCTGGTGACGGTTTTGCCGCGCCATTGGTGATCACCGCCTCTGATTTTCGGTTCATTGTTATTGAACAATTGGCAGCAAAAGAAATCAGTGCAGCGGCGACGCTAATCGAGCCGGAAGGGCGCAATACCGCGCCGGCAATTTTGGCCTCAGCTTTGGTGCTGGAAGCCGATACACCAGGTGCGCTGATGTTGGTTGCTCCCTCGGATCACGTAATTCCGGACGCTGAACAGTTCCGCGCGGCGGTTGCCGCAGCGGCTCCCACCGCCGCGAATGGCCAGCTGGTCACCTTTGGGATCCGTCCCGACCGGGCAGAAACCGGCTATGGCTGGCTGGAGCTAAGCCAAAGTCCAGAAGATGATTTTGCGCCTGTTGCGCAGCCCCTTAAAAGTTTTGTCGAAAAGCCTGATGCCGAAAAAGCCGAAGGTTTGTTGGCTGGCGGTCAGCATCTTTGGAACGCAGGCATTTTCCTGTTTGCCACGGATAAGCTGATTGCAGCCTTTGAAAAACATGCGCCCGGCATGTTGGCCAGTGCACGTAAAGCCGTGGATGCGGCAGAGTTAGACCTCAGTTTCACCCGGCTTGACCCAGAAGCATGGGCGGAGATGGAAGATATCTCCATTGACTATGCGGTCATGGAGAAAGCGGAAAACCTGTCTGTTGTGCCATTCAGTGGCGCCTGGTCCGACCTTGGTGGTTGGGACGCTGTTTGGCTGGAAAGTGGTCCGGACAGTGACGGCGTTGTTACAAGTGGTCCTGCCACCTCAATCGAATGTGAAAACACGCTGTTGCGCGCCGAAGATGACGCGCAACAACTTGTTGGCATCGGCCTGCAAGATGTGATTGCCGTTGCGATGCCAGACGCAGTGCTGGTTGCGCATAAAGACCGGGCCCAGGACGTGAAAAAGGCGGTTGTGGCCTTGAAGCAAAAAGGCGCATCACAGGCCGAAATTCTACCACGCGACTACCGCCCGTGGGGCTGGTTTGAGAGCTTGGTGGTCGGTGGACGTTTTCAGGTGAAACGCATTCACGTGCATCCTGGCGCGGCCCTGAGTTTGCAGAGCCACCATCACCGATCTGAGCATTGGATAGTTGTAGAGGGCACCGCACAGGTCACAATTGACGAAGAGGTCAAACTGGTGACGGAAAACCAATCAGTCTACATCCCATTGGGTGCAACGCACCGGATGGAAAACCCAGGCAAGGTGCCAATGGTTTTGATCGAAGTGCAGACTGGGTCATACCTTGGTGAAGACGACATCATCCGCTATGAGGATGTCTATTCCCGCGGGCAAGGTGCCAAAGGTTAACTGGAGCGGAGAGTTGTGGCCCACACACAGGCGTTGTGGACCACCTATCCAGCCGACGTCAAAGCTCGCTGGCATCTTCGTTCTGGGACACAAAACGCAAATCCACCCACCGGTTTTCTGGAATGTCCCTGGCAGTTCCTGCCGCCCAACAACCGTCCCAAACAACGTGCGATGTTGTGACGCTCAGCACCTGATCTGTGGCATCATATTGGGCATCCACAAAAACAATACGGTTGCCGTTGGCATCTAGTGGCACTTCAATCTGCCATCCTGCGACTGCCAACGGAGGCACATTTGATATTTGGTACAGACCGGTACCAAGACGAGAAAAATCTGCATTCAGCGGGTCCGCTGGCTCTTCGATGCCGGAGGATTTCAACCGCACGATCGGGCTGGCTTCTTTCAAGAAACCATTGGTGTCGACCGTGGTGTTACTTTTGTGCCAGAACTCTGTCCAAACGATCGGGTCGGTTGCGGTGCCACCCGTGCCAAACCAACACCGCTGAGACGCGAGATTTGCGGCATTACGAATGGCGATTCCTGACAAAAAGCCATTTTCTCTGGAGGACATCATCAGCGAATGCCAGTACGCGGCGGTTTCAGGTAGGCCGTCTGTGACAGAGGCAACTGCAACGTAGTTGCCACACGCGAGACCACGTGTGTGCAGGTCGGCACCGCCGCTGACCTGCACCGCGTCCCCCAAGACCCCACCGTCGCCGACTTTGAGGATACGCCCCTCTGTGGTGTCCATGTTGCCTTGTGTGACAGCGGTGCCGGAAAGGGAGCCGCCCACATCTAAACCCTCAGGAGCATTGGGAATTCCTGTTGAGGCGTCAAATTGTAAGCCGGTAGTCCATGAAGCCCCGTCGGGGCTGACTTTGATAGAAAACGCATCGCTGCCTGAGGTGCCCATCTCAGCCCGACCGGACCAGTCGGTCTGAAACAGCAGGCTTGCAGTGTCGGTGTCCGTGGCCTTGTTGATTTTCACCTGATGGCCTGCGCCCTCATGGGTCAGCAGAGTGGCTTGTGACGAAACGGAAAGACGGTTGGTGGTATCAAACCCCGTATTCACACCCACGCCATTCAGGTTTGACGCTTCGGAGATTTCCGCTGGTTTCCAAATGGTTCCATCCCAAATGACAATTTCAGTGCTACCGCGTTCAACCGCCATAAAACCTTCCTGGAGTGGCATAAAAAGCCAGGCCCCATTGGTCCAAGTGGCTAAGTGATGCTCGTGGCCCAACCACCCCGCCGTAGGGGACGCGCCAAGTGCCCAAGTGGCGCCGTCGGTGGGCTGCGACGGCGGGTCGGTGGCGTCAAAAGCTTCAACAACAGTCTGAACCATCATGTCCAGAATTTGCAGAGCCTCATTGTGCGTGACGTGCTTTTGCGCCTGTGAGGGCATGATAAACGGCAACGAAAGACGGGAAGAGTGTTCTGACATTTGGCAGCTCCATCAATGGGGGATGGGCGCCAGAGTCAGAGACGAGGATTGCCAAGAGAGAAACGCAGCAACCGCAGGCGTTGCGCGCCAAAAATCGACGTCGGTATTACGTCTGCATCGCAGCTGTTTTGCGAAGGCAAATTGAGAGCTAGAAAGATCCCGAACGACGCAACACCACCTTACGGATGACGCACGACGGTGTAGATGTGCCCGGCTTGAAACGGCCCCTTCAGGAAAGTGGTGCTGCCATCCGCCCAAGAGACTGACGCGCCGGTGGCTTCGGTTTGGTCACCCAGCCCAAAGTGCGCGCGCGGCGCATCAAAGCTCATGAAGCCGCCACCCAATTGCAGCTCGCGCGTCTGCGTGCCGCCATCCGTCACGGTGATGGTGACACGTGCACCGATGCCGTCACGGTTGCCGATGTGGTCTTCAAGTTGAAACACCACCGCCGCGCCTTGGGCGTTGTTGCGGAAGGCCACCAGCGGGCCATTCACAGGATGGGTGATCAAATCCAGATCGCCATCGTTATCAAAATCGATCTGCGTGGCGCTGGCGGTCATCAGGTAATCTTCGAGACCAAAGGGCCCAGATGCCTCCGTGAAGGAGCCGTCGCCTTGGTTGTGGAAGAAGAGGTTGGAGGGCGAGACTTCGTTTGGCACCCATGTGCCGTTTACGATGTAGACGTCTTGCCAGCCGTCCAGATCAAAGTCAGCAATCTTGGTGTCCCAGCTCCAGCCGCCAACGTCCAAGCCGCGGGCTTCGGCCTGGTCTTCCCAGCCTGCGCCATTGCGGGCCAGCAAGACATTGGAGCGCAAGATTTGCGGGTGCGTGAGCGCAATTTCCTCCGCTGTGGCGGTGCGCGTTGGCTGGAAGTGCCAATCACAATAGGCGCGGGGAATGGGCTGGTCAGCGCGGATCAGTTCACAGATAGATGGATCGCGCTTTTGAATGGCCAGATCTTTGACCAGCATCGCCTTGCATTCCACCTGATCCCGTCCGGACAATTTTTGGCAGTTTTTGGCATACGTAGGGTCGAAATTATTGCCAGACTTGTACCAGGATTTGATGTCCATGTTTTGCTGGCAGCGGTCTTTGGCATCCGCATTTTGGATGCCATCGCAATATTGACCAAGCGACTGCATTTTTAGCGTGTCTGACACCCCGGATGAGCGCCCTGCAATCTGTGCGAGGTAGATGTCAGTGGAGCCGTCGTTGGCCAAGTCTGCGGTCTTGATGGCCATCGTTGTGGTTGTGGTGTGCGGGATCAGGCCCTGCGGTTGCGTGAGCATGGCAAACCCACCTTTGCCATCTCCGCGGTAAAAATAGTCTGGGATGTCAAAGTCGTTGCCGACAATCAGGTCCGTGGCGCCGTCGTCGTCAAAATCCGAAAACAAAATGGACAAGGTTTCGCCGGGGATGCCCGGCATGTCGGCATAGGTTTCGCCGGTGAGGGCACCGTCGGTGTTAAGGATCAGGCGGTTGCGGCTTTCTTCGCCCGGGATGCGGCGGTACCAGCCCGCCGCCCAGTTGCCCAGCGCCACATCCAACGTGCCGTTGGCATCCACATCCGCAAGTGCCACAGCGAGCGACAGGGGTGTTTGCGGGTTGTTTGGCACGGGTTTGGGGGGTTCAGAGCCGAAGCTTCCCTCCACATTGCGCCACCAATAGTTGCCCTGCAGGTAGGTGGTTAAGAAGAGGTCCGGCCAGCCGTCGTTGTCTATGTCGGCAAAAACGGCGTTGAAGAGTGGGGCAGTGGCAAGCTCGCCCAACGGTGCCGATGTGGATGCAAAC
>NZ_CAJXIV010000062.1 GCF_913054185.1 uncultured Shimia sp.
AAGGTGGGGCGGGGCCCCCGTGTTTTGTTGTCTGGTGGCGAGTTGACCGTGACCCGCCGTGGCGACGGTGTGGGTGGTCCCAATGCAGAGTTTGCGCTGGCGTTGGCGTTGGCGCTGGAGGGCGCGGAGGGTATCCATGCGATTGCCTGTGACACTGATGGCGTCGATGGCGCCGCTGAAGTTGCAGGTGCTGTGATTGGACCAGAGACTCTGACAACAGCGCAGGCAAAGGGCGTGGATGCGGCACAGGCCTTGTCCCAAAACGATGCGCATAGCTTCTTTGAGAAGATCGACGCGCAGGTGGTGCCGGGGCCAACGCTCACAAATGTGAATGACTTTCGGGCCATCCTAATCACCAAGTAATTGCACCTTGTGGGCATTGCCGCTTAAAGATGGTTCACAAATTAACTTGTGGGAGCAAGATGATGAAAAAGGCGATTATCACGGGCCACTCCAAAGGGCTTGGAGCAGGCATGGTGAGCTGTTTGATCGAGGCGGGCTATGAGGTGTTGGGGCTGTCCCGCTCCGGTATTGGCGCGGATGTGGCGGGCCTGACCGAAGTGGCACTGGATCTGGGCGACACGGCGTCGGTGAGCGCCCTTGCAACGGGCGCGGAGTTTGCGGGTTTCCTGGAAGGCGCACGTGAAGCGGTGTTGATCAACAATGCAGGTATTGTCGAGCCCATCGCCCCAATTGGCCGTCAGGACGCGGGTAAGATTGCACAATCTGTGTCGGTGAACGTGACTGCAGCGCTGATCCTGAGTGATGCCTTTGTGGCCGCAACCGAAGGCGCGCAGCGCCGGATTGCGCATATTTCCAGCGGCGCGGGGCGCAACGCTTACACTGGCTGGAGTGTCTACTGTGCCACGAAGGCTGCGATGGATATGCATGCGCGCGCGATGGTCGAAGATGCTGTTTCCGGCCTGAAAGCGGAAAGTATTGCGCCTGGTGTGATCGACACTGGAATGCAAGCGACCATCCGGTCTGCGCCGGAAGAAGACTTTGCTCTGTTGGATCAGTTCAAGTCGATGAAAGCTGAAGGTGGCTTGGCCAAGGCAGAAGACACTGCCGCGAAAATCTGCGCTCATATTTTGAGTGATCGCTTTGGCGCTGAGATCATCACAGACGTACGCACGTTCTAAACAATGAGGCCCTCGTGCACGTCGCGGGGGCCCATTTCTTTGCGCAGCAGCCGCAAATTTTGTTCTTCAGCTATTTTTCGTTGCCCCAAAGCCATCTTGTGGCATAGGGAAGATGGGAATTTGTTAGCGCTAAAGGTTACTGGGTCTCCAGCGACTTTGGGAGAATGAAATGAAACGCTCAAACATCAATGAGATCATGGCGGCTGCGGACGACATGATCTGCTCTTATGGCTTCAAGCTGCCCGCTTTTGCCTATTGGACGCCGGATGAGTTCAAAGCGCGGGCCAAAGAGGCAGAGGCGTTGATCATGGCACGCTGTGGTTGGGACATAACGGACTATGGCGCAGGCCGGTTTGACGAAATGGGGCTGTTTCTATTCACCCTGCGGAATGGGCGGCTGGCCGACCTGCAACGCGGTGGTGGCATGTGCTACGCTGAGAAGTTGTTGATTTCACGGCAGGATCAGCTGTCTCCGATGCACACCCATGTGATCAAAGCGGAAGACATTATTAACCGTGGCGGGGCCACTATGGTGGTGGAGCTGTATGGCTCTGATGACGATGGTAACTTTGCTGAGGACCGCGGTGGCATGGTGATGTGTGATGGCATCCCGCGTGAATTTTCACCGGGGGAGAAGCTGAAGTTTGCACCGGGTGAAAGCCTGACCCTGATGCCGGGAGACTGGCACGCATTTTGGGGTGAGGGCGGTGACGTGCTGATTGGCGAGGTCTCCACCGTGAATGATGATGAGACCGACAATGTTTTTCGCGAGCCGATTGGCCGGTTTGCTGAGATCGAAGAAGACGTCGCACCAACCCATCTTTTGGTGAGTGACTACGCAAAATTGCTGACCTAAGGAGGCAAACATGATCCTGTGTTGCGGCGAAGCGCTGATTGACATGATCCCCCGTCCAACCATCGAAGGTGGCACAGGGTTTGTACCACATGCGGGCGGCGCGGTGTTCAATACCGCCGTTGCGCTGGGCCGTTTGGGCGCACGTGTAGGGTTGGTCAGCGGCATTTCCACCGACAGCTTTGGCGACATCTTGATGACCGAACTGGTCGCCAGCAATGTCAGCACCAAAGCCCTGATCCGGGCAAAGCGCCCGTCGACCATGGCCTTTGTGCATCTCAGCAGCGGGCAGGCAACCTATTCGTTCTATGATGAAAACACCGCTGGCCGTATGATTAAACCCTCCGACCTGGTGTCGGTGGAGCCAAAAGTCAAAGCTTTGTTTTTTGGCGGAATTAGCCTGGCGGTGGAGCCCTGTGCGGACACCTATGCCGAGTTGCTTGAGCGTGAAAGTGCGGGCCGTGCGGTGATGGTTGACCCCAATATACGCCCGGGATTTATTGCCAATGAGAAGACCTATCGCGCGCGTTTGGCACGTATGTTTGCCAAGGCGGACATTGTGAAAGTGTCTGATGAAGACCTCAAATGGCTGGTACCAGAAGGCGACACGCTTGATGCGCGGGCCATGCAGCTGATCGCGCAGGGGCCGGCGCTGGTTTTGGTGACCCGTGGCGGCGACGGCGCGGACGGTTATCTGGCAAGTGGTCACAAGTTGTCCGTAGCGGCTGAGAAGGCAGAGGTTGTCGATACAGTTGGCGCGGGTGACACGTTTAACGCCGGTGTCTTGTCCAAACTGGCAGAGCTTGGTGTTCTGACCAAAGCCAAGGTGCGGGACCTGTCGCTGGAGGACGCCGCCGCCGCGCTGGCTTTTGGCGCCAAGGTGGCAGGCGTGACCGTATCACGGGCCGGCGCCAATCCGCCCTGGGCCAGCGAGCTCACCTAAGGGCTTGCTTTAGGTCTGGCTTGGCGGCACATAGCGGACGATCTGACAGGAGCCGCATATGACACCGCAGGACGTTGAAACTCTCTTTACCCGCCACGACGGCAGCTATGGGTTTGCCCGCTGGGGACGCCCGATTTCGCCAGTGGTGTTCGGTGTTGAGGACGCGACGCTGGAAATTGTCAAAGGCGCGCTTGAAGCGGTGGTCACTTTGGTTGGCCACCAAATGGCGGAAACCGATCCGGAGCTCGGCAGCAACTTGATGATGTTCTTCTTTCGGGAGTGGGACGAGCTTCTGGAAGTGCCGGACCTTGAGCGCCTTATTCCCGATCTGAAGCCGCTAGTTGGCCGACTGCAAGAGGCGGATGCCACCCAATACCGTGGGTTCCGCTTTGACAATGACGGCAGTATCCAAGCGGCGTTTGTATTCTTGCGCATGAATGATGCTATGTCCCAGATCCCAGCCGAATCCTTGGCTCTAGGTGAAGCGGTCCAAACTATTGTAACTTGGGGGCCAAAAGCGTTTGCGGACACTTCTCCTTTGGCCGTGGTGCCGGACAATGGTGCCACTGTGTTACGCCCTGAGATCGCAGCGGTGATTGCGGCCGCTTATGACCGGATGATGCCGGTCGCGTCCGGGGATGCCAGCCATGCGCTGCGTCTGTTTGCGCGGCTGCGATTGGGATAGTCTCCGCAATTTTGCACTCCAATCGCGGTAATTTGTCCTTGACGTGCATTTATGCAGTGTTTCGTGTGCGGTTGTACCGGTTTTTTGACACATCCTTTTGAGGCACTCTGTTTGTGTAGCCAAACGCGAACAAGGAGTGTGACATGGCAGGTGATGTGCCCATTATTGCGGCGACCCGACCCGTCAAAGTGGATCTGGAAGACGGCAAAACCTATTTTTGGTGCAGTTGCGGGAGGTCCAAGAACCAACCGTTTTGTGACGGCAGTCACGCTGGCACAGCGATGAAGCCGCAAAAATTCACTGCAGAGAAAAGTGGCCCGGCGCATCTGTGCCAGTGCAAGGCCAGCGCCAATGCGCCGTTTTGTGACGGGGCGCACGCCCGGATCACGGATGCCAAAGCGGGTGATCCAGCCCCAGCTCCCCAATCGGAAGTGCCTCAGGCAGTGCCGACCCCCGAAGAGCCCACCGTGGCCCGTATTCACGAGCTGGCAAAGGACGGATTGAGCAAACTGGGGCATCACGGCGAGATGGGCTCGATGGGAGTGCCACGCAAAGACCTGCCGCTGTGGGATGACATTCAGATACTGCCAGCCCAAGTGGCTCGTAAGCCGCTGTTGGACAATGCCCACGTGGATACATTCGTGGTCATTGGCCCCCGTGCTGCAAAACCGCTCCAATTGGACATCCCGCTGTTTGTTTCAGACATGAGCTACGGCGCACTCTCGGAAGAGGCCAAAACGGCCCTTGCGCGTGGAGCAGAAGTGGCAGGCACGGGGATTTGTTCCGGTGAAGGTGGGATGTTGCCGGAGGAGCAAGCGGAGAACTCACGTTATTTCTATGAGCTGGCCTCTGCCCAATTTGGCTGGAGGCCAGAGCTGGTCGAGCGGGTGCAAGCGTTCCATTTCAAAGGTGGGCAAGGCGCGAAGACTGGCACCGGCGGGCATTTGCCGGGCGAAAAGGTGCAGGGCAAAATTGCCGAGGTGCGTGGCTTGGTGCCCGGCCAAAGCGCGGTGTCGCCATCGACCTTCCCGGAGTTGCACACGCCACAGGATTTTGCTCGCATCGCCGATGAAGTGCGCGAACGTTCTGGTGGCATTCCCATTGGCTTTAAGCTCTCAGCCAACCACATCGAAGCCGACATCGACTTCGCGCTCGAAGCGGGTGCGGATTACATCATCCTTGATGGCCGTGGTGGCGGCACCGGGGCTGCGCCGTTGATTTTCAGAGACAACATCTCTGTTCCAACCATCCCGGCCTTGGCGCGGGCGCGCAAGCATCTGGATGCCAAAACCGGCGGTGAAGTCTCGTTGGTGATCACCGGTGGCCTGCGCGTTGCGGAGGATTTTGTGAAAGCCATGGCGCTGGGCGCTGACGCAGTGGCGGTGTCCAACTCTGCCATGCAGGCGGTCGGCTGCATCGCGGCGCGCATGTGCAACTCCAACAACTGCCCGGTGGGCATTGCCACGCAAAAGCCCGAGCTGCGCAAGAAGCTGGATGTGCAGATCGGGGCTGAGAAGCTCGCGCGCTATTTTGGCGCCAGCGTTGAGCTGATGCAGGTGCTGGCACGGGCCTGCGGACACAGCAGCCTGTCGGATTTGAACCCGAATGACATCACTACGTGGAAGCGCGAGATGGCCGATTTGAGTGGCGTGCGCTTTGCCGGTGTTGGCGGTTAGGGGCAGCCAAAAAGGACCGCAGTAAGTAGAGAAGCCGCCCAAAAACCTTGAGTTTTGGGCGGCTTGGCGAAAGAGTGTCCAAAGCTTCCCGCATTTGATGAGGCATTTGAGATGAGATTTTTGTGCAGAAATTTTGACGGTGTGTCACGTTTGTTGATGTGCTTGGTGTTTGGCGTTTGGGCTGCCACGGCACAAGCTTCCTCTGAGGACATGATGTCCAAAGCCAGCGCCCTTGAAGTGCCGACATCCAGTTTGGAGTTATACGTTGTTCCTCTAACCATCTCGCAGTTGGCAGATTTGGCGGAGGTTTGGCAGGGGCACACATCCAACAGCATGGGCAAGTTCATTGATCTGAATGTGGCGCTTGAGGGCTTGTCCGGTGATGCCGCCGAGACGGCGCGGCGGCAAGTGGCAGCCGTTTCGGAAGAGCATGCCCGCGTGGCTGCCAATTATAAGGCCGTCCTATCCAACTGGAGCGCAAAAGGCGGTGCAACGGACGACATTTCACCGCATCAGAAATTTCTGTCTGCCACGGCCTCCGCCACGCTGAGGGCCACTGATGCCCGCACTTTGGCTGCAATTGCGATGGGCTGGCTAACCTCTCTCGACGGCGGACTTGGCCTTTTGATCCAAGTTGGCGTGTTTTTGGTCGCCCTATTTGTTCTGTTGTTCATTGCTCGTTTTGTGCGCAATCTCGCTGCGCGTGGGCTGAGCCGTCTGCCGGCGATGTCCAAACTGCTGCAGGGCTTTGTGCTGACTGTGGTCTATTGGATCACAGTGGTGGTTGGCTTGATGGTCGCTTTGGGCGTAGCGGGCGTGAACGTCACCCCGCTGTTTGCTGTCTTTGGCGGCCTAAGCTTTATCCTTGGCTTTGCCTTGCAGGACACGCTCGGCAATCTGGCCAGCGGGTTGATGATCATGGTGCTTAAGCCGTTTGACACCGGCGACTACATCGAGGTCTCCGGCGCCAGTGGTGTTGTGGATGACATGTCGGTGGTCTCCACTCAAATCCGCACTTTCGACAACCAGATCATTGTCGTGCCAAACTCCAAAATCTGGGGCGATGTGATCACCAATGTCAGCGCAGCCCAAACCCGGCGGGTCGATCTGGTGTTTGGCATTGCCTATTCCGACAATGCGCCGCAGGCCATCGAGGTGCTTAAAACCCTGGTCGCGGCTGACCCGCGCTGTCTCAAAGATCCCGCTTCGGAGATTTTTGTGGGGGAGTTGGGCGACAGTTCGGTCAACTTGTTCTGCCGCCCCTGGGTCGCCACGGAAGACTATTGGGATGTCTATTGGGGGCTCACCGGACAGGTCAAAGAGCGCTTTGACGCCGAGGGCATTTCGATCCCATTCCCGCAGCGCGATGTACATTTGATTCCAGTGGAGGCCGAATAAAAACAATGTTGCCCAAGGGGCATTTTCCCCATACGCCTATCTCAAGTTGAGTTTAGGAGAGCCGCCAATGTCTTACACCTTGCCGATCCGCGTCTACTACGAGGACACCGACATGGCGGGCATTGTCTATTATGCCAATTACCTCAAGTTCATCGAGCGCGGCCGCAGCGAATGGGTGCGCGAGATTGGCATGGATCAACACAAAATGAAGGCTGAAGGCATTGTCTTTGCCGTGCGCCGCGTGGAGTGCGACTATCTTGGCAGTGCGGTGCTCGACGACTTACTGACTGTGGAGACCGAAGTGGCCAATGTCACCGCCGCGCGTTTGGTGATGGAGCAACACGTGAAGCGTGGCGAAGAAGTGCTGTTTCACGCCATGGTCACGGTGGTCTGTATGAATGAAACAGGCCAACCGGTGCGTTTACCGGCAAATATCCGCCAAATGGTGCACTAAAGCGGGCAAATTCCCGCGAGCGACGCCAATTTATTGGCTTTCCCCGTAGAAACCGTCTACGTTTGCCTGCAAACAAGGCCCCGACAGAGGGCCACAGAGCAGAGCAGGCTATATGGAACACGCAGCAGTCGATTTCTCGATGTGGGCACTTTTTGCGCGCGCAACTTTAACCGTAAAACTGGTGATGGTGATGCTGATTGTGGCATCCTTCTGGTCTTGGTCGGTGATTTTCCAGAAACACATCATGTACCGCAAGGCCCGCCGCGAAGCAGCCCGGTTTGATCGGTCCTTTTGGTCTGGCGAGCCGCTGGACAAACTCTTTGAGGAGATGGGGCCAGAACCAAAGGGACGCTCCGCGCGCGTCTTTGCCTCGGGCATGGTCGAGTGGCAGCGCAGTCACCGACAGGATGGCGGGTTGATTGCCAATGCCACCAGCCGGATTGACCGCTCTATGGATGTGGCCATTGCCAAAGAGGCGGATGAACTACAGCACGGTTTGCCAATCCTCGCCACCGTTGGCTCTACCGCGCCATTTGTTGGATTGTTCGGCACCGTCTGGGGCATCATGAATGCCTTTATCGAGATTGCGGCGCAGCAAAACACCAACCTCGCTGTTGTGGCACCCGGCATTGCCGAGGCGTTGCTCGCCACCGGACTGGGTCTGCTGGCGGCTATTCCGGCGGTGATTTTCTACAACAAACTCAGCGCGGACAGCGACCGGATCGTGTCAGGCTATGAAGCCTTCGCCGATGAGTTTGCCACCATCCTCAGCCGCCAGTTGGACGCCTAAGCCATGGGCGCCGGTGTCATGAAATCAGGTGGCGGAGGTGGAAAACGCCGCCGTCGCAATCGCCGCAGCAGCCAGCCGATGAGTGAGATCAACGTCACACCGTTTGTGGATGTGATGTTGGTGCTGCTCATTATCTTTATGGTCGCTGCGCCGCTCATGACCGTGGGCGTGCCGGTGGAGCTGCCCAAAACCGCAGCCAACCCGCTGCCGGGCGAGCAGGAAGAGCCGCTGACCATAACAATTGATGCCAACCTTGGCATCACCATCATGACCACCGCCGTGGCTGCCGAAGATCTGATCCCGAAACTGCGCGCCGTGGCGGCTGAGCGTGAATCAGATCGGGTGTATCTGCGGGCGGATGGCGCAATACCTTATGAGGCCGTGGTGCAGGTCATGGGCGCCTTGAACGCGGGTGGTTTTAACGATGTGGGCCTTGTAACCGACATGGGCGGTCCGGCATTGGATGGTACTGACCCAACCGGGACGGACAACTAGGGCGCGCACGTGCATATCGGGCATTATATCTCGGGCGTTGCCCACACCGGCCTGATTGGCTGGGTGTTGTTGGGCGGGGTGTTTGACTCCGATCCGCCGCCTATGGAGGTCGTGGATGTCGCCATGATTTCTTCGGCTGAGTTTGATGCGCTGTCGCAAAGCCAACAGGCCCCGGAGACCTCTACTGAGATTGCCTTGCCGCAGCCGCCGGCAGAAACCGAGCCCGCGCCGGAGGTGACTGCGCCGGAGGATGCGGTGGTGCCGCAGCCAGAACCTATCGAACCCATCGCGGTCGAGCCTGAAGTTGCGCCTGATGTAACTGAGCTAGCGGAGCCAACACCGCCGGAGCCAGAGGTGGCCGCAGAGCCCACGCCACAACTTCCCACACCGGAGACCGATACAGCTGTCATTATCCCAGACACGCCAGTCAAACCTGTGCCCGCACCGGTGGAACGTGTGGCGCCCGAACCTGTGGCGCAGCCGGATCCAGACACCGCAATTGCCGATGCCTTACAGGAAGCCACCCGACCGGATGAGGCGGGCGAGGCTGCGGCAGAAGTGAAAGAAGACACCGCCCCAGAAGCCGCCTCGACGGAAATTGCTACCGAGCCAAAACAGGATGAGGTGGCCAGCGCAGCACCAACCCGCTCTGTGCGCCCACGCCTGCGTCCAAGTGTGACAGAGCCAAAGCCAACCCCAGCCGAAGATGCGATTGCCGCGGCGCTGGCTGAAGCTGCAGCGCCAACCGAGTCGACCCCAACCGCCCCATCTGGCCCGCCGCTCACCCGTGGCGAGAAAGACGGTCTGCGGGTGGCTGTGCAGCAGTGTTGGGTTGTTGATGTTGGTTCCCGTGCTGCGGATGTGACTGTTGTGGTGGGGCTGAACCTTGATCAGAACGGCAAGGTGCAGGGTGACATTCGCATGTTGAGCTATGAGGGTGGCGATGACGCGGCTGCCAAAACCGCCTTTGCTGCGGCGCGCCGCGCTGTGCTGCGCTGTCAGAAAAGCGGATACGACCTACCAGCGGAAAAGTATGACCATTGGCGGGATGTTGAAATTACATTTAACCCGGAGAAAATGAGGTCCAGATGATGAGACTTTTTGCGACCCTAGTGATCGGGATCCTGACGATGGGCCAGTTTGCCCATCCGGTGACGGCCCAAAGCCAGCCCCTGCGCATCGAAATCACCGATGGTGTGATTGAACCGATGCCCTATGCGGTGCCGGATTTTGTGGCAGAAACCCCAGGCTCCAATCAGGTGGCCAAGGACATCAGTCGCGTGATTGCGGCGGACCTTAACGGCACAGGCCTGTTCCGGGAAATCCCGGCCAAGGCCCATATCTCTTCGATCACCAATTTTGGCAGCCCAGTGCAATTTGCCGACTGGAAAGCGGTCAACGCACAGGCGCTGATCACCGGCGGTGTATCCGTGAGCGGCAATCAGCTTGAGGTGAAGTTCCGCGTCTATGATGTGTTTGCCGGCACCGAACTGGGCAACGGGTTGCGCTTCAAAGGCACCACCGATGGCTGGCGCCGCATGGCACACAAAGTGGCGGATGCGGTCTACGCGCGGATCACTGGTGAAGGCGGCTATTTTGACAGCCGTGTGGTGTATGTTGCGGAGACTGGCCCCAAGAACAATCGCAAGAAACGTCTGGCGGTGATGGATTACGACGGCGCCAACTTGCAATATCTGACAGACAGCAGTTCAATTGTGCTGGCACCGCGGTTCTCTCCAACGGGTGATCGCGTGCTGTACACCAGCTATGAAACCGGCTTCCCGCAGGTTTACGTGCTGGATGTGGGCTCGGTGCGCCGTAAAGTGCTCTCAAACGAAAGCGGCACCATGAGCTTTGCGCCGCGTTTCAGCCCGGATGGCAAAAGCGTGGTGATGTCGGTCACCGAAGGCGGTAACACTGACCTCTATAAAATGGATATCGGCTCAGGCAAACGACAGCGTCTCACCTCCACCCCGTCGATTGAAACAGCGCCAAGCTACAGCCCGGATGGCAGCAAAATTGTCTTTGAAAGTGACCGGTCTGGCTCGCAGCAGATTTATGTGATGTCCTCGCGCGGCGGTGAGGCCACGCGCATCAGCTTTGGCAAAGGCCGGTACGGCACGCCGGTTTGGTCACCACGCGGCGATCTGATTGCTTTCACCAAACAACATAAAGGCCGCTTCCACATTGGCGTGATGCGCACCGATGGCAGCGAAGAGCGCCTGTTGACAGCGTCGTTCCTGGATGAAGGCCCCACCTGGTCGCCCAACGGCCGTGTGATCATGTTCACCCGCGAAACCCGTGGCGCAGGCGGTGCGGCCTCGCTTTATTCTGTGGACGTATCAGGACGGAATTTGAAACCGGTGAAGATCAACGGCGGGGGCTCTGATCCCAGCTGGTCACCGCTGCAGTAAAGTAAGAAACACCCGCGTTTTGCTTGCACAGCAGCTTGTGATAAGACTTCGTCATAAGAAGAACGCAGAATGCAAAAACGACGGGTATAGAGGCGAGGCAATACGCATGAAACTATGGACAAAAGCAGTGCTGACAGTGGCCGCACTATCCTTGGCGGCCTGTACGGACCCAGGTGGGTTTGGCAACGATGACGACTTTGGCGCAGGCACCGGCAGCGACCTGGGCAGCAACGCCGATCCATCCTCCATCGCCTACTTCCAAGAGGCTGTTGGCGACCGGGTGCTGTTTGTGGTGGATCAGTCCACTTTGAGCGAGCAGGGCCGTTTGGTTGTGCTGGCACAGGCCAATTGGCTGATGCAGAACACAGATTATGTGGCTGTGATCGAAGGGCACGCCGATGAGCAGGGCACCCGCGAGTATAACTTGGCGCTGGGCGCACGCCGCGCCAGCGCGGTTCAGGAGCTTTTGGTGTCCCAAGGGGTGGCGTCAAACCGCATTCGCACCCTGAGCTACGGCAAAGAGCGTCCAATTGAAATTTGTTCAGAAGAAAGCTGTTACGCCCAAAACCGCCGCGCGGTTACAGTGCTGACAGCCAACCTGTCGGGGTAATAGACAGATGAAAGCGCACGTATTTGCTTCTCTAAGCGCGCTTGCGCTTGCCGTGGCGCCGATGATGGGCGTGGCCCAGACACGTGAAGAAACGCTGGCGGACATCCGCCAGCAACTCTCCGTGCTTTATGTGGAAATGCAGCACCTCAAACGCGAGCTGTCCACCACCGGCTCTGCAGGCACCATTGTGACTGGCGCCACCACGCTGGAGCGGGTGGACGTGATCGAACGACAGCTGCAAGTACTGACCGGCAAAACCGAACAGCTGCAACATCGTGTGGAACGGGTTGTGACCGATGGCACCAACCGCATTGGCGATCTGGAGTTCCGGCTTGTGGAGCTTGAAGGCGGCGATCTGAGCCAGTTGGGTGAAACCACTACCCTGGGCGGCGATGTGGACAGCTTACCATCGACAGGTGGCGGCGATGACACCGGCTCCGGCGATGGTGCGCCAACCGAACTCGCCGTTGGTGAAGAGACGGATTTCAATCGTGCCATGACCGCGTTGGACGCTGGTGAGTTTGGCGCGGCGGCGGATCAGTTTGCCACGTTTGTTCAGACCTACCCAGGCAGCCCGCTTGAGGCCGAAGCGCATCTGCGCCGGGGCCAAGCGCTTGAGGGTAAAACCGATTTGACTGGTGCGGCACGGGCCTTCCTTGAGGCCTATTCCGGCGCGCCACAGGCAGGCACAGCCCCAGAGGCGCTGTTTCGGCTTGGCAAATCTCTTGGAGCATTGGGCCAAACAAATGAGGCCTGCGTGACCCTTAATGAAGTGGGTGTGCGCTATCCTGGCTCGGAGCATCAGACCGCCGCACAGAGCGAGATGGTCACTTTGCAGTGCTCTTAAACGAGCTTTCAAGCGCCTTTGATCGGGTGTTTGGTACAGACATTCCCAATTGTATCGGTGTCGCCGTCAGCGGTGGCGGCGATTCCATGGCCTTGCTGGACCTGTTGCGACAGTGGGGCAAGACAGACTTGGCTGTGGTCAGTGTGAATCACGGGCTGCGCAAGGCAGCGGCGGACGAGCTGGATTTGGTCTCCGAGTATGCTGCACAGTACAACCTGTCCCACGACATTCTCCACTGGACCTGGGACAAAACTGGCAACTTGCAAAATGCCGCGCGAGATGGGCGACGTCAGGCCATTGCCACTTGGGCCAAGGAGTACAATCTAAGCCATGTTGCCTTGGGACACACCAAAGATGATCAGGCAGAAACATTCCTGATGCGTCTGTCGCGCGGCTCTGGTGTGGACGGATTGGCCTGCATGTCCGCGCGCCGAGAAAGAGACGGGGTCACGTGGCTGCGCCCGCTGCTGGATCTATCCCGAGACGATTTGCGTGCGTATTTGCGCGAAAACAATCTTCTTTGGGCTGATGATCCCAGCAATAAGGATACGCAATTTGATCGTGTGAAGGCGCGTCAGATGTTTGAAACTTTGGCTCCTCTGGGCCTCACATCAGAACGGCTGGCGCAAACCGCCGCGCACATGCAGCGCCAGAAAGACATCTTACAATGGGCCGAAGCGCAGATTGGCAAGCTGTTTGTGCAGGACAGTATTGGAGACATGGTTGCCGACCGGGCTGCTTTTGCCGCTGTGCCTGAAGCGTTGCGCAGCAAGGTCTTCGCCGATGCGCTTTGCCACGTGTCTGGTCAAGATTACCGGCCTCGGTTCCGCCCATTGCAAGAGGTGATGGTCTCGGACGTGCCAACGCCGCTTCACGGCTGTTTGATTGTGCCAAGCAAAAACAGCCTGCGCATAACCCGCGAATGGGCCGCCGTGAGAGATGAAGTGGCTGCATCCGACGGGCTCTGGGATGGCCGTTGGGGCTTGCGCAATGACGGTGCCCCCCCCTCTGATGCCTTGCAAATAAAGGCGCTTGGGAAAGAAGGACTCGCAAAAATTCCGGATTGGCGCGATACTGGACATATCCGTCAAAGCCTCTGGGCCACCCCTGCACTTTGGCAAGGGGACCGTTTGATCGCCGCACCTTTGGCCGGGCTCTCCGCCGGTTGGACCGCACAGCTTCTGCGCACATAAACAACACAGGCCGCGCTTTGCGCCTGAAATTGCGCACAATCGCATTGATTACGGCCTCGCGATCTCTATTTAACTCTGTACACGCTCGTGATAGGTCACGGGCGTTCTGAAAGGGAGACTTGCCTTGGGCAATGCGAGAAATGTAGCTTTCTGGGTCGTGCTGTTTTTGCTGATCCTGGCTTTGTTCAACTTGTTCAGCGGAGACAGCAGCTCGCTGCAAAGCCGCGACATCAGCTATTCGGAGTTTGTGGCTTCGGTGGATGCAGACCAGGTCGCCAGCGTGACGCTGGACGGCGAAAAGGTACGCTACACCACCAAAGAAGGCTCCAGCTTTGTTGCTGTGAAGCCATCTGATGCTGAGGTAACCAACCTGCTGATCAACAAAGGTATTCCCGTGCGCGCAGAGAGCCAGGAAACCTCTGGTCTGCAAGCCTTTCTACTCAGCCTCCTGCCTTTCCTCCTGCTGATCGGGGTCTGGATTTACTTCATGAACCGCATGCAAGGCGGCGGCAAAGGCGGCGCGATGGGCTTTGGCAAATCCAAAGCCAAGATGCTGACCGAAAAGCATGGCCGCGTAACCTTTGACGATGTGGCTGGCATTGATGAGGCCAAAGAAGAACTGGAAGAGATTGTCGAATTCTTGCGCAACCCGCAGAAATTCTCCCGCCTCGGCGGCAAAATTCCCAAAGGCGCTTTGCTTGTTGGCCCTCCCGGCACTGGTAAAACCCTTCTCGCTCGTGCGATTGCAGGCGAAGCCGGCGTGCCGTTTTTCACCATCTCCGGTTCCGACTTTGTTGAAATGTTTGTGGGTGTGGGCGCGTCTCGTGTCCGTGACATGTTTGAACAAGCCAAGAAAAACGCGCCCTGTATTGTCTTCATCGACGAAATTGACGCCGTGGGTCGTCATCGTGGCGCCGGTTATGGCGGTGGCAACGACGAGCGTGAGCAGACTCTCAACCAACTGCTGGTGGAGATGGACGGCTTTGAAGCCAACGAAGGTGTGATCATTCTCGCCGCGACAAACCGCAAAGACGTGTTGGATCCTGCGCTGCTGCGTCCCGGCCGTTTTGACCGCAACGTGACCGTCGGCAATCCTGACATCAAAGGCCGTGAAAAAATTCTCGGTGTGCACGCCCGTAAAACGCCTCTGGGCCCTGACGTTGACCTGCGCATCATCGCGCGCGGGACACCAGGCTTCTCCGGTGCAGATCTCGCCAACCTTGTGAATGAGGCGGCTTTGACCGCGGCCCGTGTTGGTCGCCGGTTTGTCACCATGGAAGATTTTGAATTTGCCAAGGACAAGATCATGATGGGTGCCGAGCGCCGCAGCATGGTTATGACTCAAGAGCAAAAGGAAATGACTGCGTATCACGAAGCGGGCCATGCCATTGTGGGCATTCACCTGCCAAAATGTGACCCAGTCTATAAAGCCACAATCATTCCACGCGGCGGCGCATTGGGTATGGTGATGAGCCTGCCCGAAATGGACCGCCTGAACATGTTCAAGGAAGAATGTCATCAGCGTCTGGCCATGGCGATGGCTGGCAAGGCGGCTGAGATCATCAAGTATGGTGAAGACGAAGTGTCAAACGGTCCGGCTGGCGATATTCAGCAAGCCTCAGGTCTGGCACGCGCCATGGTGATGCAGTGGGGCATGTCCGACAAAGTTGGCAATATTGATTATCAAGAAGCGGCGGCTGGCTATCAGGGCAGCACCGGTGGTTTCTCGGTGTCTGCCGCCACCAAAGAGATGATCGAATCCGAAGTGAAGCGCTTGATTGACGAAGGTTATGAACGCGCAGTTGGCATCATCAAAGACAAAGGCGAAGAGTTTGAGCGTCTTGCCCAGGGCTTGCTGGAATACGAAACTCTGACCGGTGATGAAATCAAACGCGTCATGAATGGTGAGCCACCTCATGCCGACGATGACGACGATGGCAATGACGAAGGCAATGCGTCGAGCGTGACCGCCATTCCGAAAACCAAGCCACGTAATAAACCAAGTGGGGACGGCGGACTGGAGCCGGAACCCACCGCCTAACCTGAGGGACAGGCCCAAGACCATGAAACCCCGGAGCGTGAGGGCGCTTCGGGGTTTTGCTATTGAAGCGTCGTGCTCACAGAAGTTGAACAGTGTCATCAGCTATCTTTGGTTGTCTGAGCGTGATCCTACCCCTAGGTATCTCCTCAGAACTGCATTGAGGAGCGCGACATGCCTGCATTGAAACCCACAACTTTTGAAGCTGAGGTGGTCTGGCTTGGCCGCGTGGCCAACTCCGAAGAAAATCTGAGTGCAGTGTCTGTTTCGGCGTTGGACCTTGCGCTTGGCGGGGATGCTGGTGAATTTCATTCTGGTATCACACGTCCTTCTTGCGTGCGCGTGAAAGCACTTTATGAGCGCGGCACAGAAATCATGAATGTACGCCAACTGTCGGTGTTGTCTCAGGAGGAGCTGGACATGATCGCCAAGGAGATGGGGTTGGACGCAGTTGATCCTGCTTGGGTTGGCGCGTCGATTGTGCTCAAGGGCATACCTGATTTCACCCATGTGCCACCCAACTCGCGCCTGCAGGGGCCGGATGGTGTGACGATCACAGTGGACATGGAAAACCGCCCCTGTGTGCTGCCTGGTCGCGTGATCGAAGGTGTTCACCCCGGATATGGTCCCAAGTTCAAGACTGCGGCCAAAGACAAGCGCGGCGTGACCGCTTGGGTCGAACGATTGGGCAAGCTTTCCGTGGGTGATAACATGCGCTTGTTTGTGCCGGATCAGCCGATCTGGAGCCATCTGGAACGCGCCCGCAAATCCTGATCAACTAGGGGTGGTCCTTGTCCCCGATCCTGACGTAACGTCTCCAAAACGAAACCGACGCCTCTCATGCCGACGCTAGAAGTGCCGGATATGTCGGAAACGCATCTCATTGCCACTTTTTCGGCGCTACAAATGAGGTGAGAGAGCGTCAAATTATATGACAGGGACCATCATGAGCTTTAAGACGGATATCCAAATCGCCCGCGAGGCGAAGAAACAGCCCATCCAGGACATTGGCGCCAAGCTGGGTATTGGCAGTGATGATCTGCTGCCGTACGGCCACGACAAAGCCAAGATCAGCCAGGAGTTCATCAACTCGGTCCAGGATCGTGAAAACGGTAAGTTGATCCTTGTGACCGCGATCAACCCAACCCCGGCAGGTGAAGGTAAAACCACCACCACCGTTGGCTTGGGTGACGGCCTGAACGCGATTGGCAAGAAAGCAGCTGTGTGTATCCGCGAAGCCTCCCTGGGGCCAAACTTCGGCATGAAGGGCGGCGCGGCAGGCGGTGGCTACGCGCAAATTGTGCCAATGGAAGAGATGAACCTGCACTTCACAGGCGATTTCCACGCAATAACTTCGGCACACAACCTGCTGTCAGCGATGATCGACAACCACATTTATTGGGGCAACGAGCTGGAAATCGACGAGCGTCGCGTGACTTGGCGCCGTGTGCTCGACATGAACGATCGCGCCCTGCGTGATACTGTTACGTCGCTGGGTGGTGTGGCCAATGGCTTCCCACGTCAGACCGGCTTTGACATCACTGTGGCTTCCGAAGTCATGGCAATCCTGTGCTTGTCCAACAACTTGGCAGATCTGCAGAAACGCCTGGGCGATATGATTGTGGCGTACCGCCGCGATCGCACACCGATCTATGCGCGTGATGTCAAAGCAGACGGTGCGATGACCGTGCTGCTGAAAGACGCGATGCAGCCAAACCTCGTGCAAACGCTGGAAAACAACCCAGCCTTCGTGCACGGCGGCCCATTTGCCAACATCGCGCACGGCTGTAACTCCGTGATTGCCACCACCACCGCGCTGAAGGTTGCGGATTACGTGGTGACCGAAGCAGGCTTTGGTGCTGACCTTGGCGCTGAGAAGTTCATGAACATCAAATGCCGCAAAGCTGGTTTGGCGCCGGATGCGGTTGTGTTGGTGGCCACCATTCGCGCCATGAAGATGAACGGCGGCGTTGCCAAGGCTGATCTGGGTGCGGAAAACGTCGATGCAGTCAACGAAGGCTGTGCAAACCTCGGACGTCACATCGGAAACCTGAAGCAATTTGGCGTGCCAGTTGTTGTGGCGATCAACCATTTTGTCACCGATACCGACGCCGAAGTGCAAGCGGTCATGGACTATGTTGAGGGCCAAGGCTCTGAAGCAATCCTGTGTCAGCACTGGGAAAAAGGCTCTGAGGGTACCATCGAGCTGGCCACGCGTATTGCGGAAATCGCTGACGCTGGTGTGAGCCAATTTGCACCGCTCTACAAAGATGAGCTGCCTCTGTTTGAGAAAATCGAACGCATCGCGACGTCGATCTACCGTGCGGACGAAGTGCTTGCGGACAAGAAAATCCGCGATCAACTCAAAACATGGGAAGATGCGGGCTACGGACACCTGCCGGTCTGCATGGCAAAGACGCAGTACAGCTTCTCCACCGATCCAAACCTGCGGGGCGCACCAACCGGTCACTCTGTGCCGGTGCGCGAAGTGCGTCTGAGCGCCGGGGCAGGCTTCATTGTGGTGATCTGTGGTGAGATCATGACCATGCCCGGCCTGCCACGTCACCCGGCTGCGGAGAATATCCGCATCAATGACGAAGGTCTGGTCGAAGGCCTGTTCTGACGCATTGCGATTTGGACACAGGCGGGGTAGGGCATGCGCAACACTTGCGAGAGGATGCCATGCTGAGCCCCGCCGATTGTCCTGATATGCCAACCCTGCGTGCGCAGATTGATACGCTGGACCGCGAATTGGTCCGCCTGTTGGCGCTGCGCACCACCTACATCGATCGCGCTGTAGAAATCAAAACCGGCGTAGGTCTGCCTGCCAATATCCCAGCCCGCGTCGAAGACGTTGTTGCCAAGGTCAAAGAGACCGCCGCGCAAGAAGGGCTGGACACCGACATTGCCGAGGCCTTGTGGCGCCAGTTGATCGATTGGTCCATTGCTCGGGAAGCCAAGACCATCAAACTAGACTGACGCGCAAGGAGCGGCGCGTGTGAGAGCACCCACCGGGGCGCGCCCCGGGCAGATCATAAAGGGGAGCGTGATGAGCGCACAGATCATCGACGGCAAAGCATTTGCGGTCACGGTACGCGAAAAAGTGGCGGGCCATGTGGCACGTCTGAAAGAGGAAAACGACATCACGCCAGGTCTGGCCGTGGTTTTGGTTGGCGAAGACCCGGCCTCCCAGGTCTATGTGCGCTCGAAAGGCAAGCAGACCGTTGAAGTGGGCATGAACTCCTATGAGCACAAGCTCGACGTCGACACCTCTGAGGCAGACCTGCTGGCGTTGATCGACAAGCTCAACAATGACCCTGCGGTGCATGGCATATTGGTGCAACTACCATTGCCGGGCCATCTCAACGAAGATCTGGTGATCAACTCGATAGACCCGTCCAAAGACGTCGACGGCTTCCACATTTCCAACGTGGGCCTCTTGGGCACTGGTCAGAAATCTATGGTGCCTTGCACCCCACTTGGCTGCTTGATGATGCTGCGTGAACACCATGGTTCGCTCTCGGGCATGGATGCGGTGGTGATTGGCCGCTCCAACATCGTGGGTAAACCAATGGCGCAACTTCTGCTGGGTGACAGCTGCACGGTGACCATCGCG
Organism: uncultured Shimia sp.; assembly: GCF_913054185.1. Lineage (GTDB taxonomy): Bacteria > Pseudomonadota > Alphaproteobacteria > Rhodobacterales > Rhodobacteraceae > Shimia. Next base: position 19,155 of record NZ_CAJXIV010000062.1, read on the forward strand.
CACAGCCGCACCAAAGACCTGCCAGAGGTCGTACGCCGCGCCGACATCGTGGTCGCCGCGGTGGGACGTCCCGAAATGGTGCCGGGTGACTGGATTAAAGAAGGCGCGACCGTGATCGACGTGGGCATCAACCGCATTGACGCTCCGGAAAAAGGCGAAGGCAAAACCCGACTGGTGGGTGATGTGCATTTTGAAAGCGCGGCGGCTGTGGCTGGTGCAATCACGCCAGTGCCGGGTGGCGTTGGGCCCATGACTATCGCTTGCCTGCTGGCCAACACCGTGACGGCCTGTTGCCGTGCCAACGGTCTGGCAGAGCCGGAAGGCCTAACGGCGTAAGGTTTTCGTTGATATGAGTTGGAAAGGGTCGCTTTGGCGGCCCTTTTTGATTTGAACTTATGTCACTCGGCCCAAGGCCCATGATGGCCGTTGCCACCATCCACACGGGCAAAGCCATGACGGCCAAAAAAGTCCCGCTGCCCTTGGATCAAATCGGCCGTGCCGCGTGCTTGTGTCATACCGTCAAGCCACGCCAATGCCGCCGTCATCACCGGCACCGGATGCCCTGCGGCAATGGCTGCACCCGCCACAGCGCGTAAGGCTGGAACCGTGTCTTTGAGTGTCGCCGCCATCTCCGGCGCATAGGCCAGCAATCCAGCCGGTGGCGCGCTGCGGAAGGCGTTAGCGATGCCGCTGAGCAGTTCAGACCGGATGATACATCCCGCCCGCCAGATCTCTGCACAGCGTGACAGATCCAGGTCCCAGCCAAATTCCTCTGATGCGCTGGACAGAAGGTCAAACCCCTGACTGTGGCCAATAATGCGCGTCGCCAATGCTGCCTGTTCCAATTGCGCAGGTGTCAGTGCCACCGCACCTCGCGCAGGCGCAAAAATCTCGTCACCAACGGCGCGGGCCTCGCGTCCGGCGGACCACACGCGCGCGCCCACCGCAGCCTCAACTGTATTGGCAGCCACGCCCAGTTTCTGCGCCTCAATCGCCGTCCAGCGACCGGTGCCTTTTTGTCCTGCGGTGTCGACAATCACATCGACCAGCGGCTTGTCGGTCTTTGGGTCAACGGTCCGTAAAACTTCGGCGGAAATCTCCACTAGGTAGCTGCGCATTGGCCCATCGTTCCAGCGCTCAAACTCCGCGCCAATCTCGGCTGGCGACATCGCCAAGCCATAGCGCATCAGGCCGTAGCTCTCTGCCAGAAGCTGCATGTCGGCATATTCGATGCCGTTGTGCACGGTTTTTACAAAATGTCCGGCGCCGTCCGGGCCAACATGATCGACACAAGGCGCACCTTCAAACTTAGCCGAGATCGCTTCCAGCATCGGGCGCATCGCCTCCCAGACAGAGCCCGTTCCGCCCACCATCATGGATGGGCCCGTGCGCGCGCCAAATTCGCCGCCGGACACGCCCATACCCATATAAGCCAGACCGCTGGCTTCTAGATCAGCGGCGCGGCGGCGGGTGTCCTGAAAATTCGAATTGCCCGCATCAATCAGCACGTCGCCCGGCCGCATATGGGGCTTTGCCTCGGCAATGGCGTCGTCGATCGCTTGTCCTGCAGGGATCAGGAAAATGATCGCGCGGGGCGTGGGCATCTCGCGGACCATGTCGGCCAAGCTGTCATGCCCAGTGAAGCTGCCATTAAAAGAAGGGGCATCCGCCACAAAGCCCAACATGTCAGATTTGCGATAAGACGCCACATGAAGGTCAAAGCCGTTTTCAGCGATGTTATGCGCCAACGCCGTGCCCATGGTGCCCAGCCCATAAAGGCCAAAGTTTGCAAGCGTCATCGGATTTGTCCTTACCTTCAAAGAGAAATGTGGTGTGGCCGTGCCGCCAGAGGTCGCGGTGCGCTGCCCCTTGTGTCCTGCGCTAACAGGAGGAAGTCAATCCATCGGCGCAGTCTCTGGCTTTCAGTGCGTTGCAGAGTTGGCGCACCATTTGGCTGAGCGGTAAGTTCGCATCCTCAGTCACACAAGCTTCATTCGGGGCAGGGCGCTGTAATGTTGCCAATTGGCTGTCGAGAAGGCTGCTTGGCATAAAATGGTCCTCGCGCGCAGCCATTCGCGCCCGGATCACTTCCGGGTCAGCCTCAAGGTAGATGACAATTGCATCCGGGTTTTTTGCGCGCAAGATATCCCGATAGGCACGCTTCAACGCTGAACAGGCCACCACCACGGGTGTCTCTGGCTGCGACGTACGCGCCTTTTGCATCACCTCCGAGAGTGCCTCCAACCAAGGGCGGCGCATCACGTCCGTCAGCGGGATACCTTTTGCCATGGCGGCGATGTTTTCCGGTGGATGGAACTCATCAGCCTCAACGTAGCGCCCGGCAATTTCTGCGGCCAGCGCCTGTGCCACCGTGGTTTTGCCCACCCCGCTCACGCCCATCACAATGATCGCCTTGCCCGTATCAATCGTGGTCATATTGCGCCTCCCTCTCTGTCCTTACCTAAATGATAGCGCAAACATTCCTCAAGGTGTGGAAATCTCTCCACCAATAGCAAGGGTCAGTTCTTTGGCAGCAGAAGTCACGGCTCGTGCCAGTCGTTCGGTTTCCTCGCCACTCACACGGCTCGCTGGTCCGGACACAGAAATACCTGCCACGGCTTCGCCGTTAAAATCAAACACCGGTGCCGCGATACAGCGCATGCCTATGTTGCGCTCCTCATCATCAACCGAATAGCCACGCTCCCGAATGGCCAGCAGGTCTTCGAGCAGCGCGTCGACATCGGTGATTGTGCGCTTGGTGAACTCTGTGAGCTTTTCGTTGGCCAAAAGCCGATTGCGCCGCCCGGCTTCCATATGCGCCAGCAGAGCCTTGCCGATGCCGGAGGCATGCATTTGCGACAGGGTGCCGGGTGGGAAAAACGCGCGGATGCTGGCGTGTGTCTCCACTTGGCTGAGGAACAGCACCTGTCCTTCGCGCTCCACTCCAAGGTTGGCGGTTTCCCCGGTCAGTTCCATCAGCTTGCGCATCACCGGACGTGCGCGATCCACCAGGCTGGTGCGCCGCAGGAAGCGTGCGCCGATGATGAAAGCGCGGGGACCAATGTGCCAAAGCTGCTCGCGGCCCTCAAATTCGACCAACCCACGCGTTTCCAATGTTACCAAAATACGGTAAACTGTGGCCGGAGACTGCCCCATCTCGTCGGCGATTTGCGACAGGGTTTTGCCCTGATCCTCACTCAGATATTCAAACACTTCCATCGCGCGATCGAGTGATTTGATGGTGTTCTGCGCCGTCTTGTCATGCCAGTCACGTGGGCGGCCACGGGCCTTGGGGCCGTCATTTTCGCCATTCTTTTGAGAAACCATAAACTGCCCCTTCGATTTAGTTGAAAAGCACATTCACAATATGAAAAAATCAACTAGCTGACAATATTGAATAATTTTCGATACTCCATTTATGAAATCATTTTTCAAAAAAATTTTCAGCCGGAAACGTACTCGCTATGGTGATTGCAACGCTTGAAGGAGACTTGCCATGAGCTTTCAGAACCCCGTCTTTATTCCCGGTCCAACCAACATCCCAGAGAGCCTGCGCAAGGCTTGCGATATGCCAACTATCGATCACCGCTCGCCGCTGTTTGGTCAGATCTTGCACCCGGCCCGCGAAGGTGTGCGCAAAGTGCTCAAAAGCGAGAGCGCGGAGATTTTCATCTTCCCCTCCACCGGCACTGGCGGCTGGGAAACTGCACTGACCAACACGCTGTCTTCGGGTGACAAAATCCTCGCTGCACGCAACGGTATGTTCAGCCACCGTTGGATCGACATGTGCCAGCGTCACGGTCTGGACGTGAAGGTTGTAGAAACCGCTTGGGGTGAAGGCCTGCCAGCGGACCGCTATGAGGAAATCCTCACCGCAGACACCAACCATGAAATCAAAGCGGTGCTGGCCACGCACAATGAGACCGCAACCGGCGTAAAATCTGACATCGCCGCGGTGCGCCGCGCTTTGGATGCCGCCGGCCACCCGGCACTGCTGTTTGTGGATGGCGTGTCCTCGATCGCCTCGATGGACTTCCGCATGGATGAATGGGGCGTGGATGTTGCCGTGACCGGCTCGCAAAAAGGCTTCATGCTGACCGCTGG
>NZ_CAJXIV010000063.1 GCF_913054185.1 uncultured Shimia sp.
AAAAATACGACTACGATGTTGGCTATATGCATGAGGTGATCGATGCCTCAAGCAAAGCAGGCATCGCCCTGACATTGTTGCCGATGTTGACCCAATACAAAGGCCCGGAAGATGCCCGCGCTGTCTGGGCTGGGGCCCTACTGGCCTCCACGTTGGACGGTGATTGTGGACCTTGCGGACAGTTGGTGGTGTCTTTCGCTCTGGAAGAAGGTGTGGACGAAGACGCTTTGCTTGCCGCCATTGAAGGCCGCTTCAACGAAGCCGGCGATGTGGGATTGGGCTTTCAATTTGCACAACACACACTCTCCGGCTCATATGAGACAAACACATTTGGGGAGACCATACGTACACACTTTGGGAAGCAGGCCCTAATCGCAGCAAGCTTTGCGGCTGCATCCGGACGGTTTTACCCGGTGTTCAAACGTGGGTTGGGCGAAGGACACGCTTGCCAACAATTGACTGTAAATGGGCGGGTCGGAAAGGTGGCGGTCTAGATGGACCTCAACACAGTAATTTTTGAACAGGAGCGCCCTGTGCTCCTGTCGATCTCATACCGGATGCTGGGCGAGATCAGTTCTGCTGAGGATGTGGTACAAGAGGCCTGGCTTCGGTTTGCCGCCTCCGACGCTGACGCAATACGCAATCCCGGCGCTTGGCTGCGCCGTGTGGCGACAAACATCGCCCTTGATACGCTCAAATCTGCGCGCGCACGGCGTGAGAGTTATATTGGGCCCTGGCTGCCTGAGCCGATCATATCGGAGCACGGACCTTCAACCGAAAGCCGATTTCAACTGGCGCAGGAATGTGAGCTGGCTTTGCTTTGGGCGATGGAGCGGCTGTCGCCGACAGAACGCGCAGCTTTTGTACTGCGAGAGGCTTTTGATGCGGATTACTCTGAAATCGCAACAACGCTTGGCAAATCTGAGGCCGCCTGTCGCCAGATGGTCAGCCGAGCACATAAACGCCTGCAAACCAGCGGACCGCGGTTTGACGTGTCCCCTGAAGATGCTGCCAAAGCGGTTGAAACGTTTTTTTTCGCCGCCACTCAGGACCATGATCAGGCCATCAAAATGGTCTCACAAGACGCGATGGCAATCACCGATGGGGGTGGTAAAGCATCTGCTGCATTCCGCATTCTGCACGGGCCGAAAGACATCATCACCGTGACACAAGCTGTGATGGAAAAAGCCAAAGACCTCTATGGGGTATCCTACGCGATGGTTTTTGCAAATTCTCAACCAGCGCTGGCGCGCTATACAGGCGACGTACTGGACACGTTGACCCTTGTTTTACCGGATCCCAGCGGAGCTGCGAACTGGATTTATGTGATGCGCAACCTAGAGAAGCTGAAGGTGGAAAAGCCTCACGGCTGAAATGTCCGACAAATGAATTGACTTACACGCGACTTACCCGTTTTCTCTTCCGCGGAGCGAGGGGAAGAGAAAAATGGACTGGGATCACATTGTTGTAGGCGCAGGCAGCGCAGGCTGTGTTGTCGCGGCACGGCTTGCAGAAGGTGGGCGCCGCGTTTTGCTTTTGGAAGCGGGCGGAAAAGACAATTACCACTGGATCCATATCCCGATGGGCTACCTTTATTGTATCGGCAACCCTCGCACCGATTGGATGTATAAAACGGCCCCCGAAAGTGGCTTAAACGGTCGGCAACTTCTCTATCCCCGTGGCAAAGTGTTGGGCGGCTGCTCTTCTATAAACGGCATGTTGTATCTGCGAGGTCAAGCCGCGGACTATAACGGTTGGCGGCAAATGGGTTTGTCGGGATGGGCCTGGGATGACGTATTACCGCTGTTCAAAAAGTCAGAAGATTACATGGACGGCCCCTCCGATATGCACGGTGCGGGTGGCCCCTGGCACGTGAACAACCAACGCCTTCAATGGGATGTGCTGGATGATTGGATGGCGGCGGCCGAAGCCATGGGCGTACCACGCACAGAGGACTTCAATCGCGGCAATAACGAGGGGGTTGGCTACTTTAAGGTCAACCAGCATCATGGTTTCCGTTGGAACACCTCGAAAGCCTTCCTGCGGCCTCAGAAAGACGGCCGCATCAAAATTGAAACGCACGCCCACACCACGCGACTTCTTATTGAAGGCGGCAAGGTTGTTGGCGTGGAGTATCGTCAGAACGGCACGTTACATCAGGCACGCTGCGGAGGCGATATTGTACTCTCAGCGGGTGCAGTAAACTCCCCCCAGATTTTGCAGCTTTCTGGCATAGGGTCCGGCGCATTGTTGCAGCGCCACGGCATTGATGTGCAGCTCGACCAACCAGAGATTGGCAACAATCTGCAAGACCATTTGCAACTGCGCTGTGCGTGGAAGCTCGACGGTGCCAAAACGCTCAACACCATGGCCGCCTCCCTATTTGGAAAAGCCAAAATTGGCATGGAGTACCTCCTCAAACGCAGCGGCCCGATGTCGATGGCGCCCAGTCAGCTGGGGGCCTTCACCAAGTCACGCCCGGACGTGGCAACGCCTGACCTTGAATACCATGTGCAACCCTTGTCTTTGGAGGCCTTTGGGCAACCACTGCATGATTTCCCAGCCATGACCGCCAGTGTGTGTAATCTACGCCCAGAAAGTCGGGGGACTGTGGAGATCGCCTCACCTGATCCGGCCAAACCTCCAAAAATCGCGCCCAATTACCTGTCTACCGAAGGCGACCGCGCAACGGCGATCGCGGCAATTCGCCAAGCGCGTAGTATTATGGCGCAGGGTCCAATGGCCAAATACGCGCCTGAGGAAATGAAACCCGGCATCACTGCACAAGATGATACAGACCTGGCTCAAGCCGCTGGGGACATTGGCACCACCATTTTTCACCCAGTTGGGACGGTGCGCATGGGCAGTGACTCCGCAGCACCGCTGGATGCGGAGTTGCGTCTGCGTGGCGTTGGCGGCTTGCGTGTTGTTGATGCTTCAATCATGCCCAAAATCACCAGTGGCAACACCAACTCACCCTGCATCATGATTGGGGAAAAGGCGGCGAAGCTGATGCTGGCATCAGGGTCATAGGATGCGTCTACAAGCTGGCCCGCAACGTTGCCAGCTTGACAGAAAAACCTACAAAGACCGTGCCTGTCACAGCTTTCAACCCACGTTGAAAGCGGTCGCTTTTTGCGGACAATGTGAGACGCGCAAATAGCAACACCATCGCACAAAACCACACTGCGTTAATCGTGGCGTGTAAGGTCACCAGCGTGAGGGCGGAGACGACCGACGCGTCACCGACGGACAAAAACTGCGGAAACGCAGCGAGGTAAAACATCGACACTTTAGGATTTAATCCATTGGTCAAAACACCCTCACCAAAGGCTTTCCATAAGGTGCGTTTGGTTTTGGACGGCGTGACTGTAGAGGCAACCTCCGCACCGCGCCACGCACTCACAAGTGCTTTGAAACCAATCCAGAACAGGTAGGCTGCACCGATAAATTTAACGACAGAAAAGGCCACCGCTGACTGAACCAACAGCACGGAAATTCCAAGAACGGATAAAATCCCGTGGCCGTAAAACGCGGCGACAAATCCCGCGACGTTGGCAATTCCTGCCGCACGGCCAGATGTCGGCACTGTCTTTGCAATCAAAACCCCATTAGGGCCTGGGGACATAACCAACAGGCTTGCCACCAGAGCAAACGTCAAAACCTCAGACCACGTCATTGGCACACCTCTCCTTTGTTTCGCCCAAACTGAAAGGAGTAGTGACATCTCAGCAATGCATTCATTGTGTCGGGCACAAAAAAGGCGTCGCCCTCTGTGAGCGACGCCATTCTTCTCATTTGCTCAAAAATCCCGGGGGAGTCACATTGTCGAAGTGACGGGGGCAGCGCCTCTTATTCGGCAGCCTCTGGCTCAAGCTTATCCTGAGTACGCGTCTCGAAGTCTTCCGCCGCATGACGCTCGCGAAGTTGTTCGTCCAACTCCCCCCACGCGCGGTTCACCATGCGGCCACGTTTCACCGCCGGACGGGCGTCAATGGCTTCTGCCCAACGCACCACGTTTTTGTAGCTCGCCACATCCAGGAATTCCGCCGCTTCATACAGACGCCCCAGAGCCAGTTGCCCGTACCACGCCCAAATTGCGATATCTGCAACAGTGTACTCTTCGCCAGCAATGTAGGTGTTGTCCGCCAACTGACGATCCAACACATCCAGCTGACGCTTGGCCTCCATGGAGAACCGGTCAATTGGATACTGCCATTTTTCCGGGGCATAGGCATAGAAATGACCAAAACCGCCACCCAGATACGGCGCACTGCCCATTTGCCAGAACAGCCAGCTGATCATTTCTGCGCGGTTGTCTTTTGGCCCCAGGAAGGCGTCAAATTTCTCGGCGAGATGCAGCAAGATCGCGCCGCTTTCAAACACGCGCACTTCTTTGTCGCCACTCACATCCAACAGCGCAGGAATCTTGGAATTTGGATTTACGTCAACAAAGCCAGAGGAGAACTGATCGCCTTCGCCAATATTGATCAAATACGCATCATACTCGGCGCCGTTGTGACCCGCTTCCAGAAGCTCTTCGAACATCACCGTTACCTTCACGCCGTTTGGCGTTGCAAGTGAGTACAGCTGAAACGGGTGTTCCCCACGCGCCAAATCTTTGTCATGGGTGGACCCAGCGACCGGTCGGTTGATGTTGGCAAATTTTCCGCCGCTCGCGGCGTCCCATTTCCAGACTTTGGGAGGAGTGTAGCTCTCGGTCATAATCTCAGGCCCTGTTTGCAAATTGCGTTTGGGTTAACTTAAGTCTTTCTCGGCGGTTTCAAACCGCGTGGCGCAAATTGTTGGAAACTTTCACCTCACATCCCCGTTAACGCAGAATGCACCAAGGCTATACATGTCGACAATTATCGGCTAAAGGCTGCGCTTCTTGCCAAAACACGATGATGAGAGCGGTTCAGACGATGAGGGAGCCCGCCGACGCCGTCATGCTGGCACTCCTCTGATACAAAGTAGACATCACTGTGAAACAAGCAATCCAAGCCGCGCTGGACGCCAAAGGCTATGAAAAACTAACTCCGGTTCAAGAAGCGGTTATGAATCCTGAACTGGAAGGCAAAGACCTTCTGGTATCTGCTCAAACTGGCTCCGGCAAAACCATTGGCTTTGGCCTGGCCATTGCCTCCACACTTTTGGGCGAAGCCGAAAACTTTCCGCAGGCCGGAGCGCCGCTTGCGTTGATCATTGCGCCAACCCGGGAACTTGCGCTTCAAGTGAAACGCGAGCTCACTTGGCTCTATGCTCAGGCCGGCGCCAAAGTCGCGTCCTGTGTTGGTGGCATGGACATGCGCGATGAACGTCGGGCGCTGGCCCGCGGCGCGCATATTGTTGTCGCAACGCCGGGGCGCTTGCGGGATCACATTGACCGCGGCTCCATCGATCTGCTGGACGTTCGCGCTGTGGTGCTGGATGAAGCGGACGAAATGCTGGATCTGGGCTTCCGCGAAGAGCTGGAGTTTATCCTGGAACAGGTTCCTGAGGATCGTCAGACACTGCTGTTCTCCGCAACCGTGCCAAAAATGATTGCGCAACTGGCGAAAAACTATCAGCGCGACGCCATCCGCGTGGAAACCAAATCCAAAGAGAAACAGCACGCTGACATTACGTACCGTGCCATGACGGTGACGGACCGAGATGGCGAAAACGCTGTGATCAACACGTTGCGGTTTTATGAAGCGCCCAACGCCATTGTATTTGCCAACACCCGCGCCATGGTTGCGCGCCTGACCACGCGCCTCTCAAACCGCGGCTTCCAAGTCGTGTCTTTGTCTGGCGAACTGTCCCAGTCAGAGCGCACCAACGCCCTACAAGCCATGCGGGACGGCCGTGCCCGCGTCTGCGTGGCCACAGATGTAGCGGCACGTGGCATCGATTTGCCCAACCTTGATCTGGTGGTGCATGCGGAACTGCCTAACAACCACGAAACCTTGCTACACCGCTCCGGCCGCACCGGTCGTGCCGGTCGCAAGGGTGTCTCTGCGTTGATCGTGACCCGCAAGTCACGCAACAAAGCCGAACGCCTGTTGCGTTTTGCCAAATTGGACGCCGAATGGTCTGGCGCGCCTTCCGCAGAAGAGGTCAGCACACAAGATCACGCCCGCATGTTTGCCGATCCCGATTGGACCGTGGACATTACAGAGTCTGAAACGCCTCTAATTGAATCTTTGCTTGGAACATTTAGTGCGGAGCAAGTGGCTGCTGCCTACTTGCGCCTTTACAATTCCAAACATTCCGCACCAGAAGAGATCACCGCCTCCGACGCGAAACCCACACCGCGCAAAGACTTTGGCAAGAGCGTCTGGTTCTCCATTGAGGGTGGCCGCGACAAGAACGCCGAACCACGCCGTCTGCTGCCAATGCTGTGCAAAGCAGGCAATCTGACCAAAGACGACATTGGTGCCATCCGCATCAATCAGTCTGAAAGCTACGTGCAAGTTCTCGAAAGCAGCGTCGCGGGCTTTCTGACCGCGGTTGGCCCGGACCTGACTTTGGAAGAAGGTGCCAAACTGGCACAAATGGACAGCGATCCTGTCTTTGACCGTGGGCCTGCTCGTGCCCCACGTGAGGGTGGCGATCGCAAGCCTTACAACAAGAGCAAAGGTCCACGCAAAGAACATCGCGGCGGTGGCAAGTTCGAAAAAGACAATTCTGACCGGCCCTATCGAGGCAAACCGGCGGATGACCGGCCTGCTTACGACAAGCCAAAATCAGAAAAATTTGGTGATAATAAAGGCAAAAAGCCTGCTGGCGGTGCCAAGCATGGGAAATCCACTCCACCCACGGACTGGAACGACGATGCGGCGCCACGCTTCAAGAAGCCAAAGTCTTCGGCAAAGTTTAGCAAGCCCAAACCGGGTGGCGATGCAGCCCCGCGCCGCAAAGCCATGGCTGACGGCGCATTGAGCGAAGCTAAGCCAGCCCGCGCGCAAAAAGGTCCACCACCGCCAAAAGGCAAATCCAACAGTAAGAAAAACAAGGCCCGCGCAGCGGCGGCAAAAGGCAAGTCTGGCAAATAACTGTTAGACAGCAGCAGACATCGACGGGAGCGCCTCTAAGGCGGTCCCGTCTGGCCCTGTAAGGGTCAACATTTTGGTGGCCTCAGCCCGACCACGCAGGGTGGCTTCTTCCACCACATCAACTCCGATGCCCATTGGCATAGTGATGCCACGCGCCGTCTCCGCGTCGAGAATGACCGAAAGATCGTGGCGCTTACACGCTTCCTGCATGCGTTTGGCCTTGTTGATTGTGTCACCAATGTAGACCACCTGACGTTTTTCCCAGCCACATTCCCCCACAGCAACTGGGCCACCGGCAATCCCCAGACGCAGTGTCGGCGCAACGCCGTACTTTTTTAGGTAATGTGCCTGTCGCACCGACAACGTCTGAAAAATCTCATCGATACATTTCAACAGCCGCATGTTCCCATCTGGCCCGCGATCCAACCAACTCATGATGATTTCATCCCCCACGTAATTGTGGATCACCCCCCGGTGCTTTTTGATCGCGGGGTCAATGTCCAGAAACACGCCGGTAATCAGCTCCAACGCCCTCTGATCACCCAGCTTCTCTGTAATGGATGTTGAATCCTTGAGGTCAGCCAACACAAAAATCCGGCGCTCTTCTGTTGGGCGCGCATATCGTCCCAACAGGAAATAGGTCAGCGTGCGCCCGCCAATCAATCGCCGTGCCTGCAACATAACTTGGATGACCACACCTGCGCCTAGGGCAAACAAAAAGTCAGGAGCAAACCCGTTTTGGATCCACTGCACGTAGATTTCCTTGTCGGCGATCAACACAAGGTGCGAGCCCGCCAAAGCGACATAGATAATCAGACAGGTGATGATCACGCGCAACGCCACGCCGCGGCGGAACTTCACGCTGCGCTGCCACCGGCCGATGGCACTGTTGCTAATCCAGACCTCAAGCACGACCGCAACCGACGCAACAACCATGCCACGGACCGCGCCACGAATAGGGGCCTTCAGCCCCCAATTGCGGTCCAAAATTTCATTCATCATGAGGCCGTAGAGCGCCCCAATAATGGCGCCTGCGACCAACACAAACACAAACGAGCCAAAGGTGCGCTTCATTTTGGGTCCTGTCCTGCTCTCTTGCGAGCCTTTGCTCGGTGGTTACACGCATGTAAGCACAAATTCTGTTGCTACAACAAAAGAGAAACCCCCATGGCCAGGCCATGGGGGTGTCAATTCTTGTGTCCAAAGCTGGAAAAGATGTGCTTAGAGCATACCTTCGCGCTGTGCTTTCTTACGTGCCAGTTTACGGGCACGTCGGATCGCTTCAGCTTTTTCGCGTGCTTTTTTCTCGGACGGCTTCTCGAAATGTTGCTTGAGCTTCATTTCGCGGAATACGCCTTCACGCTGCAGCTTTTTCTTCAGAGCGCGGAGCGCCTGATCGACATTGTTGTCACGAACACTAACCTGCATGTGGTTTTCACCACCTTTCTAAGTTTGAGTTGCAATGAAATTGCAGGAAGCGCGCGTATAGCAACTCCCCTGCGCTTTGTCTAGTATGGCCGCAACAGCCTCATCGCAAAGCGAGTTCCGCCATGACAGAGACAGCGCAAACCGACGTCATTTCCCGCCTTCTGGACGCAGCAGCGATGCATGTGCCCTTTGATGGCTGGTCCGGCACGGCATTTAAAGCCGCCATTGACGAAAGTGGTGTGGACCCGGTTGTGGCCAAAGCGCTCTGTCCGCGTGGCGCGATGGACCTGGCAGTTGCCTATCATAAGCGTGGTGATTCTCAGATGGTAATGGCCCTCAGTGAAGACGTGCTTTTGGAGATGAAAATCCGCGAGAAAATTACTTTTGCAGTGCGCACGCGGCTTGAACTGTGCCCCGATCGCGAAATCGTTCGACGAGGCAGCACGCTCTTTGCCCTGCCCCAACATGCAGCAGCAGGTGCGCAACTGGTATGGGGCACAGCGGACGCCATTTGGACGGCCATTGGCGATACGTCACAAGACATCAATTGGTATTCCAAACGCGCGACACTGTCGGCGGTCTACTCTGCGACGGTGCTGTATTGGCTGGGAGATGACAGCGAAGGCCATGCCGCCACTTGGGCGTTTTTGGACCGGCGTATCGAAAACGTCATGCAGTTTGAAAAATCCAAAGCGCAGTTTAACAACAGCCCCCTCGGTAAGGTGATGGCTGGCCCGCTTGGTGCCTTATCAAAGCTGCGTGCGCCGACCTTTCCGGGCAATATGCCTGGTCATTGGGGACAGAAGGGCAACTAGGCCGGCGTGTTTCGCATCATGCCCGCAGGGCCTAAAACGCAAAACCCGATAGAGTTCGCACTCCATCGGGTTTCATTTTGGTATTTCGAGGTGCTGGTCCTGCTTTAAGCAGCCAACCCTTTGGAGCCAATGTCGAGGAATTTTTTTCGACGATCCGCCACAAGATCTTCTTTGGACTTACCTTCCAACTCACCAAGCATTGTTTCAATCGCAGATGCAACACTTTGCATGGTCGCCTCACGGTCACGGTGTGCGCCGCCCATTGGCTCCGCGATTACACGGTCTGCCACTCCAAGCTGCTCCAAATCCTGGGCGGTCACGCGCAACGCTTCAGCCGCTTCGCGCATCTTGGTGCTGTCTTTCCACAGGATCGAGGCGCAGCCCTCTGGGCTGATCACCGAATACACCGAGTGCTCCAACATCGCGACGCGGTTTGCGGTGGCAAAGGCTACAGCCCCGCCGGAGCCACCTTCACCAATGATCACGGAGATCAAAGGCACACCAATTTGCAAACATGTCTCGGTTGAGCGCGCGATGGCCTCGGACTGGCCACGCTCCTCGGCGCCTTTGCCTGGATAGGCTCCAGCCGTGTCGACCAACGTCACCACCGGCAGGCCAAACTTGTCCGCCATTTCCATCAAGCGCACAGCTTTGCGGTAGCCCTCAGGGCGCGCCATGCCAAAGTTGTGAGAAATCCGCGACTTGGTATCGTGGCCTTTCTCTTGGCCAATCACCACAACTGGCTGATCCTTGAACCGCGCCAAACCGCCCATGACAGCTAGGTCATCAGCAAAGTTTCGGTCCCCTGCCAACGGCGTGTAATCTGTGAACAGCTCGTTAAGGTAATCACGGCAGTGGGGACGTTCCGGATGGCGCGCCACCTGGCACTTCCGCCAAGGTGTCAGATCTTTATAAAGTTCTTCCAGCAACTCTGCCGCTTTGCGATCCAGCGCCGCGGCTTCGTCTTTGACATCCATCTCTTCGTTCTGCTGCGCAAGCGCCCGCAGTTCTTCGGCTTTGCCCTCAATCTCTGCGAGCGGTTTTTCGAAGTCGAGATAGTTGGTCATTGTGCACTCCACACACTGGTTTCTTGACAAGGCTATATGACGGTGACTTTGGGTAATTGCAACGGGAAGCGCACTTAGCCCTGCCACATCGGCCCCTGAAATCCATTTCTAGCCAACTGATACCATCGGGGCGACCACCGGATAGAGAGACAGTACAAGTAATCCCGCCATGGTCCAGTTGAACGCCGTCAATCGTGCCGGGGAGGTCAGCCAGCGTCGCATTTGCTGCCCCAGCACCGTCCAGCTTGAGACACATGGCAGGTTCACGGCCCCAAAAGCGGCAGACACCAAAAGCACTGCTGTCAAAGACCGGTCGGGGGCATAGAGCGTTACGGCGGTGAGCGCCATTGTCCAAGCCTTTGGATTGACCCACTGAAAGCCTGCGGCCTGCAGGAAAGTCATGGGTGTGCCACCGGTGCCCTCCCCTTCGTCAGGCGCGCCAGCGTTGGCAACCTTCCAAGCCAGCCAGAGCAAGTAGGTAACGGACGCAACCGCCAAAACCGTGTGCGCAATCGGATACCGATCAAACACTTGCATCAACCCAATACCAACCAGGGCAACCATCACAACAAAGCCAATGCCGACGCCCAGCATATGCGGAATGGTGCGGGTAAACCCAAAATTGGCGCCGGAGGCCATGAGCATAAGGTTGTTCGGCCCCGGTGTGATCGACGACACAAAGGCAAACAGGAGAAGAGCGGTTAGTATTTCATAAGTCATGCTCAAAGTTTGGCGTAAACCACACGCATTTGAGTTGCGTTTTTGTGCGTCATTCGGATAGATTTGCAACTTATGGCGGCACTTGATCAAATTGATGAACATATATTGCGTGAACTCTCCAAAGATGGGCGCATGAGCAACTTGGCACTGGCGGAGAAAGTGGGGCTGTCCCCATCAGCGTGTTTGAGGCGAGTTGCAACGCTTGAGAAGACGGGGATCATCACCGGCTATCGTGCCGTGCTGGACCGCGCAGCCTTGGGGACGGGGTTTGTGGCCTACATTACCGTGGGATTGAACAAACACACCAAGGACTCGCAACTGGCGTTTGAGCGGGCCATGGCTTTGGCACCGGAGGTGCGGGAGTGTCACAACATCACAGGGCAGGTGGAGTATCTGCTACGCGTCGAGGCGGCGGATTTGCCATCTTACAAGCGGTTTCATACTGAAGTGTTGGGCACCGTCGAACAGGTGCATTCGATCACCAGTTACGTGGTCATGGGCTCGCCTAAAGACGAACGCGCGTAACGGACCTGGCAAATGGAACACGCCCGAAGCTACAAAACTTCGGGCGTGTTCGGAATATTGTCAAAGACTTATGTTTAGCTAGCGGCAATCAGCTCGGCTTGTGCCACAATAACTTCGGCCTGCTTGATCGACGCAATATCAACCAGACGACCTTTATAAACGGTGGCGCCTTCGCCGTTGGCTTTGGCTTTTTCCATCGCTGCGAGGATCTCACGCGCTTCGGAAACCGCACCTTCAGATGGGGTGAATACCTCGTTGGCAAGTCCGATCTGTTTTGGGTGGATTGCCCATTTGCCCACCATGCCCAATGTGGCGGAGCGTTTGGCTTGCGCAATGTAGCCTTCGTCATCGGAGAAATCCCCAAATGGACCATCCACTGGCAGCACGCCGTGGGTCCGGCAGGCAGCCACAATCGCGGCCTGCGCCCAATGCCATGGATCAGACCAGTGCTTCTGGCCTTCATGCATCATGTAGTAGTTTTCTTGCGTGCCACCAATACCTGTGGTCTGCATCCCCATGGACGCGGCGAAGTCGGCGGCGCCGAGGGACATGGCTTCGAGTCTTGGTGAGGCGGCGGCGATGGCTTCTACGTGGGCGATGCCGGCGGCCGATTCGATGATGACCTCAAATGCCATACGCTTTTTGCGGCCTTTGGCGGCTTCAATCGCGGTCACCAATGCGTCCACGGCATAGATGTCTTCGGCGCAGCCCACCTTGGGGATCATAATCTGATCGAGGCGCTCGCCCGCCTGTTCCAGCAGATCCACAACGTCGCGGTACCAATAGGGGGTGTCCAGGCTGTTGATGCGCACCGACAGGGTCTTTTTGCCCCAATCAATTGAATTAATAGCCTCAATTGCGTTGGCCCGCGCCAGATCTTTGTCTGAGGGCGCCACGGAATCTTCCAGATCAATGTTGATCACATCCGCCGCAGAGGCCGCCATTTTGGCAAAAAGCTTGGTGTTGGACGCCGGGCCAAACAGCTGGCAGCGGTTGGGGCGGGCGGGGGCGGCAGGCTGAAGTCGGAAGCTCATGACGTCGCTCTCTAAGTAAGGATGTTACGTTTTTCTGACGTCGATTGTTAGGAAGTTGCGCACCTAACCGCAAGTAAATTGTGCGCGCGCGGCATTAATTTCGCCGCGTCGCGGCATTCCCTACAGCAATTGCACGTCGGTATAGCGTCGGTATTGCGACTGTTTAGCGGAGGTGCCAATTTCTTGCAGGTGCAGCAAATTTCTTTCGTTAACTTGGGCAATATTCGAAGGAATTTGCACACATTGGCCAATCGTCCGCAACATTTGAGAACCTGATCCAACTTCTTGCGCTTAGACTTTGCGTTCCATTCGGGATCACACAAAAGGGACGCGCGATGATCGAAACTCCATACCTTCTGTTCTTGGGCGACGCACCAGACCAACTGGCGGCCAAAGTGGCGCAGGGCATCAAAGACTGGCGTCCAGACAACGCCGTGGGACAATTCCGCATGGAGGGCTGCAAAGCTGACATGGGGTTGACCGATATGACCCTCGTGGAAGCCCGCAAAGCCGGCGCCAAAACACTGGTGATTGGCGTTGCAAACCGCGGTGGCGTGATCTCCCAGGAGTGGAAAAAAGTGCTGGTTATGGCGCTGGAAGAAGGCTTTGATCTGGCCTCTGGCCTGCACAATCTGCTGCGCGACGAGCCCGATCTTGTGGCGGTGGCCGAAGCCACCGGACGCAAGCTGCACGATGTGCGGGTGCCAGAGGTGGAATTCCCAATTGCCAATGGCAAAAAGCGCAGCGGTAAACGGGTGCTTGCCGTGGGCACAGATTGTTCCGTCGGCAAGATGTACACGGCGCTGTGCATGGATGCTGAGATGCGCAAGCGTGGCCTGAAGTCGAGCTTCCGCGCGACCGGCCAAACTGGCATCCTAATCACTGGTGATGGCGTGCCATTGGACGCGGTGATTGCAGACTTTATGGCAGGTTCTGTCGAATGGCTGACGCCTGACAACGATGAGGATCATTGGGATCACATTGAAGGACAGGGCAGCCTGTTCCATGTGTCCTATTCCGGTGTGACCATGGCGCTGATCCACGGCGGCCAGCCAGACGCGTTGATCCTGGCACATGAGCCAACCCGCGATCACATGCGTGGCTTGCCCGGCTATGACCTGCCAAGTCTGACGCAGCTGCGCGACATGGCCTTGCCGCTGGCCCAAGTGGGCAACCCCGCCTGTCAGGTTGTGGGCGTATCGGTCAACACCCAGCATATGGGGGAAGACGAGGCCAAGGCTTATCTGGCAGAGGTTGAGGCAGAGATGGGGCTGCCTGCCACCGACCCGTTCCGCTTTGGTGCGGGTAAGCTGGTGGATGCGCTGGCAGCGTTGTGAGCTGAAAGGTCTGCGCCTGCCTAGGTAGGTGCTTGTGCTTCGTGAGATTTTCTCATTAGCATCGCAAAAAATTGCAGCGCTTCGTCATGACACGGCGTTGCATGTGCGCCTGCCGGGGGGCAGGCAGGCGCAGACCGACCTATCGGCCGGTCACAAGGTTTCGGAATGCCCCCGAAAATGAAGGCTGTCTTATGCAAATTTCCGTCACCCCTGATGTGTTCAAACTGGCGCAGGTGTTCACCATTTCCCGTGGGTCGCGCACCGAAGCCAAAGTTCTGACCGTGAAGGTCGAGGAAGACGGACATGTTGGTTGGGGTGAATGTGTGCCGTATGCGCGCTACGGCGAAACATTGGAAAATGTCACACAACTGATTGAAAGCGTCAAAGGCCCAGTGACACGCCAAGGTCTGTATACCTTGCCGGCAGGTGCGGCACGCAATGCACTCGACTGTGCGCTTTGGGATCTGGAGTGCAAAAAGGCGGGAAAGCGCGCTTGGGAGTTGGCCGGATTGCCCAAGCCGGGACCAGAGATCACCGCTTATACGCTGTCTTTGGCAGAACCGGCAGAGATGCAGGCGCAGGCCGCCAAAAACGCCCATCGACCGCTGCTCAAAATCAAACTGGGCACACCAGATGACATGGCCCGATTGGAAGCGGTGCGCGCGGGTGCACCAAAATCGACAATCATCGTGGACGCCAATGAAGGCTGGTCTGCCGAGGTCTATGCCGATTTGGCACCCCATCTGGTGCGGCTTGGCGTGGCGTTGGTGGAGCAACCGCTGCCTGCTGGGGATGATGACGCGCTGATTGGCATGGAGCGGCCGGTGCCAGTGTGCGCCGATGAAAGCGCGCATGACTGTTCGACGTTGTCCAAGCTGAAAGGCAAATATGATGTGGTGAACATCAAGCTCGACAAAACCGGTGGATTGACCGAGGCGCTGCGTTTGCGCGAGGCCGCGCTGGCCGAAGGATACAAGGTGATGGTTGGCTGTATGGTCGGCAGTTCCTTGGCGATGGCCCCGGCGACATTGGTGGCGCAAGGCGCGATGGTGACCGATTTGGACGGGCCATTGTTGCTGGCCGAAGATCGGGACGTGCCGTTGGTGTTTGATGAAGACGGTGTGCACCCGCCCAGCGCGGCGCTCTGGGGGTGATGTCACCACATCTTGCCGGATTTGCGGTTTACAGCTTTGTGTTTGAATAACAATAATCTGGGAACGCCGGTTTCGACTAGGCGCACGTAGACCATAAAGAGTGATTTGAACATGGTATTTTTTGGCTTCCAAAACATCTTCCAAAAATTGGCGGCCCTCACATTCGGGTTGGTTGCGGTTTCTTCAAGTGCTTCGGCGCAATCTCAATGGACCGTCACCATGACTGCCAAGCAGGCGGCCGCGTATGAGGAGCAGAAATCACAGAAGGGAACGAAAGCCTTTGCGATCTCCCCTGACGGCGCCTGGGGATACACCTATGGCAAAAACTCTGCCAAAGATGCGCAAGCCCAAGCCCTTGCCTATTGTCGCGAACACATGCGCAAAAAGCAGCGCGATTGCATGGTGTATTCCTTAAATGGCAAGCGAGTAGCGCCAGCAGTGGTACAGACCAAAAAGGTCACCACGATCTACAAGCCACTGAAAGCCAAAGATGCGGCGAAGGTATTTGGGTTTGCACCCGGCACCTTTACGGGCAACAAGGCGGCCGCGAAGGCAGAGTACAACGCTTTGAAAAAAGGCGCCGTGACCAAGGCAACTTTGCCACGTGATGCCGCGTTGGAAGCACTACTGACCAACCGCAGCCTGATGACCAAAGGTAACAGTCCGTTTCTGTTGTGGTTTCAAAAATCTGGTGGGGAGCAGCACGGCAAAGGCCGAGGTGGCGCATTGTTGAGCCATTTTGATAGCTGGCGTGCAACACCAAATGGTTTGATGTGCATGTTTGACAGCTACTGGGACTCAGGCAAAGCCATGGGTACCCGCTGTCTATACATCGACAGTTTGAAAAACGGTGAAGCCCGTGTGGCCTGGATACACATTAGCGGCGGACAGCAAAAGGCGCAGCTTTTGCAGGGTGATGCCCGCTATGCAGCCGTTCGATAATCAAGTAAACCGCTGAAGAAAATGCTGGCCACGCGCGCCAGACTGACAAGAAGGATACCCCAAAGCATGAGCCGCACTGTTTACGTCAATGGCGAGTACCTGCCGGAAGAAGACGCCAAGATTTCGATTTTTGACCGTGGGTTCCTGATGGCGGATGCGGTCTATGAGGTGACGTCTGTTTTGGACGGCAAGCTAATTGACTTTGACGGCCACGCGGTGCGTTTGAAGCGCTCGCTGGATGAGCTGGACATGGCAGAGCCTTGCAGCAAAGACGAGCTGCTGGCGATCCATCGCAAGCTGGTGGAAGAAAACGGGATTGTGGAAGGGCTGATCTATTTGCAGGTGACGCGCGGCAGCGACGGCGACCGGGATTTTGTTTTCCCGTCTGAGGACACACCTCCATCCATCGTGCTGTTTACGCAGAACAAACCAGGCCTGGCGGACAATCCTGCGGCCAAGAAGGGTGCCAAGATCATCTCGATTGACGACATCCGCTGGGGCCGTCGTGACATCAAGACCGTGCAGCTTCTGTACCCGTCGATGGGCAAGATGATGGCCAAAAAAGCCGGTGCGGATGATGCCTGGCTGGTAGAAGACGGCTATGTGACCGAGGGCACCTCCAACAACGCCTATTTTGTGAAGGACGGCGTGATTGTGACGCGGCCTTTGAGCACAGATATTTTGCACGGGATCACCCGCAAGGCGGTGCTGCGCATGGCGGCGGAGGCGCAACTGAAGATCGAAGAGCGGCTGTTCACGATTGAGGAAGCGCAGGGCGCGGATGAGGCGTTTACGACCTCCGCAAGTGCGTTTGTGATGCCTGTGGTGGAGATCGACGGCGTGGCGTTGGGAACCGGGAAACCGGGGCCAATTGCGACACGTCTGCGTGAGATCTATCTGGACGAAAGCCGGAAAGCCGCGATCTGAGCGACGCGCATTTGGCCGATAAACAACAGGGGCTGGGGTGGTGACACTCCGGCCCTTTTGCTTGCGGCAGCGTCACAACACACAGATCGTTGTCCCGTGAGCGGGGCATGGCATGCTGATTGTGAAATAGCGTGAGTGGCGGCAATCAGCATGTATAAAAATGAGTAAACCCATGGTCGCCGAGATTGATATGCAAGTCAACCAATGGTTGCTTGTATATCCCGGAGCCCGCTAGTGCATTGGTTTCCCTACTCTGTGCTGCGCGCTTGATGTCGCTGCCATAACCATTCCGCCAAACGGCGGATGCCGATGCCGGTGCGAATCTCAAACGCTTCGTAGTGGAAGCTGCGTTGAGAGATGCCGTGCTTTGGCAGATCTCTGGACAGGGTTCGGCGCATGGGGACCGGGCCGCAGAAAAGGACTTTGCGGGAGGAGAGATCGGGGATCAGATCAGGCAACGCGGCGGCGGAGAAGCGGCCACGCTCGGCGCTTTGCCACAGGATCAGCGTGAGATTTGGTTTTTCAGCTGCAAGTTTCTCCAACTCCGCAAGGTGTGGTGCGTTGGATTGGTCACGCACACAGTGAACCAAAGCCACCGGCGCCGCGTCCTTTGGCAGATCCTGTGCCAGGGCCACAAACGGGGTGACACCTACACCTGCCGCGATCCAAACCTGGGCCCCTTTGGCCCGTCCGAAATGACCATACGGACCGTCTGTTTGCACCGCCTGCCCCACGGCAAGGCTGCGTGAGACGCGGTTGGTCAGATCACCCAAAGGCGCAACGGTGATGCGTAGAGACCCATCGTCCGATGGTGCCGAGGAGATGGTGAATGGGTGTGGTTCATTCAGGCCTGCACCTGAGAAGCGGAAAAAGGCAAACTGCCCCGCACGGTGGCGCAAAGGGCGACCGGTGGCCGTCATGTCCACGGCAATCGCGTCGCCCTGCTTTGTGACCGCCGAGATCTTGTAGTGCTTTCTGGGGCGCATGCCGCGCGGTGCAGAGGTCCAAACATAGGCCATGGTACCGACGATGCAGACAGCCCACATATAGAGGCCCAGTGGATCGCCATTTTTGAACGGCTTCAGAATGAAGAGGTAGTGGAAAGCGCCAAACAGGAAAAATATGCCAATGAAGCGGTGGGTCCATTTCCACAGGTGATACGGAATAAATGTCGCAACCGTAATCACCACCAGCATCAGCAGGCCATAGAGGCTTATTTCACCCAGCGTTTCCGCCAGATCGACCAACATGGTTTCCTGCCCAAGCCCTTTCATGTCCGCATCAATGGTGTCGTGCAACAGAATAGCCACCATGGAGCCGATACCGAGCCATTTGTGCAAACGGTAAGATTGATCCATCGGACCAAAGATCATTTCCACGCCGGGCCAGCGGGTGGCGATCAGGTGAGAGAACATCATGGCGATGAGCGCCGCTAGCCCGAGATACTGACTAAAAAGTGCGGTGCCATCGCGACCTTGCGCAATTTCTGGCCACCACACAAACGGCAGCGCCAACGCCACTGCCACCAAAAGAAGTCCAAATTTTTTCACGGTCCTGTTCCCACCTCGTGCCTAGGCCTCAGCGGGCCATCAGTTCGCGTGGTCTACATGCCCCAAGGGCAGCCGCAGTGGGAAGAGGGTAATCCGCCAAAAACGGCGGAATAAACCTGAGTTTAGGACACTTTCATCACGATTTTGCCAATATGCCCGCTGCTTTCCATGCGTTGATGCGCCGCCACCGCATCCGCCAGAGCAAACTCGCTGTCCATAACTGGCGCAACACGCCCGCTGTCCAGCAGTGGCCAGACGTCCGCGCGCAGCGCGTCGGCAATCTTGGCTTTGGCCAGATCGCTTTGCGGACGCAGAGTGGAGCCGGTGATGGTCAGACGGCGCATCATCACATGGGCAAAGTTGAGCTGGATTTGCGGGCCTTGCAAAAACGCGATTTGCACAAGGCGCCCGTCATCAGCCAGTGATTTCACATTGCGCGGCAGGTAGTCACCGCCAACCATATCCAAGATCAGGTTGGCACCACCCTCAGCCCGCAGCACATCAACAAAGTCTTCCGCGCGATAGTTGATCGCTTTTTCCGCACCAAGTTTCAGGCAGGCGGCACATTTCTCATCAGAGCCTGCGGTAGTGAACACGCGCGCGCCAAAGGCATTGGCCAGCTGGATTGCTGTTGTGCCAATGCCAGACGAGCCGCCGTGTACCAAAAAGCGCTCACCGGCCTTCAACCCGCCGCGCTGGAAGACGTTGGAATAGACGGTGAAGAAAGTTTCCGGCAGACAAGCCGCTTCCTTCATGCCCATGCTTTTGGGGACCGGCAAGCAATGGGCAGCTGGGGTGAGGACATATTCGGCATAGCCACCACCGGGAAGAAGCGCGCAGACGGCGTCACCTTCGGACCATTCACTCACACCTGCGCCGACTGCAGCGATGGTGCCCGAGGCCTCAAGGCCCGGAAGGTCTGAGGCATTGGCTGGCGGGTTATAAAGCCCGGCACGTTGCAACACATCAGGCCGGTTCACACCCGCATAGGCCACTTTGATCAGCACTTCGCCGGGACCAGGTGTGGGAATGGGACGCGTCACCATTTGAAGCACATCCGCAGCACCGGGTTTTGAAATTTCAACGGCGTTCATGGTCTGTGGCATGGTGATCTCCCTGTGATGTACGTCCTGTCTAACAGAGGGCGGGGACAGGGGAACAGGCACTTTTGTCGCGCTGACGTGGCGACGGGATCTCTTGCCCTTTGGCACATCCAGACTAGGGTGGCGCTATGTTACGGATTCTCAAACACCCAGCCTTCGCCAAGTTGTTTGCAGCCCAAGTTGTGGCCCTCGCAGGCACCGGACTGTTAACCATTGCCCTGGGGCTTTTGGCCTATGATTTGGCAGGACCTGCGGCTGGCGCGGTCTTGGGCACTGCGTATGCCATCAAGATGGTGGCCTATGTGGGCTTGTCCCCGGTGCTGGGCGCTCTGGCGGCCCGCCTGCCCCGCCGGGGCGTTTTGATTTTTGCGGACTTGGTGCGGTTTGGCGTGGCGCTGTTTTTTCCGTTTGTGGATTCGGTGGCGCAGATTTATGTGCTGATCTTCTTACTCCAGAGCGCGTCCGCGCTGTTCACCCCTACCTTTCAGGCGATCATTCCGGACATTCTGGCCAAAGAAGAAGACTACACGCGGGCGCTCTCGCTGTCGCGTTTGGCCTATGATCTGGAGAACCTGCTGTCCCCAGCGCTTGCGGGCATATTGCTTTTGGTGATGAGCTATCACGGGTTGTTTGTCGGCACCGCGGCGGGTTTCTTGATCTCCACTCTGTTGATCCTGATCACAATTTTGCCGCCGCGCCCCAAAAGCAAAGACCGTCCCTTTCGCGAACGCCTGACTCGGGGTGCCTGGATCTATCTGTCAACACCGCGCCTGCGCGGATTGCTGGCGTTCAACATGGCGGCAGCTGCGAGCGTGGCTTACGTGCTGGTGAACACTGTGGTGTTGGTGCGCGATGGCTATGGCATGGGCGAGGCCGGGCTTGCGATGGCCATGGGTGCCTTTGGGGCGGGCAGCATGGTGGCCGCGTTGTCGTTGCCGCGCCTGCTGGAGCAACTGCCGGATCGCAGGGTCATGGGCACCAGCGCGGTTGCCTTGGCCGGAATTACGGTGGCACATGGGCTGTGGATGCAGAGTTTTGGCATTTTGAGCTGGCCCGCGTTTTTGGGGCTCTGGGCCGTTGTTGGAGCGCTGTTCTCTGCGATACTGACCCCTTCGGGCCGCCTGTTACGCCGATCGGCACACGCAGAGGACCGCCCAGCAGTGTTCACCGCGCAATTTGCGCTCAGCCACGTGTGTTGGCTGGTCGCCTATCCACTGGCCGGCTGGAGTGCGACACAGGGTTCACAGGCGATGTCGTTGCTGGTGCTGGGTGTGGTTGGATTGGCGAGCACATTGGTGGGCTATTGGGTTTGGACACCGGCACCCAAAGAGGTGATGCATGAGCACCCCGAGCTCCCCGAGGATCACCCACATCTGAAAGCGCAGGGTGGACGCCGCCATGCGCATGCCTTTGTGATTGATGACGAACACCAAGTGTGGCCAACACACGGCTAAGTTGGCTTAGCGGGCCAGCAGACGCAGGCCTTGGGTCACATCAGAGCGCACCGCAAGGCGCAGGCCGGGCTCGTCCCCAGCTTTGAGCGCAGCAATGATCAGACGGTGATAGTGCGGCGGCTCGGTCTGGCGCAGGCGGCCATAAAGCGCGCGCATGGTGGGGCCAAGCTGCAACCAAACGGTTTCCGCCATGGCCAACATTGCCGGTGCCTGGGCGCGCAGATAAAGCGTGCGGTGAAATTCCAGATTGGCACGGATATAACCGACGGAATCGCGCTTGCTCACCGCATCCGCCACGGTGCCATTGATGGCGATAAGACGGTCGATCAGCGCCATATGAGCACGGGGCAGCGCGCGGCTGGCCAGCTCAACCTCGATCAACGCGCGCAGGGCGGCAAGCTCCTCTAGCCGCTCGCTGCTGAGCTCTGGTGTGGCGACACGGCCGGAGTTGGACAGGGTCAATGCGCCTTCGGCCACCAGACGGCGTACGGCTTCGCGGGCTGGGGTCATGGACACACCAAACTCTTTGCCGATGCCTCGTAGTGTGAGAGCGGCCCCTGGGGCCAGCTCGCCATACATGATGCTCGCGCGCAGGGTGCGGTACACGCGGTCGTGGGCGGCGGCGGATTGGTCAGGAGCGGGACGGCTGGATGTGATCATGCGGCCTTTGTGATCACAAATGATGCAAAGGTCAATGTGGCGCGGTTACCCGCCAAATTGGTAGCGGTGCAATTCCTGGCCCTGGTGGCGCAGCCAGCGGCGCGGGGCCTCGTAGGGACCATGGATGATGGTGACTTCGTTCCAAAAGGCCTGGGAGTGATTCATTTCCTTGAGGTGAGCCACTTCGTGGGCAGCGACGTAGTCCAGCACATCCGGCGCGGCCATAACCAACCGCCAAGAGAACATCAACGCGCGGGTCGACGAGCAAGAGCCCCAACGAGACCGGGTGTCGCGCAGCGTAAGTTTGGTGGGCTGACGTCCCAAGCGCGCGCCGTAGTGATCCACAGCTTCGACCAGCCGATGGCGCGCAAGTTCTTTGAGGAAGCCCTGTACCTTGCGCCCGACCAGCTCTGGTTTGCCGGGCACGGCCAGTTCATCAGCCCCCAACTGCACAGAGCGCCCTGCCCCTGGCACAATCAAGCGCGTGCGACCCGCAACTGGCACCTCTGCCCCATGTGCCACCACAACAGACTCCGGTTGTTGGGCGACTTGCTTGCGCAGCCAGTCCTGCTTCTCATGGGCAAACGCCATCGCCTCACGGTCAGACACATTTGAGGGAATCGTCAGCGTCACTTTCCCATCAAGTCGCGACACTCTGAGGCTGATCCGGCGCGCACGGGCCGATCGGCGCAAAGCCACCGTCACAGAAGGCGTTCCAGAGATGTTAAATTGCGCCATCTGCGCTCCTATAGCGACAATGCGATGTTACCCTTTGACACGGGGCCATTGTTATGGCACCTCCCCCAAATCGTCGAGAGAGACTCAACCGATTGAAGGGGACAACCCATGCCCAATGAAGAATGGGGCGTCAAGCGCGTTTGCCCAACCACCGGCAAGCGATTCTATGACCTGAACAAAAACCCAGTCATCAGCCCCTACACGGGCGATGTCGTGGAAGTAGAAGCCGGCAAGAGCCGGATGATTGCGGCAGACCGAGAGGATGCGGCAACACTGAAGGCAAAAGCGAAGGATGCGGATTCCGCAGACGACGTGCTGGATGATGATGACACCGTTGATCTGGAACTCGAAGACGACGTTCTGGACGATGATGATGACGAAGACGACAACGTTTCGCTTGATGAAATTGCGGATGTTGCGGCTGACGACGAAGAAAACTAATCGTCGGAAAAAAGTTACACCGGGGCGGAATTTTTCGCTTGAACCCGCCCCGGGATGCGCCTAATTAGGCGCGCACAGGCAGAGATGCCTGACTGGTTTGGGGCCTTAGCTCAGCTGGGAGAGCGCTTCGCTGGCAGCGAAGAGGTCAGGAGTTCGATCCTCCTAGGCTCCACCAAACCACCCAC
>NZ_CAJXIV010000064.1 GCF_913054185.1 uncultured Shimia sp.
ATGCCACCCTTGGCCCCATACACTCGCAGCTTCAGGGCATTTTCATTGCCCGGCGCCACTTGGGAGCACCACAACATGCCGCGGGCGCCCTTCTCAAATCGCAGCATGACATGGGCGTTGTCGTCCACTTGGCGACCTTCCACAAAACTCTGAATGTCAGCGCATAGACTCTCTGGGGTTAATCCTGTCACGAAACAGGCAAGATTGAAGGCGTGTGTGCCAATGTCGCCAGTCGAGCCACCCGCACCGGAGCGGGCCGGGTCGGTGCGCCAGCCAGCTTGCTTGTTGTCGTCCGGTTGAGCTTCTGTCAGCCAATCTTGCGGATACTCAACCTGCACAACCCGAATGTCGCCAAGTACCCGATTGGCCACCATTTCCCGCGCTTGTCGGATGAGCGGATAGCCGGTGTAGTTGTGGGTCAACACAAACAGCGCATCCGATTTTTCAACCGCCAGCGCCATCTTGCGGGCATCCGCCAAGGTCGAGGTCAGAGGCTTGTCGCAAATGACGTGAATGCCCCGTTTCAGAAACTCCCGCGCCGCCGCCATATGCACATGATTTGGAGTGACAATGGCCACGGCCTCAATGCCGTCTTTCAGACGGGCCTCGCGGATTGCCATGGCTTTATAGTCGTCATAGATCCTGTCCGGTGCCAACCCCAAAGCTTGCCCAGACGCTTGCGCTTTGTCTGGGGTTGAGGATAGCGCCCCTGCAACCAACTCAAACTGCCCATCAATTCGTGCGGCAATACGGTGCACGGCGCCAATGAAAGCGTCATTGCCACCGCCCACCATACCCAGCCGAATTGGCCGTTCATATCCACTCATGACGCGATCCCCAGCATGCGTTTGTTGGCTTCATCATCGGTGCCGCCATCAGCAAAGTCGTCAAAGGCGGTGTCAGTCACGCGGATGATGTGATCGCGCACAAAAGCCGCGCCTTCCCGGGCCCCGTCCTCGGGGTGTTTCAGGCAACATTCCCATTCCACCACGGCCCAGCCATCAAAATTGTTGGCCGCCATTTTGCTGAAGACTTTGCCAAAATCGACCTGACCGTCTCCCAAACTGCGGAACCGCCCTGCGCGATCCACCCAGCTTTGGTAACCGCCATACACACCTTGTTTGCTTGTAGGATTAAACTCCGCATCTTTGACGTGGAACATCTTGATGCGCTCTGCGTAGTCGTCGATGTGGCCGACGTAATCCAGACATTGCAGCACAAAGTGGCTCGGATCGTAGAGCATGTTGCAACGCGCATGGTTGTCGACCCGTTCCAGGAACATCTCAAAGGTCACGCCGTCATGCAGGTCTTCGCCCGGATGGATTTCATAGCAAATGTCGACACCCATCTGATCCGCATGATCCAGGATCGGACGCCAGCGTTTGGCCAATTCGTCAAAGGCTGTGTCGATCAGACCCGGCGGACGCTGCGGCCATGGATAAATGTAAGGCCAGGCCAGAGCGCCTGAGAACGTCGCATGCGAGGCGATGCCCAGGTTGTAACTTGCCGTAATTGCAAGCTTCACTTGCTCCACGGCCCAGGCTTGACGCGCTTTAGGATTGCCACGCACCTGTGGTGCAGCAAAGCCGTCAAAGGCCTCATCATAAGCCGGATGCACAGCGACCAGCTGGCCTTGCAAATGCGTAGATAGTTCTGTGATTTCAACGCCGTTTTCGCGTGCGACACCGACCAATTCCTCACAATATGATTGCGAACTGGCGGCGCGGGCAAGATCAAAGAGGCGTGCATCCCAACTCGGAACCTGCACACCTTTGTAGCCACAATCAGCGGCCCATTTGGTGATGCTGTCCCAGGAATTGAAGGGGGCGTCGTCGCTGGCAAATTGCGCCAAAAACAACGCGGGACCTTTGATTGTCTGCATGGTTTTTCTCCTTGTTGAAGAAGAGGCCCCCTTGGGAGAAGGGGCCTCTTCTCGGGTACCCGAATGGCGCTTTAGAACGGCGAGTCGGGGAAGTAGAAGCTCGCCGCGTTCTCAGGCGTGATCAGCGTTGCGCCCAAGATGTAACGGCCAGCCACAGGACCGTTGGATTTGAATGCGGACACAGTCACATCCATCGCGGTGGCAATCATCGCTGGCGGATAGAGCACGTCCACTGGCACCAGCTCGTTGCCGTCCATGATGCCTTTGATGGTCTCTTTCATGCCGGCGCCGCCGACCACAAACATGCCATTGCCATCACGGCCCGCCTGTTTCAGAGCGGCGACAACACCAATCGCGATGTCATCATCCTGCGCCCAAACCGCGTCGATGTCGGGGAAGCGCGACAGGAAATCCTGCATCACTTCAAAGCCGTCATCGCGGTTCCAGTTGGCGTGCTTGTGGTCGAGCACATTGATGCCGGAGCCTTCGATTTCCGCCATGAAGGCATCAAAACGCTCATTGTCGATCAGCGTCGGGATACCGCGCAGAACCACAATGTTGTCGCCATCTTTGAGGCGGGTTTTCATATATTCCGCAGACACACGCCCGAGCTCCGGGTTGTTGCCCGCAACATAGATGTCTTCAATGCCCGGCTGGCTCAGACCGCGGTCGACTACCGTGATCAACGCGCCGGATTTTTTCACATTCAACACCGGATCGGTGAGTGGCTCACTTTCAAACGGCAGCACCACAAGCGCATCAATGCCATGCACAGACACAAGGTCCTCCAGCGCGCTGGCTTGCGCGGACGGATCAGGTGAGTTCACCAGGATCAAGTCCACATCTGGATACAGCGCTTCCAGCCGTTCCTCAGCCTTTTCTGCGTGCCAGTTCATGCCAGCTGCCCAGGCGTGGGTTGGGGTTGGGTAGCTCACGCCGATCTTGATGGTCTCGGCACTTGCCCAGCCCGTGAGGGCAATGGTGGCCACCGTGGCCAGGGCTCCAATTTTGGTAAAGGTCTTCATGTTATCCTCCCTAAAAGTTCTTTGACTTCCCTGTGATTTGGACGCACCTCTCCTCTCCGGTGACGCCCGGTTCTTTCGCGCAAAGCTCTGCGAGAAACTCTTCGTTTGGCGAGTGCCGGCGTCTAGTCTGCCGACTTACTACGACCCCAGTCTCCACGTTGCAGCCAGACGGCTACGATGATGATGAGGCCCTGCATGGTCCCGTTTAGATAGTTGGAGATCATGTCAGTGAAATTCAGAATGTTGCCGATGGTGGTCAGGATCAGCGCACCGAGAATGGTGCCGCCAATCCGGCCATAGCCGCCCTTGAGCACAGTGCCGCCGATGATCACCGCCGCAATGGCTTCCAGTTCCCAGAGCACGCCGGTGGTTGAGGACGCGGACCCAAGTCGTGGCACATAAATGATCGTTGCCAACGACACGCAAACGCCCTGGATCACATAGGTCAGCGTCTTTACGCGGTCGACTTTGATGGCGGAGTATTTTGCGACACTCTCATTGGAACCAATGGCGGTGCAGTAGCGCCCAAACGCTGTGCGGTTCATCAGGAACCAGCCGGCGATGGAGACAATGATGAATACCCAAACCGGGATCGGCAGACCAAAAAAGCTGTCGTAGTAGACCGGGCGGTACACGCCGCGAATGTCATAGTTCAGCGACAGCGTGCCGCCATCGGCGAAGTAGGTCACCAGCGAGCGGTAAATGCCCATTGTCCCTAGGGTCACAATGAAGGCTTCGATTTTACCTTTGGTGGTCAAAAGTCCGTTCACAAGCCCTGCGCCTAGGCCAAGGATAATAGAACATCCACAGCCAATCAGGACCGTTGTGACCCCGGTGCCAAACGTGTCCACGGCGCTGTTCATCACGATGATCATCACACCGGCAATCACAGCAGCCATCGAGCCTACGGATAGGTCAATCCCGCCTGCGGTGATTACAAAAGTTGCGCCAACCGCAATGATACCAATGAACGCGGACCGCGTGAGCAAGTTGGTGATATTGCCCTCGCTCAGAAACGCCGGATTGAGCAAGAACCCAATCACACAGAGGATGAGCAACGCGATGGCGGGACCTGCGGTCTTAAGGTCAAAACCGCGCAAAATCGAAGGTTTGGCTGAACTCATGGTTGTCTCGGTCATTGCTGGCGCTCCCGCTTCAGTCCTGCGGCGTAGCGCACGATTTCTGTTTCGTTGATATGATCGCCGGTCACGACGCCGGTGATTTCGCCTTCACGCATCACCACCACACGGTGACAGAGGCCAATGATTTCCGGCATCTCGGAGGACACCACGATCACAGACACCCCTTCGGCTGCGATTGCAGCGATGAAATGATAGATTTGCTGTTTGGTGCCCACATCGATGCCACGAGTTGGCTCATCGATGATCAAAACGCGTGGATCACATTCCATCACCTTGGCTAGCAACAGCTTTTGTTGATTGCCGCCGGACAGATCGCCAACTTTCACGCTGGGATCGCGGGCCCGAATGTCAAAGCGGCGAATGGCACGCGTTAAGGCGGCGTCTTCCGCCCTGTGATCCACGCTCAGCCCTTTGACAAATTTCGGCAATGCAAAGAGGGACAGGTTGGGTCGCATTTTTTGCCCCAACAGGAGGCCTTTCTCTTTGCGGTCCTTGGTTAGGTAGACAACACCTGCGTCTCGAGCCTCTGCAACAGATCCAAATTGCGCGGGAGCTCCATCAAAGTTGATGAGGCCGTGTGCGCGCGGCGTCAGGCCGCAAATCGCCTCAAAAACCGCTGTACGCCCGGCGCCAATCAGACCTGAAAACCCGAGGATTTCCCCTCTCCTAAGGTCAAAGCTGACGTTGTGTACGCCGGGCGCCACCAGATCGCGCACCTCAAGTACGTGATCTGCATCCACATCCACTTCGTTCATCGGGGGGTAGAAGTCGCTCAATTCGCGCCCCACCATCATTTGTGCCATTGTGTCTGGCGTCACGTCTTTGGCAGCATGGGTGCCAATCCACTGTCCGTCTCGTAGAATTGTGACTTGGTCGGAAATCGCGCTGACTTCAGCCAACTTGTGGGACACAAACACAATGGCTGTGCCGCGTGCCTTTAGTCGACGAACCTGGGCAAAGAACAATTCGGTTTCTGCTTCAGTCAGGACAGCCGTGGGCTCGTCCATGATCAGAACCCGCGCATTCCGGCTCATCGCTTTGACAATTTCCACCATCTGTTTTTGCGCAATAGAAAGATCTGAAATGCGGTCCTCTGGCGAAATGTCCAACCCGATGTCGTTCAGATAGCCTTTCACCATTGCGCGCATGGTTGTGCGGTCCAGTATGCCACGGCTCAGAAGTTCCCGTCCGAGGAACACGTTTTCTTCGACGGTCATTTGCTCTGCGAGGTTGAGCTCTTGGTGGATGAGGACAATACCGAGACCTTCGGATTGGCCGTTGCCAGGCAGTTCTTTGGTTGTGCCATCCACTCGAATGTGTCCCGAGGTTGGCTGCAAAAAACCTGACAGGATTTTCATCAACGTGGATTTTCCCGCGCCATTCTCCCCTATGAGCGCGTGCACCTCTCCGGCGCGAATGTTCATACTGACGCTGAACAAAACCGGGACAGAGCCAAACGACTTGCTGATCCCGTCAGCCGATAAAATCGGTGCACTTATAGCCTGGCCATCCGGCACGGTGTCTCCTCCCTAAACGCTTGCCTCATTTTGAGGTCGTGGATCGATGATGTAAACGTTTTCATGATTTATGTAAACCTTTACATTGAGCGATGTAAACCTTTTCACAATGCCGCATTGCGGCTATAACGCCTCTAAACGCCTTGTGCGTATAAACAAAAATCTTCACCAACAGGCGCACCATTCGTGTCACTAAATCCGAAGAAATCTGCCACTATTGAAGACGTCGCAAAGCTTGCAGGCGTGTCCATTGCCACGGTCAGTCGGGCGATTCGTAATCCTGAAAAAGTTGCGGAAAGCACCCGCAAGAAGGTGACCAACGCGATCGCGCGCACAGGATACACCGCCAATGTGATGGCGCAGAACCTGCGCATGAAGCGCTCCAAAATGGTCATGGTGCTGACACCGTCCATCGCTGACCCAAACTTCCCCGGAGTGCTCATAGGTCTGGAGAAAGAGGCGCATGCGCGTGGGTATGGTATTTTGATTGGCAACACGGAAGGCGCCATTTCGCTGGAAGAAAACCACATGCGCTTTCTGGCCACCGGTGTGGCAGACGGTCTTGTACTGCTGACGGGCCATTTGCCGGTTGCAGGAGCGCCGCAAGACCCCGTGACACAACTTCCGCCTTTGGTGGCGGTTGGCCGCCCGTTAGAGGCAACCGAGACCAGTTTTGTCGGTGTGGATGATGTGGCGGCCTCTAAGATGGCCACAGAATATCTCGTTTCCTTGGGGCATCGCCGGATCGTTTTTGTGGGTGGCGGCACCGGCGACGTGCTGTCCGATCTGCGCCAAGAGGGCTACCGCAAGGGCCTTGCAGAATGTGCCGAAGAGCTGGCCGACTGGCGGGTTGAAGGTGATGGCACCAGTGAAGGTGGCCGTGCGGCAGTGGAGCGCCTATTCATCAAAGATACGCTGCCCACAGCGTTCTTCTGCTTCAACGACAACACAGCCATTGGGGTCATAGCGGCACTACGGCTGCGGGGCTTTGATGTTCCTGGAGATTTTTCCGTGATTGGCTTTGATGACATCCCCTTTGCGAGCAACATCACGCCTGCCTTAACCACAATCCGCCAACCGCGAAACAAGATTGGCGAGCGTGCCATGGCGCTTTTGCTGGACGGCCTCGAAGGTCAATCGGCGGAGAGGGCATGTGAACGTCTGCACGGCGATCTTGTGGTGCGTGAAAGTTGCGGACCGGCGAGCCGCGGGTAGGTCTGTGATCTCCCCCCACCAAATCGGGTATCCTCAATCTTTGGACGTCCAAAAAGGCACCGAGGCACAGCTCAAAAAATTCGTGCACGCTCTGCACTGAGATATCGCATATTGAAAAGTGCGTTTGCGATGGTGGCGTTTCATGTCCCTCAGCACCCATCCAACGCAGGGTCTCAGATCCAAAAGCGTCTCTTTTCAGGCGCGACGCGCTTGAATGGCGCCTAAAGTCGGAATCGACGTCACCGCGCCGACAGTTTCAACCGACAACGATGCCGCTGCGCAAGCAAACTGCGCGGACGCAACCGCATCCGAGGTCCTTGAATACTCTGCCAAAAACGCCCCATCAAAGGTATCGCCGGCGCCGGTTGCATCTGTGAGGTCTGCCGGCACGGGCGGAATGTTGATCTGTCCGTTGGCGTCTGACACCACAGCGCCTTTTTCGCCCAACGTCAGCACAACCAAATCTGCGCCTTCGGCGTGGAACCGATCGCAAATCGCATTAATGCTGCTGGTACCAAACAACGCCTCTGCATCCTCGATACTGGGAAATACGATGTCGACCATCGGCAGGATTTCTTCCAGTGCGCTCCGCGCCTCGTCTGCTGACCACAGGTTCAACCGTAGGTTTGTATCAAAAGACACGCGCGCGCCTGCCGTTCGGGCAAGTTCAGCGGCACGCAGGGTTGCGGCGCGGCAGGACGGTGAAATCGCCTGTGTGATCCCGCTGATGTGTAACACGCCGATGTTTTCGAACATCTCGGCTGTTAGGTTGTCTGGCCCAATCTGGCTCGCCGCAGAGCCAGCGCGACGGTAGGAAAACTGGTGCCCCTCAGGCCCATATTCGATGAAATACAACCCGGTTGGTCCGGTGTCAGTTTGTGTGACCCGCGCGGCGTCAATGCCTTCGTCGGCATAGAGTTGGAGAATGTGGTCAGCAAAGTTGTCTTGCCCCAAATGGGTCAGCATCCCAGCCTTGGCACCGGCGCGCGCGGCGGCAACCGCGGTGTTGGACACATCCCCGCCAATGCCGGGGCGGATGGTGTCTTTGTCAATCCAAGAGAACTCGAACATCGGTTCGCCAAAACACAGGATGTCGAGTGGTTGGGAAGGGGAGGGGATCATGATGTTTGTCCAGTGTCTTGAGGGGATGTGTCGCGCAGCAAGGCGGCGTTGGCGGCGGAGAAGTGATCTCGCATAGCCTGGGCTGCATCCTGCGCAGATCCCGCCGCGATGGCTTGCTGAATCCTTTGGTGATCGCTCAGAATGCGGGCGTGATCCTGCGGGGAAGGTTGCGCCAATCGCCCAGCCGCGACGGAGGATTTGATCACCTCGCGCAGAGAACTGACAATGTAGGCGTAAAGCGGATTGCCGGTCGCTTCGGCCACCGCGAGATGAAAGCGATAATCGAGCTCTGCAAAGTCTTCGGGGTGATCTGCGGCCTGCGCCATTTGCTCGCATAAGGCGTGAAGTCGCACAACATCCGTCTCCGACCTGTTTGTCGCGGCCAACGCTGCTGTGCTGGTCTCAATGCCATTGCGGACTTCCAGAGCCTGAGACACTGAGAACTGCGCTGTTGCCAGTCCTTGGCTCAACGACGCGGTGAGCACGGCGGCGTCCAAAGACATGACCTGCGCTTTGCGTCCGTTTGAGATCTTGATCAAACCGGCCCCTGCCAACTGGGCCAGCGCCCCTCGGACAACAACCCGGCTGACCCCGGCCTGTGCGCAAAGCGCCGCCTCAGACGGCAAGTTGTCGCCGGGAGACAATCCGTTGTCCTTGATCATTGCTGCAATGCCCTCGGCAACTTGTGTGTACAGAGGGCGGCGATCGAGAGTGTCGAGGTCATGGGCCATGACGTGTCCTTGCAGTGGCGGCTCTCGCATACACATGTGAAAGCTGTATACCTATAATACAGGTTTTGCTGGCACCACAAGGGGGGCGAAGACATCGGGGTGGATCACGGGACGTAAAGGGGAAGACGTACAACGCAGGTGGCATTTGGTCAGTCACCTTTAAGTGGGAGGTTTATCCGGATTGAGAAGCCGCAACATACTGGCGCCAAACGTCAATCAGGTCAGCTTGATCATCGGCATCGCAAAGGCCAATCAGCATATCATTGGCCCAGGTGATCTCCACGCACAGCAGCTTCGGCGACAGAGAAATCAGAGACATTTGCGGTGTCTTGCGCCGAATTTGCGCATGATCTTCGGCCAGTTGCGCACGTGACGCGGCGACTCGCCGGAGCGCCGCAAGAGCCTCCCCAGCGCCATTTTCCTCTTCAGATGTTGGCTGCAGCCACACAATCGCTTTGGCTTTCACAGCTTCAAACACCGGCGGCTGAATTACCGCGTGCGTCGCGATCTTGTCATCGGTGCCCAGAGCCTCCATCAAGGCTTTGCAGGACCATGACCGCGCAGAACTTGGCAGGTCAGGCACCCGTGAGGCGATGTCAAACTTCGCCCGTTGCGCGCCTGCCAGCGCTGCGCCAATGTGTTTTACAACCGTTGTTGCGTCCGCTGTTTCTGGGTCGATGGGCAGGCCTGAAAGCGCGACCAAATGGCGGTTGCTGATCGTCAGACCAAACGTTTGGTGCACACCGTCTGATGTGACCTCAATGGCACGGGCCAACACCACTTCTCCAATTTCGGTTATCACGGCCCGCACTGCGGCTGCTGACGTCTCAAAGGTGCGCCATGTGCCATAGGGCGCGTGCAGGGGAGCTGCCAGCCGTTGCAAAGCTGCACGGGCGTCCGCGACCTCTGAAGGTGGTGCGCTGGTGATATCCTTGCGCGGGGCGATCATTTGGTTTCCACCAATTGGGCGAGGGCCTGAAAGCCGATTGGCAAAACCTGTGCCGGATCACTTTCAAGCGGGCAGAGCAGGCACAAAAAGTCCTCACGTCCGTTGGTGCGCAGATAGACGCGCATATCCCGGTCTGTGAGGGTAATGCTATGCGTGCTCCCGCAGGTTGGGTCTGCCACGCTCTGGGCCATCGCAAAGCACCGGGCTGCGTCAGCGCACAGCCCGTCCAACACTTCCCTTTGCACGGATGCGTCATGGGACGCTTTGAGGATCAAACGCGCCTGCGTATCCCCGAAGGCCACCACTTGGCAGCCGGAGATCTCTGCTCGTAAGGCATCTAAACAGTCTGAAACCGTCACAGATCGCAATCCTTCAACGTCACGCGATCCCCACAAAACGGCGCCTTAAGCGCGGGACCACTTCAAATTTCTCCACACCCGCCAAAGGCTTGCAACGGCACATCTTGTAGCTCGTCACTTGATGGCCGCTCCGGATTGGGCGTTTGCGGGCGCACTCGGCGCGGCACCACTTTCTTTTGGTCATCGTTTGCCATCCTAGGCGCTCCGGAGGTTGCACAGGGTGTGTCAGAGGCCTTTGGAAGAGGAGTAACCGCAGATGGGGTGCCTGCTTGCGACTCTTCTAAAGGCTCTGCGTTAACATTGCCTTGCCCGGCAGCCGCCACGCTGGTCTCCCCCACCAACATCGCCACCAAACATTCTATCAACGCGGCACCGCCGCTGTTGCGCCAGGCGGTTTCATCCACGCCTGCGTTGATCGCGTCCAGCGTGGAGATCGGGATAATGCCATCAAACGCCTCCCCGGCTTCTGCCTGAAGGCGTGCCATCACGCGCCCCTGATCCCGTTCCGAGCGCAATTTGTCAAACTGCGTCACCACAAGATGATTTGGCCCCTTGATCTGCTGTGAAACTTGCTCCCACAAAGCGGCCTCTGATTGCCGCCAGGCCTGGGTCGCATGGGTGCACCAGATCACGCAGTCCACATCTTCCATCAACGTAAGCCATGTTTCATGCTTCAGGTTGGGGTCTGAAATGCCGGGAATGTCGATCAGGTCACAGAGGTTCAGAATATCGGAATCCATCGAGAACCGGATCAGATCACACCCATCCATAGGGGCAGCACTCAGATCCTCCCCGTCAAACTGTGTTTCTGTCCCGTCATCGTGCACAAGGCGCGCGCTACGCGGCCCATGTGTGACCCACACCGGCGGCACCCGCGTTGCGGTGATGCGCACCGGCATTGGGTCACAGCCCAGCAGCAAGTTCATCAAGGTGCTTTTGCCGGCGCTAAACTCGCCCATCAAGGCAATGCGAGGTTTGCGTGGCGTGTGTTCCGCCACGATATCAATGTCCTGAGCGTTCATGGCATGATCCCTCCTGCCGCAACACCGCAGCCTTTCAACAGCCCGTCAAACTGCATGGTCAGCGCCTCCAACTGCGCACGTTTCTGGCCTTCCTCGCCGCCTTGAAACAGCTTCTCAATTTCTGCGCTTTGCGGCGCAGAGCTGATGTCCTGCATAATCACATCATGCTCCTCAAAGAACTCCCGCAAACAGGTTGTCGCCAATACCCGCACCTGGCTGGTTTGAATGTCTTTGGATTGCGCCATAAAATCCTCAGTCTCCCGCGCGATCAGGTTCTGAAACCGTTTGGAAAACGCATTGAAACCTCGAATGCGGTTCCACCATGAAATCCACCACCCGTCGTTGAAATCCAACGCAATGGTTTGCCCCAACGCAACCGGCGCGGGCAGATCGGGCAGGGCAGGCGGCGCCATCTGAATGCCCTCGACCGCATGGCCATAGGTGTTTGCATAAAGCATTGCGACATCCGTCATCGCCGCTTCAAACCGCACCTGTGCCAGCCCGCGCACCTTTGCACCAAAAGCTGAGTACGCCGTGCGCAACAACATGCGCAAACCAACCGGATCGTAGTCCCAGACAATCTCTTTGCCGTAGGTCTCCAAATGGGTCAGCAGTGAACGCAGCGCGCGGTCAATGAACTTCGCATGGGCCCGGTCTGCACGGGTGTGATACTCGGCAATCACGGCCTCCAACTCTTCCGCAAAGGCCTGCTGGTGAAACGCCGCAATTCCCCGGAACTCCTTGAGCGCATCATAGGTCGACAGGTTGGCGCTGCTGCCATCTTTGGCACCTATCTGCACCATGCCCGCCGCCAATTCACTTGTGGCCACCGTCAACGCAGCATTGGAGGTTTTTTGCAAAAGCTGCTGGCCCTGCTCTTCGATCACCCGCTCCGACAGCGCGCGATAGAGATGTCCCATGCCGGACAACTCCCACACCATTTCATGGGGTTGCATCTGGCCATGCTGTTGGTCCAATGCAATTTCTGCCCAATCAAACAAGGCTTTGCTGGCAACCTCCGGCATGCCCTCAATGTCGCCGCTCAACGCCTTGTTGGCCCAATAGGCACTGCCAAACAGGATTTCCGCGTCTTCCGGCCCCTGCTTGTTGTGCAGGGTCTGGCGGATGCTGGCCTCAATCTCAGGCACTTGATTGGCCGGGTCCGGCAACTCGTCAATCCGGTTCACAAAGATTAGCACATTGCGCGATTTCAAGTTGGAGATCAGCCGGATAAGCCCCATGTCAACCGAGGTCAGCGCCTGACCGGCGGACAAGACAACCACGCAAATCTTACTGCTGCGCAGCGCCTGAATGGTGACCTGTTCACGCATCATAAACGTGTCGTTCACGCCGGGCGTGTCGCGCAGACAGATCGGCACCGGCACCGTGTCACAGTTCAGCGTGAGATCGGCAGAGGACAAAATATCGGCGAACCGCCCTTGTTCGCTGTCCTCTTCACCAAAATCGTCCCCCAGAACGATGTAACGCTCTAGCAGGTTTTTGTCGAAGTAACCGTAGTTGTGGGTTTCCCCCAACAACAAATCAAACTTCTTGCCCAGCCGTTTTTGTGCCTTGGCGCGGACCTTCTCTATCTGGTCGCCAATCTTGGCCAGCTCGCTTTCGGCCCCCGCGCGGCTGGCCATCTCGCCAATTCGCCCGCCTTGGTTTAACAACCGATCCCAGTTGTCTTCGGTCATAAACTGAAAGCTGGCCCCGGTTTCCGACGGCCGTGATGCTGGTTTTAGATGCAACGATGTCACCACAGAGGTCCACGGGTTCACATCAGAAGGCAATAAATCCGCCCATCCGGCCATGGCGTTCA
This sequence comes from uncultured Shimia sp., assembly GCF_913054185.1. Classification (GTDB taxonomy): domain Bacteria; phylum Pseudomonadota; class Alphaproteobacteria; order Rhodobacterales; family Rhodobacteraceae; genus Shimia. The sequence goes on from NZ_CAJXIV010000064.1 coordinate 12,787, forward strand.
CCAAGGTGGTCTTACCGGATTTCACCTGTCCCAATACGGTAATGGTTGGCTCAAACCCGGCAACATCTTTGCGCAGCCTCTCCACGGTTTTGGCCGAGTTTTTGCCTGCTACCTGCGCCAGCTGCGCCAGCAAGTGGTCCAGTTCATCCAGGTCTTTGCCCAGTTGCCCCAAGCCTTCCAGCCCTGTGCGCAGGTTGGAAATGCGTCGCGAGGTGCGTACTTCGGGCTTGCTGTCTTGTCGGATTTGCATGTTCATGCCTGTGCCCTCGCGCCAATTTCTTTGCGAAGCTGCAACAGCAGAATGACCGCATCCTCCGCCGCTGATGGGCTTTGCTCTACTTGCAACAACATCAACGTCTCTTCGCCGTCTTGGGCATCCTCCAAAAGACCTGCCGCATCCGGTTCCTGACCGTCGTCCGCAGTCAGAAGCGAGGTCAATTGGCGTACAGTAGAGGCACAGCGGGTCAGCAAACCTTCGGAGTTGGGGATTTTCCCATCGTCCAAATCGCTCAACATCTCCTGTGCCGCGGATTGCAAATGTGTTTGTAGCTGATCCAGCAATGCGGCTTGTGTGTCAGCGGTCGATGTCGATGAAAGTGATGATTGGTTTGTAGGCGTTTGCTCGCTCGCCGGTGTTGAGGCTCCCACAACCTCGCCCAGCTGCGCCAGCAGCACCCGCGCTTGATCCAAATCCGCCGCGCGGCCTTTTCGCACCTGTGCCTCTACAGCCGCGACAAGCTCCTGACCGCCGGACGCTAGCCACAACGCCTCTTGCGCATCCCCGCCCGCGCGAGCTTTGAGCGCATGTAAGGTGGCGACAGGATGTAACCCAAGAAACTCTTCGGAGGCGGTGTCTTCAAGCGTCGCCATCTGGGCGCCTAAATCACCCTTCATGATCTGGCGGTCGACCTTGGTCAGAGCCAGAAAACTGTGGTCTTTGATGGCATCTGGTACGGATTGCCAAATGGCCTGTTCCGCTTGATCAAATGCTTCGCTGCACCAGACAAACACCTGCCCTTGCTGTAACGCAATCTCTAACAAAGCCTGCTGGCGTGTCCTGTCGCTGGGCTGCGATACTTCACAAAACGACAAAGTTTTGAGGCTGTCTATCGGCGCCTCATACGTGAGGCGCTGGGCCCCTCCGCAGTCTTGACCGTCCAGGCCATGACCCGCAAATGTTTGTGAGGTGCCATCCGGCCAAAGGGCCGTGACCTGCGCAACCGCACCGTGAGCCACTTCAACAACATCGACGGCACCGTGGGCGTGCAAGACCTCTTGGCCCAGCATCATATTGATCAGGCTGGTTTTCCCGCTGCCAGGGCGTCCCAATACAACCACGCGCACCGCTTGCGACAAATGGCTGAGGATTTCCGCGCCCAGGTCTCTCTGGCGACGGGGCACCTGTCCGCTATTGAGCACAGAGTGCAGCTGCCCAACGATTTGATCCGGCTGTGTCCGCATTATTTTCCGACCTTTCGGGTGAGGCTGACAATGGTGCGCACGGTGCGGTGATCCGCGCGGCGGTCGATCTGCACAACTTGGCCTGTGTCACGTGGACCGCTTTGAGAGGATGGCGGGGCAGGGCGCGTGTTTTCACCTGCATCACGCTGCGTTACCTTAATGATGCAAAGCGACAGGTTGTCTTGATCCGGGCACGCCGCGGCCAGTACGGCGGCAACCAAAGACTCGCCAATTTGGCGGCCTGTTTTCTCTTCGTTATCGGCCAACACGGAGACGATCTGATCGTCGGTCAAGGTGTGCACACCGTCACTGGCAGCCAGCACAATGTCCCCGTCTTTCAACGTCATCGGTTCCGCGCGGCAATCCACCTTGGCAATCTCGCCCCCAGCCAACACCGAGACCAACGCGCTGCGGTCCGGATGGTTCTGCGCTGCATCGAGATCGATAAGCCCACGCGCCTGCATCACATCAATCTGCGCCGCGTAGGAGTGATCTTCGTTTAACCGATACAGCCTGCCGGCGCGCATTAAAAACAAGGGTGAGTCCCCCACAGACACCCAATACAGCCGCGCCCCAAAAATCACCGGCGCGACCAGTGTTGCGCCCATGCCTTCGGTGTTTGGAGCCTGATCTTCGTACAAACGAATACAGGTGTTTGCCGCAGCCACTGCGTCTTGCAACACGGCACCAATGTCCCGTTCCATCTGTTCCGGTGCACCGCTGAGCAGTTTTAGCTCGCTGAACAGTTCCGTCGCCACAATGCCGCTGGCCACATCGCCACAGGCGTGGCCGCCCATGCCGTCAGACAAGACCGCAAACCCCATAGGCGCGCCCAGCGGGAAGTCGGCCACAACCGTGTCCTCCTGCCGCTCCCGCGCCCCAAGCGAGAGCGCCGTGGCCACGTCAAAGTTCAACTCACCCAAGGTTGTCATGCCCGGCCTCAGCATTGCCCCAGGCAAAGTCCTCGCCGCACAGCGCAACAAATCGCAATGTGGTTTCGCCAATGCGGATGATGCTGTTGCTCTGCAAGTCTTCCGTACTCAGCACGGGTCGCCCATTTAGCCGCACAAGGTTTGTTTTGCCGCCATGGCCAAAAAAGAACCGCCCCTGTTCGCCATCAAAAGCGATCGCCGCATGGTTTTCGCGTGAAATGGTGTTGTCGCCAAAGTCCAAACGCACGGTTTGGCCTTCGCCCCGGCCTATTTGGGTCAACCCGTCATGCAGCGAAAACGACGCCCCTTTGCCGGGGCCATCCACCACAACCAGCCAGCCCACCGGGAACTTCGCTTGGGCCGAGGCCGCAGCTTGTTGGGTCTGTGCCATTGGATCATGCGCTTGGCTTGCCGGGGCGCTGAACCCCAGAAGCCGGGTTTTCACGCGTCCTTTTGAGCCCCGCCCCGTGGCGGGTTTGCTGGCCGCCATATTGGCCTGCAATGCCGCCAGATCGACTTCTGGGGCCACTGGCTCTGCTGGCGCGAGTGATGCTTCCGCCTGAGGCGCGCGCGCCTCTGGCTGTGCCGCAGCGGGTGTCGCTGCCAGTGGATCAGATGTCCGCTCAGGCGCCGCGTGGTTTTGTGTCCCGACTGCTGCTGTTGGCGCAATGGTCCTGTCAGGTGCGCGCGGTGGCTCAACCGCCTCTTGCGCAGCCATCAAGTTGGCAAATGGGTCCGGTTCCACCTCTTGGGGCAGTGTTTCGTCAAAATCGAATGCCGCAGCCTCGAGCGCCTGCGAAGGCAGATCCTCCACATACTCCTGCTCTGAAGGCGTAGGCGCTTGCACCGATGGCTTCGGTGCCAAAGCCGCCGAAATGGCCGAAAGATCTACAGGTGTGTCCACCTCCTCCACTTCCGGCGGCTGCGGCGCCACAAACTGCGCCACCTGTGCTTTAGGTTCTGGGGGGGCTTCTGCCTCAATGTTCACCTGCGGCGTGGCCTCAGGGGCCACATCCGCGCGATCTTGATCACGCAAGCGCAGCGGGTAGCGTAACGCCGCTGCCTCATTTTGGCCCGCAGCTTGGGATTTCTCGGCAATGATATCGCGAATGAACCGCATGGGGTGTCCCTTCAGATTAGGAATAGGCGGGTGTTGGGGGAAGACCGGTCGCCTTTGAGCCGATCACAGAACTTTTCAAACAGTGATCCGCCGCTTGTCCGGTTGGACGTGACCTGCACCGGGGGCTGCGCGCCAGACGCGCGCAAATGATCCCCTTGTTGCAAAAGTCGGGTGCGAGATTTTGACCGCTTTTGGCTCAAGCGGTCCTGCTCTTTCAGATAGGCTTCCACGTCTTCAATTGGGTTGCCAAAGATATCGACATATTGCTTGGGTGGCGGGGTCTGTCGCGCCTCTTCCAGCGCCTTCAGGGGGTTCTGAAGCACCTTTGGCAATCCCGGAGTCAGCATTTTGTTGGTCTTGCTGACCAGGTCTTCGATCACTCCAATGACCGCAGGGTCAAACACCGGCAAGGGTTTGGGGATTGGCCCGTCCATCACGGCCAACCACTCATCTGCACAGCCCAGCCTGTCCGCTGCTGTCATTGCCAGCGACCGGTCTGTGGCCAGCTTTAGGCGAATGTCTATCTCAAAATCGGTGGATTCCAGTGGCACATAGGGGTCCATTCGCCCCTCAGCGATCATATCCAATCGTGTCTGTGCATCCGGTGGGGCTTCCCCTGTGAACATCAAATGACACAGCGCGCCAAGCGAATACATGTCGCTGTGCGCCCCTTGCGCCCCCTCCGCGCTGTAAAACTCGGGCGGGGAATAGCCGTCTTTCACTGCCAACATACGTTGGTTTTGCCCGTTTTCAGCATCATCCGTCGAATAAGACGCGCCGAAATCAATCAACGTCACATCGCCGGTCTCGCTCAGGATCAAGTTGTCCGGCGCCACATCCCGGTGCAACACACCGCGGTCATGCAAATAGCTCAACGCGTCCAAAACCTGGCGCAACAACCCGTCAACCAACCGCGGCGTCAGCCGCCCGGGTGCGTGATCCACCAACTCATGCAGGTCATCCCCTTCGACAAAATCCATCGCGGTGTAGGCGGTTCCGTTTTCCGTAAACGTTTGATGCACCGCAACAATTCTAGGGTGATCCAGCTCGGCCAGGCGATGTGCTTCGGCTTGAAACTGGTCCAACACCGAAGTGAAAAACGGCGCGCTCTCCGCGTCAGCTGGAACCACATGCATCCCATCGCGGGTGCAAATCTGGGACGGGTAACATTCTTTGATCACCACAGTGCGGTTCAAACTATCGCTGGCGAGATACGTGAGGCCAAATCCCCCTTGGCCCAAACTGCGCGTGATCCGGTACTGCCCCCGCAGGAGTTCAGTGCCAGCAGGCAGCGCAGTCACGGTATCGTCAGCGTAATCCATCTACGCAGTTTCCTCTCTATCATGCGACCAGGAGGAAATGCGGCAGCAAGTTCTCACCTTCATGCCCAAGCTGTGGAGGAAATGTGTTCCAATCGTGGCAGCACTGCGCAAGCGCTGTGGCACTCCGTTCAGGTTTGACGCGAATAGAGGGCGAAGCCGAAATTCAAAAAACGATTGCCGTGTGCCACGTGTCGCGCGCGGGTTTGTTGTTTTGTCCTGAAAGATGGTTGTTTTTTAACGGCTTGGAGGAATGGGGGTCTCAGGTTCTGGCTGCGGCGTCTGGGAGGCACGCCTTAACAATTGGTAAATTTCGCGCGTTTGCCCTGCTGCCAGGGGGGCGACGGCTGGAAAGAGTGCCCGTGCACCTAAACTATTCTCAACACGCCTAAATCTGTGCCATGATCCTAATAGACCGCATCGGTTGCAGAGGCTCGCCTCTCAAGAGCGCCCATTTTGGCGCTGTCCTCACTTGGGAAAAACGGTGCAAGACAATTTGAGTTTTCATGGTGCCCTCCGAGAAAGGACCCGTTTTGAGACGCTGGATTTTGAGAATTATTGCCGGGCTTGTCATACTCTCTTTGGCCCTCTGCGCGCTGATTTGGGCCGCTTTGGCCACGCCGCTGTTCAGCGGATGGCGCAAGGATTTTGTGTCCGATCTTTTGACCGAACAAATCGGGCAATCCTTTTTGATCGACGGTGACGTGCGCGTGGTTTTGGGCAGCACCACCAAAGTCCACGTCAGCGGTGCCAGCATCCCAAGCGAGAACATAACTTCGCTCAACCTCGCGGAGCTGGACCTGCTGGAATGGGAGCTGGATTTGCCAGCGTTGTTTGAGCGCCGCATCGACATCGACAATCTCACCATTGATGGGTTGCACGCCAACTTGATCACCCAAGCTGACGGCACCACCAGTTGGACCAAGCCGGATACGCCAGTGCAATCGGCCGCTTCAGACACGTCTGCCAGCAAATCTCCCCAAGCCGCTCCCAAACACTCCAAGCCCTCCATTATTTCTTTTCTGAGCGATCGCACTGTGTCCTTCACCAATATCGGGCTGGTGTCGAAGGACGAAGAAAGCGGCTTCGAGTTCATTTTTGAACTGGAAAAAATCCTGCTTGAGCAATTGCAAGACGGTCAACTGGTTTCGGTCACAGGCGCAGGGTCATTGAACGGCGAAACCTTTACGTGGGATGGCAAATACCCACGCGGCGCTCCGTTCACCAACCAATTGGAATTTGGCGACATTTCCCTCAGTTACAACGGTGAAGCCCTACCAGACGCGGCCGTGGGTTACACCGCACAATTGGAGCTGAACACCGGCCAAATTGGCGACGTGTTTGAGGTCCTTGGGCTGGCCCGCAGCCTCGAAGGTGTGGGCACTTTGTCGGTGGATGTCACCAGCGCCCCCAAACAGCTCTCTTTGGCAAGCCTGCGAACCTCCCTGGAGTTGGAGAAAGGCCAGGCCATTACGGTGACAGGGAGTGTCGACAATCTCTTCACCCGCGCGGGTTTTGACGTCCATATTGACGCGCGTCTGCATCCAGAGGGGCAGCCACCAGCTGATGCCGAAAGCCTTAAGGAGCTTAAGCTCACCGAAATCAATGCCCATATTCTCACTGCCGACGGCAAGCTGACGTTTGAGGAATTGCTCATTAACACCAACGCCTTTGACCAAGGGTTGGACCGGGTTGGCCCGATCTCAATTGGCAGTATCTACCGGTCTGAGGCCAAAACTCTTGGCCTGCGTGATATCTCCATTCAGGCCGGGCCAGAGGATGCGCCTTATCTGACGGCTCAAGGCGACATTGGCGATGTGCTGAGCCTAAGTCTTGTGGACCTGACCGGGCAATTAAAAGGATCCGCCGAGCTTCTCCTCAAAAACCTGCCGCCGGAAGAGGTGGCCAAATTTGGTGGCGTGGAAGCTGACTTTGTCATTGAGGATCAAAACGGCGCCCTCAGCCTGCGTAAACTGGAGGCACGCACGGTTAACACCGAGCTTTGGACCCTCAACGCCAATTTGGTTGTTGCCAGCATCGAGGAACTTGCAGGCATGAAGCTGGGTGTTGAGTTTGGTGTCACCGACACCGCGCCTTTCCTGAGCGCGCTGGGCCTCAAACCGGTGGGGGTATCGACGCTTGCCACAGGATTCACACTCGAAGGCGCAGCCAAAGAAGCCAAAATTGGGTTTGATTTTCAGGCCGACGGCACAGATCTCACCTCCAACATGACCTTTGATCTCAGTCAGGATATCAACGTTGTCCGTGGCGCTATCCTCAGCAACCGCATGCGTCTGATTGACCTGCGCGAAGGTGCCAAGATTTTTGTTCAGCTTAATGAGCGTGCCAAAGCCCTTAAGGCCGCAAAAGACACCGAGACTGGTGAGACAGATGACGGCCGCCCCCCCATTCAACCGCTTGTGTTGGAGAAGGAAAGCAAGGTCTTCAGTCTCAAACGCATCCTGACAGAAACCGATTTGGCCATCACCTTGGAGATTGCCGAGTTCATTGGCGATGCCGGCACCTCGTCGATGAAAAGTGAGTTGATTGCCAACGAAGGCCAGATTCAAGCAGGCCCGTTGGAACTCTACTACGGTCCCGGATTTTTCAAAGTCACCGCCTCTATGGATGCCGTCGAAAATCCTGAGCGTGTGCGCATTGAGGGCGCCACAAGTGGATGGGACTTTGGCAAAATTCTAAAATCGCTCGACATCAAAATCCCGGCCCGTGGCACGCTGTCCGCCAATGTTGACGTGACGGGCAACATCACCTCCGGCAAGGCCTTTGCCAACTCTATGGCGGGCTATGCCTCTCTCAATATGCGGGATGGCGCCATTGCCACCAGCCTGTTGGAACTCGCAGGGCTTGGCATTTTCCCATGGCTGGTCTCCAAGGAGTTTTCAGAGGGGCAAACCGAAATTGTCTGCGTGAAAGCCCCGGTGCGGATCAATGCGGGCAAGGTAAGTTTTGAGTCTGTTGTGGCCGAGACCCGCAGCGTGCAAATGGTGGTGCGTGGCATGGTGGACTGGGTACGTGACGCCATTTCCATCCGAGCAGAGCCGCGCCGGGTGGGCAAACCTTTGGCCCGCAGCGCCTGGCCGTTTGAGGTCCAAGGCAAGCTGTCAGACCCAAAATTCAAACTCGACATCGGCGGCTCCCGTCACCATCGGGCTGATGGCGCGGACCAAATGCCCGAAAACCGCAAGCCTTGCACGCCGGACATCGCCCAACTTGAACAAGCAACGGAGTGAACCATGACCCGTCTTTGGATTTGCCTGTCTCTGCTTCTGCCAACCTCTGTGTTGGCGCAGACCCATCCGGAATTTGCCGTCGTTGGCGATTGGACAGTGAAGTCCAACCCCACAAACGGCAACGGCTGTTACATGGAAAAAACCTTTGAAAGCGGCACCTTGGTGCAGATTGGCCTGGTACCGGACCAAAACGGCGCTTTCTTTGCCGCCTACAATACGGCGTTTGAAGGCGTGGTTGACGGCGAAGCCGGCAGCGTCCTGTTTGATTTTGGCGACAGCCGCTTTCAAGGCGAAGCTGTGGGGGCGCATTACGCCGGCTTGCCCGGGGGCTACGCTTTTTTTGACAACCCGGAGTTTGCCTCCGAGTTTGGCAAGCGCACCTCGGTGTTGGTGCAGGGAGGGTCGGGCAAATCCGAAGACCTGGACCTGAGTGGCAGCATGAAAGGCCTTCACAGCATCAAAGCGTGTCGAACGCAATTTGAGGGCGAATAACCCTCCTGTCAGTTGCAGCTTTTAGGGGTGCTTGATTTAGGGATCGATATTCGGATAGCGTGGCGTCCACCTGTTGGTAACTAATTGCCCTAGTGTTTTAGGTGTTACGCGTAACGAAACTTACCACCGCAATGTTCTTCGCGGTTTTTCTTCTGACACTTGGGTACGGTGTATCGTTTCCATTGCTTGCAATTCGGCTTGAGCAAAGTGGCGTAGGTGCCGCCCGAATTGGCCTCAACGCCGCCATGCCTGCGCTAGGATGGTTGCTTGTCATGCCACTCTTGCCCAGATTGCACCACCACTTCTCCACCAAACAGCTGCTCTTGGCTTTCCTCACGATTTCTCTGCTGGGACTAACCAGTTTGGCGGCGTCTCACCGGTTAGATGTCTGGCTCTCGGGGCGCCTTGCCTTTGGCGGTGGGATTGGCATGTTGTTCCGCGTCCTTGAGTATTGGCTGAACGCCACCGCTCCCACGGCCATTCGCGGTCGTATCATTGGCATTTATGCCTTTTGTTTTCTACTTGGCATTGCCGTTGGTAGCCTTCTGCAGCCACAATTTGGTACTGTCGGCGTCACAGCCTTTGCTGCCGTTGGCCTGCCGATGATGGTGGGCGGAGCCGTGCTCGCAGCCCTGTCCATTGATCGCATCCTGACCAATCAGGATTCTGCCCCCATAAGCACACGTACAGCGGCCACCGTTGCTCCTTTGGCGGTGGCGGCGGTGATCTGTTACGGGCTCTACGAAGATGTGCCCGCCTATTTGCTTTCGGTTTATAGCCTGCGCGTTGGCATGGGCACTGACATCGCCGCCTACACGCTGACCGCTTATGCGTTTGGCAACCTGATAGGTGCGGTGCCGCTGGGGATCTTGTCAGACAAGCTTGGTCGCGCGCCGGTCTTGTCTGGCTGTGCCGCTGTCGGGATGATGTGTGCGCTTGTCTTGCCGATGTCCGCGTCCACATCCCAGACTTATCTGTTGATCATCGCGCTTTGGGGGGCTTGTGCTGGGGCACTTTATGCCGTGGGTCTGGCCATGGTGGGCGATCACTTCAGCGGGCAGGCATTGATTTCCGCAAATGCGTTGTTCGGCACGGTTTATGCGGCGGCTGCTTTGGTGGGGCCTCTGATCAACGGCGCTGCCATGCAGCTTTGGGATCCCCACGGGCTTCTGCTGTCTTGTGTTGTGATTTTTGCGGCTTACTTGCCGGTGGCTGCTTTTGTGGCCAGACGGAACCAGGGTCTAGACACATCGCAATGGGAGCAGAGCGGATGAAACTGGATCTCATTGGGCAGTTGGCTGATGACCTGAAACAGGCCAAAGACGGTGAAATGTTGTGGCAACGCTGCCTGACCGCCTTGGAAGCGCTTGGCGTGGACGGTGTAGGGTATGGTGTCATTCCCATGATTGGGTTGGCGGGGCCCGGGAAAATGACTGAGGCCGCGTTTTTTCGTCATTCTTATGTGAGAGAATGGGAAGAGGCCGTGGGCAAAGATCGCCTGTTGGACGAAGACATCAGCACCGAATTGTTGCTGAGCGGCCAGGAAGAAATTTTCTGGAATGATGATCCTGACAAATACAACGCGACACTGGCAAACCGCCGCTTACACCAATTGGAGAATGACTTGGGTATGGTCTGGGGCCAAACCTTGCTTCTGTCGCACCATT
>NZ_CAJXIV010000065.1 GCF_913054185.1 uncultured Shimia sp.
ACGACCGTGAGAAGCTGCAAGAGCGCGTTGCCAAACTGGCAGGCGGTGTTGCTGTGATCCGTGTTGGCGGCATGACCGAAGTTGAAGTGAAAGAGCGCAAAGATCGTGTTGACGATGCTCTGAACGCAACCCGCGCTGCTGTGCAAGAAGGCGTGATTGTGGGCGGCGGTGTTGCTCTCATTCAGGCTGGCAAAGCACTGGAAACTCTGGAAGGCGCAAACGCTGACCAGAACGCTGGTATCGTGATCGTGCGTAAAGCCATCGAAGCGCCTCTGCGTCAGATTGCTGAAAACGCCGGTGTTGACGGTGCGGTTGTTGCGGGCAAGATCCGTGAATCTTCCGACAGCAACTTTGGCTTCAACGCTCAGACCGAAGAATATGGTGACATGTTCGCATTTGGTGTGATCGACCCAGCCAAAGTGGCACGCACAGCTCTGGAAGACGCAGCCTCCATCGCGGGCCTGCTGATCACCACCGAAGCTATGGTTGCTGATAAGCCAGCCAAAGACGGCGGCGCAGCCGGCGGCGGCATGCCTGACATGGGCGGCATGGGCGGCATGGGCGGCATGATGTAATCACAATTCCCGTCAGGGATTGTGATAGCGTCAGGCGATTGGCCGAAAGGCCAATCTGCCGAAAGCAGCTCACCGAAAATAAATAAAAGGGTCGCCTCCGGGCGGCCCTTTTTCTTTGAACAGTAACCCTTCCAAGGCCTTTTCCGAAAAAGTTCGCCCAATCACAAAAACCAACGCTAAAGTCCTTAAAACAACCATCCACAGGACCACTCATGCTCAAACACCTCACTCTCGCCGCCACCACTGCCGCCGCACTTTTCACCACCGCTCCCGCTCAGGCAGGCGACGGCGATTTTGTTGGTGAAATCATCATGTTTGGCAGCAATTTCTGCCCGCGCGGCTACCTCAGGGCAGACGGTCGACTGTTGCCCGTTTCAGGCAACGAAGCCTTGTTCAGCCTCTACGGAACCAACTTTGGCGGCGACGGCCGCACAACCTTTGCTCTGCCGGACCTGATGGCCCGCGCGCCAGAGGCCATTTTCTACTGCGTCAACCTAGTGGGCATCTACCCGTCGCGCAGCTAACAGGACTGAAATGGCGCGAACGCCAAGCCACCGGTCGCGCCATCGCCCAAATGTGACCCACTCCGTAAAACATGTTACATTGGCCTCTTTGCGGCACATCCAGACCGAGAGGCACGTGACTGATGTCCATATCAGACAAGAATTTCACCGGCTCCATTCCTGACGTTTACGACCAGTTTCTCGTCCCGCTGATTTTTGAGCATTACGCCAACGACATGGCCCATCGGGTCGCGCAAACCGCCCCCTCGGCGGTGTTGGAAACCGCAGCTGGCAGCGGCGTGGTTACCCGTGCCCTGGCCCCTAAACTAAGCCCGCAAGCTCGCTACGTTGTCACCGATCTCAACCAACCGATGTTGGACCGTGCCGCCAGCCAGCAACCCGATGCAGAGCGGGTTGAATGGCAACAGGCCGACGCGCTATCCCTGCCGTTTGACGCAGCAACCTTTGACGCCGTGTGCTGCCAGTTTGGGGTGATGTTTTTTCCGGACAAAGTGGCCGGATATGCCGAGGCACGACGGGTGATGAAACCCGACGGCATCTTTGTCTTCAATGTCTGGGATCGGATCGAAGACAACGTCTTTGCCCACAGCGTCACCGAGACCGCCGCGCGGCTTTTTCCCAATGATCCGCCGCAGTTTCTGGCACGCACCCCGCATGGTCACGGCGACATCAACAGCATCACCGCCGATCTCAAAACCGCCGGGTTTGGCCAGATTGACAGCTACACAATCACGACGGACAGCACAGCGGAAGGGCCGCACATCCCGGCCATAGCCTATTGCCAGGGCACGCCTCTGCGCAACGAGCTTGAAACCCGCGCCCCAGGCACCCTGGCGGACATCACCAAAGCGGCAACCAAAGACATCGAAGAGGCCTTTGGCACAGGCCCCGTGTCAGGCCGCATGCAAGGCCACGTGTTTGTGGCACGCGGCTAGCTGTTTCAAATAAACGCCGAAAAACGCTCCGCCCCGGCTTTCAGTCGGCCCGCCTCGTCAAAATCACTGTCCGCGTTAAATCGCATCAACGCGCGGTCACCCAATCCCGCCACTAGGCCTGCCTGTCCCTCCAGCACGCCCTGCAAGCGCGCCTGCAATTCCGCCTCCTCAGCGCCCTCAAAATACCCGTGCACCCCATGCACGACCTCCGGCTGATACACATCAAACCCAAGATACCGCAGCGTATAAGCCGACGGCCATAACAGCAGGTTCACGTCGCCTTCTTTGCCGCCCGGCCCACATTCAGCAGGCCCCGCCCCGGTGGTCACACAAAACAGCGCCCGCTTGCCACGACACCGCCCAGTGTCAAACCGCTCCTCTACCGTGTGCAAATCGCCATGCACCAGCGCCCGATCAAACCAGCCTTTTAAGACGGCGGGCGGCGCAAACCACCACAGCGGGAAGTGAAAGATGATCTGGTCAGCTTGTCGGATCTTCTCCACCTCTGCCGCCATATCCACCGGCACAGTGCCCGCGGCCACCGCTGCTTCATGCGCCTTTAGCGGATCAAACGGCCCGGCCACATCCTGCCCAAAATGGCGCGCGCCTTCGACGGCCTCAAACTGATGCGCCGACAGGTCGCTCCACAGGACCTCGTGCCCCGCCGCCGCGCAGGCAGCCGCCGAAGCCTCCGCCCAGGCACCGGTAAAAGACTGTCGGCTGGGGTGGGCCAAAACGATGAGCGTGGTGGTCATGGTTCGTCCTTCAAAATGGTCCCAAACCGCCTACACCTGTTACGCCAATTTGCGCAACACCGCGCGGCGCGCAAACGCTCAAAGGCACCTCAGTGCGCCAAAAAACGCACCTCCGCAAAACAGTCGCGATACAGACGTATTACCGACGTGGATTTTACCCGTAAAAGCTTCGGTTAACTGCCACCTTGCGACAACGCAGACACCCCGGCCTCGCTCAGCATATAGACACCCTTTTCCACGTTCTCGAACCAGCCATAGTGGTTGTCCCGCATCATGGTCGTGGCTTTCTCAACGCCCGTGCCTTTGACAACATCCCGACCGCGAGACGCCCCGTTCTCATTAAGAAACACCGCACATTTTTCCGCATCCTGCCGATACACCGTGACCTTCTCGCCCCGCATCCCGCCAGTATTTGGATCGCCCTCAAGGCGTGAAAAAGTCTTCAAAAGCCGTGCCTTACGCAGCTTCGACTTGCGTGGCTGAAACGGCGCCGGATCACAATGCACCTCCACAGCGCTGTCTTTGAGCCGCACCGAAAGCACCCCAAGGCCAAGCCGTTTGCACAGCCCGATATTGCCGGAAAATGCCTTCCATCCAGCCCGCCCTTTCCAGCGAGGCACCGCCACATAAACAGCATCCGTCACCGCCTGCCGCGCCACGGCTTGCTGCAGCAACGTCAACGAGAACCCCGTTTTTAACTCAATGATTACAGGATCTTCACCGTCTTTGACGGCAACAACATCCGCCGCGCCAACTTCGGCTTTCACTTCAAAGCCACGTGTCTCCAGCCATGTTTTGACTGGCGCATAAAGTTCGGTTTCTGCCATCTTGCCCATGCCCTTTGGTAACGCCAAACAGCCGTGTTGCCCACATCATTTGCCACCTCCAAAACATTCGCCCTTGAGCCTGCCCGATGCCCTGTTACCTTGACCCAAATTCTTGTTGCGGGGTTCCGATGCGGTTTCTGACTACACTTCTGTTTTTGCTGTCCTTTTCCAGCATCGCATCGGCCAATTGCACAGGTCCAAACGTCTATTCCTCCTTGGCAGAAAGCGAGCGCCAAGCCCTCGAGACCAAAGCCGCAGAAGCCCCCTTCTCCCAAGGCCTGCTCTGGCGGGCAGAGAAAAACGGCGTGGTTAGCCATCTAGTCGGCACCTTCCATGTGCACTTGCCAGAACACGCCGCCATGGTCACCCGCTTGGAAGAGCTAACCCCGCAGCCTGAAAAGGTTTTTCTCGAACTCACCGACGAAGATCAACTCGACTTTCAACGTCACCTCACGCAAAACCCCGACAGCTACCTGATCCAAACCGGCCCCTCCCTTATTGACCGTCTCGGCCCAGAACTCTGGGACCACGTTGTTGTGCAATTGCAGGAACGCGGCATGCCGCCCTTCCTCGCCGCCCGCTATCAGCCTTGGTTCCTCGGCATGACCCTAATGCTGCCACCCTGCGCCTATGAGGTTGTTAAGTCAGGCAAAAAGGGCCTCGACCAACAGATCGCCGCCATGGCCAAAGCCAACAACTTGCCCACACAATCTCTCGACAGCATCGACGGTTTGCTGACCATGCTGGCCTCCGACCCGCTTGAGGAACAGATGGAAGACCTGCGCTGGAGCCTGTCGCTGAACACGGACCTCGCCGCGCCCGACCTGATGGGCGCGATGGTCGCCATGTATCTCGATGAAACCATTCAGCTTATTTGGGAATTTGGCTCCGCAGAAACCTTCAAGAATGTCGGAGATAACAAAGACAAAGCCCGCCTCGCTCAGCTGCTCAAACAAGCCGAAGACGACCTTATCGTCACCCGCAACACAGCATGGACAGAGGTGCTCACCAAAGAACTTTCCAAAGCCCCTGCGCTCGTCGCTGTTGGCGCCCTGCACCTTCCCGGTGAATCAGGCGTGCTTGCCCAATTGCAAGACGCGGGCTTCACTCTCACCCGCCTGCCCCTTGACGCGCCAAAAAACAACTGACCGCCGCGCCCCGAAGTCGCAGCCCTAAAGCCGCAGGTGACAAACGTCCTGCGCCCTTCTATAAGGCGCGCAACTTCACCGTTTTCTTTGTTTTTAAGGACGTCGCGACATGACAATTCAGGTTTTTGGCCACAAATCCCCCGACACTGATTCCACCGGATCTCCAATTATCTGGGCGTGGTATCTGTCTGAAATCAAAGGCACGCCAGCCGAAGCGAAGCTGCTGGGTGAGCCCAACACCGAGGCCGCATGGCTGCTGAACCGCTGGGATCTGCCAAAGCCAGCGATCATCGAAGATGTTGCGGATGACGCGGCTGTGGTGATTGTGGACACCAACAACCCGGCCGAGCTGCCAACCAACATCAACGGCGCAGACGTTCAGGCCATCATCGACCACCACAAGCTGGTTGGCGGCCTGGAAACCAAAGGTCCAATCGACATCACCATCCGCCCAGTGGCCTGTACCGCGACCATCATGTTTGACCTGATGGGCGACATCGACATGCCAGACTGGATCAAAGGCACCATGCTGACCTGCATCCTGTCAGACACACTGGAATTCCGCTCCCCAACCACCACCGACCACGACAAAGCGGTTTGTGAGAAACTGGCGGCAGATCTGGGCATCGATATCCCGTCTTATGCTGCTGAAATGTTTGCTGCAAAATCCGACGTGTCGTCTTTCTCCGACGCAGAGCTGCTGCGCATGGACTCCAAAGAATACGCCGTTGATGGCACCAAGTTCCGCGTATCTGTTCTGGAAACCACCAGCCCGTCCACCGTGCTGGACCGCAAGGCATCGCTGATGGACACCATGACCACCGTGGCGTCTGAGGACGGCGTGGAACAGGTTCTGCTGTTTGTGGTCGACATCCTGAACGAACAGTCCACCTTGCTGGTGCCAAACGATCTGGTGAAATCCGTAGCAGCCAAATCTTTTGACGTTGACGCCTCCGGCGACACCGTTGTGCTGCCAGGTGTTGTGAGCCGCAAAAAACAGATCATTCCAAACCTCAAAGTCTGATCTTGATCTGAACGCATTAAAAAGCCGGCACCTTAGGGTCGCCGGCTTTTTTGTGTCCTGCGGGTGGCTTACCGGGTTTTACCCCCCTCTGGTAATTGCCCGTCCCTCAGCCACTGCCACAGCTCATCCCACAGCGTTTCCCGCCCTTTGCGAAACGCTCCGTCGTGTCCAACCTTCTTTGCGCCAAGCTCTTTGGACGTCCTCACAACCATATGTGTCTCCGCCTGAGTGTAGTGGCCCAGCGTGTCGCCACAGGCGGTTTCCGTCGCGATGGGGTCGTCACTTATCACCCAGGCGCAAATCGGTTTGCATGGATCATCAAAGTGGTGCGGATACCGCCCCGACGCCAAGTCGGGGAGCAAATAACTGCGCCGTCCACTCCACCGCCGCCAGGTCTTGAACACCTCTGGCGGCAAGGCTTCTCCGCCCCACAAACCGCCCGCCGGAATAAACCCGTGCCGCGCAAGGCAGTAGCTGCCGTAGCCCCACCAGAAAAACAGCTCCAAAGGAACATTGCGCGGTTTGTGCACGCCCCAATGTCCATTGCCGACAGCGACAAACGCATGGCGCGCGACCTTATGATGGTTCTGCATAAACCCGACAAACTGCCCGCCAATACTGTGCCCCACAGTGGTCAAGGGCACTCCGGGCGCAATGTGTTCCAGATGATCAAGTGCCGCAGTCATATCCACCTGTCCCCAGTCCGGATAATCAATGCCACTGACCGCGAGGTTCTCTGCCCCCGACTCGCCGATACCTCGGAAATCATAGGTCAGCACCACAGCGCCACGTTGTGCCAAATACGCCGCTACATGGCGATAGAACCGCCTCGGGAAGCCTGTACCGGCAGAGATCAGAATGGCAACCTGCGGCGCAGCTCCGCGATAGACCGTACCCGTCAGTTCCCAGCCGTCCTCTGCGCGAAACTTGATATCTTCGACAGTCACATCACCTTGATCCAACATCACTTTTGCTCCTCGCGCCATTCCGCCTGATCAATCACGTCCTCGGCATTCTCTGCCAAATGGGTCAGAAACCTGCCAATGACCTCCTGTTCCTCGGCATCAAATGGCGCCAGTAACAGCCCGTTCACGTGCTGCACAAAAGGCACCGTGCGTCGCACTAAGCTTTCCGCAGCCGGTTCCAGGTAAATTCTCACGACGCGCCCATCCTCAGCATCTTTCTCGCGGCGCACAAAACCACGATCCACCATGCGATCAATCAATCCGCTTAAACTGGATTTGCGCATCGACAACGCTTTGGCCAATTGAGACACCGTTTGCCCATCGCGTTTGGACAGAAGGACCAGAACGCCATGTTGAGGCATCGATAGCTCCGCCAGCGCTTTGGTTTTGCGTTCAGCTGCTCGCGCGATCGCCGCATGGGCACGGTTCATCAGCAAGAAAATCTTGGGAGGTTTTGCCATATTTGGTTCGCATCCGAATTACTTCACTTAATTCGTATACGAACTTTATGCCAAATCAAGCCTCCAACAACATGACGTCACGGGAGGCTGCAAAGAAAAACGGGCGCTGCCAACGCAACGCCCGCCGCTATTCTTCTTTGGTGCCTGACGATTAGCCTGAGCTCAGGTCACAGGCCACAACTGGCGCACCACCCTCAAACACCAGCACACCGCAGGCAGGCACACGATGCCCCTGCACGCTTGCTGAGAAGCTGTTGTAGTTGACCACAAAATCATAATCACCAAACCGGCGACGGCGCACACCATCCTGCATTGGTGCCATCACAACCCCGGCCCGCTCACAAGCCATCGTCACGATACGATCCCAAAGCGCTTCGTCCGGGAAGCTGCCCAGATACCAAAGATCATTCTGCCCCATAAGAACCGGCGCACCGTCTTGGGTCTTAAGAAACACCTCGGCCGCGCCAGACAACCGCTCATGCCAGTATTCAACTTTTCCGCCTCCGGACACATCCATTCCAGCGTGCGGCGGCATACTCTCAACCAGCTCCACTCGCACATCCAGATTTGACACCCTCGGACGACCTTTGGCAGGGATCATGAATTCGTCAGTGATGGCCCCTGCACGTGGACCCAGAACCGCCAACGCACCGTCATCGGAAATCGCGGAAACAAGCGCCGGATCAAGCGTCGCCACACCCGGCGCAAACACCGCTTTGAAGCCTGAAAAGTCCCGACAATTGGGACTGACAAAATCCACGGAAAGTCCCGCACGCCGCAATCCGCGATAGGCGGCGAACACCAATCGGAAATAGTCAAACCCTGCGCCCTGCGGCTGGGTTTTCCATGCCCAATCAGAGGCATAGTCATACACCAGCGCCACGTCCGCTTGCTGGGTTTCCTGCTCCTTGAGCATATCAAGCACACCGGCCACAGCCCGCGCCTCGTCCATGCCAGGGGCCTCACGCCCATCTGGCGCTTGTAGGCCTGCGTGCATCTGCTCCTGCGCAAACGGCGCCTGGCGCCAGCGGAAGTAGCTCACCACTTCGGCCCCATGCGCAAAGGCTTCCAGCGCCCACAACGCCACCATGCCCGGCAATGGAGCCGGGTTGTACGGCGCCCAGTTCACCGGGCCCGGCTGCTGTTCCATAACCCACCATCGGCCATTACCAACCGCGCGATACAGATCGTGGTGGAAGGCCTGAAAATCGGGATCCCCCTGCCGCAAGAACCGCGACTTATGGGCTTCAGACGCCTCAAGCCGATCCGACAGGAATCCAATGGGGTAGCTGTCCCAGCTCGCAATATCGAGGTCTTCACCCATTTCAAAGTGGTCAAATTCCAGAATACGCCCCATGTAGTTGTGGATCAGCGGCGCGTCTGTCTGGGCCTTCAAAATATCGGTTTGCACCCGGTTG
The DNA here is from genome assembly GCF_913054185.1 of uncultured Shimia sp. GTDB lineage: Bacteria > Pseudomonadota > Alphaproteobacteria > Rhodobacterales > Rhodobacteraceae > Shimia. The sequence continues at coordinate 8,633 of NZ_CAJXIV010000065.1, forward strand.
AATTGCACCACTTGATCGCTGGAGAACCGCCGGAACGCCAACACATGCGCCGGGTTTGGATCTGTTACCGTCTGATTAGGCAAGTCGATCTGATCAAAGGAGTCATAGTCCATCGACCAAAAGATATTGCCCCACGCCTCGTTCAGCGCCTCAACGGTTTCATAGCGATCGCGGCACCAGCCTTGGAACGCCTCTTTGGCGGCTTCCGAATAGCTGATGGTGGTGTCGTGACAGCCATATTCATTGTCCGTCTGCCAGGCGACCACATGTGGGTTCTTGCCATAACGCTCCGCCACAATTTGGGTGATCCGCGCACATTCATCGCGATAGCCCTGATGGCTGAAACAATAATGCCGCCGCGAGCCAAACTTGCGCGGGTTCCCGCTTTCATCCACGGCCAGCATGTCAGGGTGTTTGTCGAGCATCCATCGCGGTGGTGCCGCCGTTGGTGTGCCAAGCACAACTTTCAGTCCAGCCGCGCCAAGCGTCTCGATTGCGCGGTCCAACCACTCTAGCGTCAACTGACCCGGCACGGCTTCCATCCGACTCCAGGCAAATTCACCAATCCGCACCCAGCGGATACCTGTCGCAGCCATATCCGCTGCATCCTTGGCCCAGGTCTCTTCCGGCCAATGCTCAGGATAATAACAAACGCCCAATTCTTGTTTCATAAGATCACCCGTGGTTCCGCCACCCCTTGGGCAACGCTGTCTATGGCAAAGACCATGCCGTTCTCCGGCACCTCTGCCAATGTCTTTTCATCAATGCCTTCACGAGCCGAGGTCACAAACAGCGTGCTCAAATCATTGCCGCCAAACGCTGGACAGCTGCTGTGCTGCCCGCCTACTGACACCGATCTTAGGAAGGTGCCGTCCGGGTCATAAGCCGAAACCTGTGCAGCCCCCCATTGCGCAATCCAGACATTGCCGTCCGCATCCACCACGGCCCCATCCGGGTTCAGCCCATCCTCATTGAGATCGAGATAAACTTCTGCCTTACCAACCGGCCAACCTGTCTCCGTATCAACATTCTGGCGCATCACCAATTTGGTCACCGTGTCGGTGTAGTATGCGCAACCGCGGCCTTTATCGAAACAGATCGCATTGGAGATTGTCACCTTTGAGACCAGCTTGCGAAGCTCCCCGTCAAAGTAGCGATAAATCGCACCCGCTTTGCGTTCCGCGTTCTTGCCCATGGTGCCAATCCAAAACCCGCCCCACGGGTCCGCGCGCCCGTCGTTGGAGCGTGTCACCGGATTGTCCGCCTCCAAGGAACACAAGTATTCTTGTTCTACCGTGTCCAGGTAGAACAACCAAAGTGCCGTCTCAGACGCAAGGATCAGCGTGTCGGCGTCGACCCAACCAGCCGCAGACACATGTTCATCAAACTGCCATTCCAGGGGTTCACCGTCCCTTTGGCTCAGCATACGTTTGCCAACGATATCAAACCAGAACAACTGTTGCCGCTCCGGATGCCAAAGGGGACCTTCCCCCAACGCACAAGGGCGGTTGTCGAAAACTGTGCTCATTCAAAAGCCTCGTCATAGGCGGCCACAATGGCCTCTGCCCGCTGACGCACATCCTCCACGCTCATGCCCGATTTGTAAATCGCAGAGCCAATGCCAAAGCCATCCGCCCCAGCGGCAATCCACTCGCCAAAGTTCTCAGGGCCAGCGCCGCCTACAGCGTAGACTTTGCTGTCTTTAGGCAGCACAGCCCGCACAGCCTTCAAACCGCCCGGCCCGGCCATGTTACCTGGGAACAGTTTCAGGCCTGTCGCGCCTGCCTTCAACGCGGCGAAAGCTTCTGTCGGCGTGAACACCCCCGGCCAACTTTCCAGGCCAAGTTTGGCGGTATGCGCAATCACGTCGGTGTCGCAGTTGGGCGAGACGACCAGCTTGCCGCCCACACTTGCCACCGCATCCACCTGCGCAACCTCGAGCACCGTGCCTGCCCCTACAAGCGCGCGCTCCCCAAAACCTTTCGCCAAGAGTTCAATGCTTGCCAGCGGGTCTGGCGAGTTGAGCGGCACTTCGATCTTATCAATACCCGCTGCAATTATGGCATCTGCCATGGCTTCGATCTCACTCGGGGTCACCCCGCGCAAGATGGCAATAATCGACCGGTTCATGATATTATCCCAAAAGGTTACGCGCGGCAGACAGCCCCGCAAGTGTCATATCCTGACAGTCCACAACGGTCACCCAACCGCCCTGGGCCTTCAGAGCCTCTGCATAAACGTCGGAAAGCTGCTGCTCCCCGATCACCGCAATCTGTTGTCCCAGCCAATAAGGCCGTGACGCTGCCAATTCAGCGCCCAACAGCAACCCCGATAAGCGGGAACGCCCCGCCGCAGAGGGAGTTGCATTCAACAGATCACTGGCGCGAATGCCAAACAGTTCCGAGGCCAGGTGTTCCGGTCGCGACAATGTAACATCCATACCCGCCACGAAGGCTTCTGCGTCCCAGCCCTCGCCAACTGAGTGCTGCAATACGGACTGTTTGCTCAGAAGTGAAAACAACTCGCCCGTCATGAACGTGCGGAAACTCACCACTTCATCGGCACTCACATGCGCCCATTTGGTGTGTGTGCCGGGCAAACACAAAACGCCATCCCAGTTAGGGTTGCGCGACAGGAAACCGGCAATCTGCGTCTCTTCTCCACGCATCACGTCGGCTGGTTTAGTCTGCTTCAAACCGGGCACAACATGCACCCGCATCCGAGTATCGGTACCCGGCACCAGCACCGGTTGTGGTGCCAATGCGGGCGCGGGCACCGCCGTGTAGGGCGCCTCAACCCAGCCTTGGCGTGCTCCAACCATGCCACAGGCGATCACATCCATGGGACCATCGCCTAGCCAGCCTTCAACCAGCTCCAACAAAGCCGCTTCAAAGCCGCCAGCCTCAAGCCGCGCCATGCCTTTGTCCGACTGTGCCGTCCCTAAAAGTGTGTCACCTTCCATGGCAAAGGCGCGCAGCCTTGACGTGCCCCAATCCACTCCAATCCATTGTGTTTGCACCGACATACCTTACCCCGAAACCACAACGCCGCCGTCAACCGCCATGCATTGCCCCGTCATCATTCGGCTGGCGTTTGACGCCAAATAAAGCGTGGGGTCAATCATATCTTCTGGCGTCAAATGCTCTTTCAGACACTGTCGCTCCAAATGTGCCGCCAATCCCTCTGGGTCGGCCCATTTATCAAGCTGTTTCTGGGTCAGCACCCACCCCGGCGCCAATGCATTCACCCGGATGCCCTTTGGTCCCAACTCCCGCGCCAGCGACCGGGTCATGCCAGTTATGGCCGCATTGGCAGACGTGTAAATCGGATATCCCGCATTGCCCATGATGTAGCTGACCGAGCTGTAGTTGATGATCGAACCACCAGTGCTCATATGCCGCGCCGCTTCCTGACAGGCAAAGAAATAGGCTTTCTGGTTCACCGCCTGCATCCAGTCGTAAAACTCTTCGTCTACTTCATCGAGCGTATGGCGTTGGTCATTGGCGGCATTGTTCACCAGCACATCCAAGCCACCATGTTCCCCCACCGCTTGCTGAATGGTTTCCCGCAGGCGTGGAATGTCGGAAATGTCGCCCTGCATAAACAGCGGCGTCGCGCCGTGTTTGGTCTCCATCTCTGCGATGAAGTCATCTGCAGCCGAGCGCCCGATGATCGCCACTTTGGCACCCTGCGCCATAAACCCATCGGTCAGTGCCGCGCCAATACCGCTGGCACCGCCCGTGATGTAAACGGATTTGCCTTTCAGATCAGGAAAAATCGTGCCGGTCATCAGTGGCTCTCCCGTGTAACAAGCCGCGTGTCCTTGCCCACAAGGAAGTCCAGATCGGCGCCCTTGTCGGCCTGCAACACATGGTCGTAGTAAAGTTTTGCGTAACCCCGTGTGTAATGTTCGGGGTCCGGCTTCCAAGCCGCACGCCGCACCTCAAGCTCCACCTGATCGACCAACAATTCCAGCACACCGCCGGAGGCAGACACCTTGATCCGGTCACCAGTTTTCACCAGCGCCAATGTGCCGCCGGCCTGCGCCTCTGGGCTCACATGTAAGATTACCGTACCGTACGCCGTGCCGGACATACGAGCGTCAGACACGCGGATCATGTCGCGCACGCCTTCTTTCACCAGCTTGCCCGGGATTGGCATGTTGCCGACCTCTGGCATGCCGGGATAGCCTTTCGGCCCGCAGCCTTTGAGCACCAAGATGGTATCCGCGGTCACCGGCAAGTCTGGCTTGTCGATGTTGGCTTTCAAGTCTTCGATGTTCTCAAAAACATAGGCCTCGCCCTCATGTTCCAGCAGGTGATCCGTGGCCGCAGATGGCTTCACAATCGCGCCGTTGGGCGCCAAATTCCCACGCAACACACGCAGACCGGCCGCAGGCTTCACCGGGTTATCAAGCGGGCGAATGACGTCATCGTTGTAGATCTCAGCGCCTTCGTGATAGGCACTGATGTCTTTCCCCAACACTGTATTGGCCGGACGTACATGCTCTTTGATTTGGCTCAGCACCGCAGGAACACCGCCCGCGTAACAGAAATCTTCCATCAGATATTTGCCCGATGGCATACAGTTGACCAGCAAAGGAATGTCCGAGCCAATCTCAAAGTCCTTGAGCGTCAAATCGACCCCCACACGCCCCGCCATTGCCAACAAATGCACCACCGCGTTGGTTGATCCTCCCACAGCCGCATTGGCCAAAATGGCGTTTTCAAAGGCTTCTTTTGTCATCACATCGGACGGTTTCAGATCTTCATCCACCATCTCCACAATCCGCTTTCCGGTCAGATGTGCTAAGGCCATGCGGCGCGCATCCACGGCAGGCAGCGCCGCGTTGGTGGGCAACGACATACCCATCGCTTCGACCAGCGACGCCATGGTGGAGGCTGTGCCCATGGTCATGCACACGCCCGCACTGCGGCTCATCCCACTTTCCGCGTTCATGAAATCCTGCAAGGTCATTTCGCCCGCGCGCACTTCCTCAGAAAACTTCCAAACATCCGTGCCAGAGCCAATATCCTTGCCTTTGAACTTGCCATTCAGCATCGGGCCGGAACTTACCACAATGGATGGCAAATCCACCGAGGCCGCCCCCATTAGCTGCCCCGGCGTGGTCTTGTCACAGCCGCCCAGCAGCACAACACCATCAATGCCATAGGCGCGAATGCTCTCTTCCACATCCATAGCCAACAAGTTGCGGAACAGCATCGCCGTGGGTTTCATCTGGGTTTCCCCCAGAGACATCACTGGAAACTCCACCGGGAAGCCTCCTGCCTCCCAAACGCCACGTTTCACACCCTCTGCCAGGGTACGCAAACCAGAGTTGCACGGGGTCAACTCAGACCATGTGTTGCAGATGCCAATAATAGGCCGGCCGTCAAATGCGTGATCGGGAAACCCCTGATTTTTCATCCAACTGCGGTGAATGAACCCGTCCTTGTCTAGCTTGCCATACCAGTGCTGGGAACGACGCTTCTTGCTCATTTTTTCTTTCCTTCGATCACCCACATCCGGTCCGGGAAGGACCAAGGCAATGTGAGACCGTGTTGCATCAATAGCTGACCACTCAGGGTTACAGGACCGTCTTTCAACGGCATCTCGCGGCGCGACAGATGATGCGCCTCTTCCCGATTGATCAGCTCGATTTCATACGTGGCGTCCGGCTCCAAACCGGTCAGCCGCAATGGGCGCGGCATGATTTGCGTGCCTGAGGCGGCTTTGCCAGCAAACACCACAAATCTCTGTTTGTCTTGGGACAATTGCTGCTCAGCAATCACGCTTGGATCAGCCACATCGAGCCGCAGGATATCCGCCGAATACCGCCAGTCGCGGTTGCTCTTCCACCAAGCCGTGACCCGCGTGAGCACTTCAGCCTCTTCTTCGGTCAGCTCACGCGGGTCCATTTCAAACCCCATGTGCCGCTGCGCCGCCACCCAAGCACGGAAACGAATATCATGCACCCGCCCTGAAGTATGACACTGGCGCGGCCCCACATGACTACCGGTGATCACCATGGGCAACATCAACGCCGCATCATGCTGAATGCGCAACCGCTCCTGTGCATCGTTGCTGTCGCTTAACCACACCCGCTGCGTATGTTCCAAGATCCCGGCATCAATGCGCCCGCCACCCGAGGCGCAGCTCTCGATTTCAACATCTGGGAACTCAACCCGCAACCGCCCCATAAGTTCATAGACACCTTCCGCCTGCGCCGCATCTGCAACAGGCAGCAACCGGTTGTGATCCCACTTGATGTAATCGATGTCGTGTGACGCAAGGATTGCCGCAATCTTTCTGTAAAGGTGGTCGCGCACTTTCGGATTGCCAACATCCAGCACCCGCTGTTGTCGCCCTTCGACCTGATCCACCGGCCCCAAAATCCATTCCGGATGTGCACGTGCCAGATCGCTGTCCATATTGACCATTTCTGGCTCAAACCAGAGTCCAAACACCATGCCCAATGACGTCACGTGCTCGATGATCGGCGTCAGACCGTCCGGCCATTTGCGGGGATCAATATCCCAATCGCCCAAAGAGCTCGTGTCATCGTCGCGCTTGCCAAACCAGCCGTCATCTAAAACAAACCGCTCCGCACCCAGCTTCGCGGCCCGCTCTGCAATGTCCTTCAGCACCTCCACATCATGGTCAAAATACACCGCTTCCCAGCAGTTATAATGCACCGGACGCGACCGCTCCGGATGTGGCCAAGTCACCACGTGATCCCGCAGATGTCGCTGAAATGCGGTTGCGCAGTCGTTTAATCCACTCTCAGACACCGACAAATACAGTTTGCCGGTCTCAAACGCGCAGCCACTTGCACGGGTTCCCGTAGCATGGCCAAACTGGATCTGCCGCCGCCCATCCGGCAATTCCTCTGCATACATCACATGCCCACCAGACCAGCCATAATGCATGGCGAATACAGTGCCAGAGGTGTTCCGCGCACCGGTCTCCGGGAAATAGGCAATCGGCGGATGCTCATGCCCGGACCGCCCTCCCCGCGCCTCGCGCATATGAATACCTGCGCGCCAGGGCGCACGTTCCAGCTGAAACTCGCCAATCCATCGACCAGAGAAATCCAGAATCTCTGCGCCAAACTGCGGGCCAGGCACTACTGGTGCGGCCAGATGGTGCACGGTGATCTCTGCATCAGCCTCCAGCGCTGTACGCGCTGCAATCACATCACCTTCCACGGTAAACTCGAAGGTGATCTCCAGCCCAAGCGCCTCATCACGACAAACAAACCGCGCGCCATCCCCTTCAACCAATGCGAAACGTGGATAAACCGACTGCCCGTCTCGATAGGCCACCAGCCCCGACTGCCCCTGAAAGCATTGCCCCGCTTCCGGGCACAGCGATACATCTGGCAGCTGATCCATCATTCCGCCGGTCACATCCTGCGCGGTAATTACACCAATCTCTGCCAAATTTTGCCCCGCAGGCAAAGCGCACCCCCAGTAGAGCGCGCTGGGCACGCCGCCGTTTGAGGCCAGAACCAAGGTCTGACCCGGCGCATCAAGGCGCCAGGTTTGCATCTTTTGCGTCACTTCACGGCCCCAAGTGTCAGACCAGCAATGAAGTGTTTCTGCATTAGGAAGAACATCGCCACTGGCGGCAAGGCTGCCACAATGGAGCCTGCACTCATCAAGTGATAGGCGGCGCGGAACTGCGCATTGAACGAGGTGATCCCTGCGGTCACCGGCTGGCTCTCAATCCCTTGGGTCAGCACCACTGCCCAGAAATAGTCGTTCCAGATGAAAGTGAAGATCAACACAGACAACGCCGCCAACGCGGGTTTCATCAATGGCAGCACCACATACCAGAAGATGCGCCATTCGCTCACGCCTTCCACCCGCGCCGCTTCGATCAGCTCAAACGGCAGCGCACGAATAAAGTTGCGCATAAACAGTGTGCAAAACCCGGTTTGGAACGCCACATGGAACAACACGAGGCCGGTCTTGGTGTTGTACAACCCCAACTCCAACGTCAGATCGCGCACCGGCACCATTAGGATTTGAAACGGCACAAAGTTACCCGCCACAAACATGAAGAAAATCCAAAGGTTGGCGCGGAATTTGTAAATACCCAGCGCAAAACCAGTCATCGCACTCAACGCCACCGCCCCAATCACCGTGGGCACCGTAATCAGGAACGAGTTCAGCAAATATCGCGGCATGTCTGAGTTGAAGAACACCTGCCCGTAGTTGGCGGCGCCTTCAAAGCTGGACGGCAGCCCCCAATAATTGCCCGAGGTAAAATCCGCATCCGGCTTCACAGAGAACAGAGCCACCGCCAACAAGGGTGCGAGCCAAAACAGCAGTGCAACTGGCAGCAAGGATTTGTAAGCGACCTGCGCCGCTTGGGATTGTTTTTCTATGGGTTTGGGAAACATCTCAGTGCCCCTTCTCTTCGCGATACATCGACCACAAGAAATAGGCGATGAAGCACAGCATAATCAGGAACAGCACCACGGCGATGGCCGCGCCATAGCCCATACGGAAGCCATATTCCGACAGCGCCACTTCGAACATGTAGTAGGCCAGCACCCGCGAGCTGCCAAAAGGCCCCCCCTGCGTCATGATGGAAATCAGGTCAAACGAGCGCAGCGCGCCGATGATGGTCACCACGAAGGCAATAAACGTCGCCGGACGCAGCTGCGGCAGGATGATGTTCCACAACATCGACCAACCTTTGGCGCCATCCAACCGCCCGGCTTCGATCTGCTCTGGGTCCACCGCGTTGAGGCCGGTGAGGTAGAGGATCATGCAATAGGCGGTCTGCGGCCAAAGACCCGCTGCCACGATGCCATAGGTGACCAAATGTTCATTGCCCAACACATTGATTGGCCCCATGCCAACCCAACCCAGCATCGTGTTCAACAGACCAAAACTTGGATCGTAGAACCACGTAAACACCAGCCCAACCACCACTTGTGAAATCACAAACGGAAAGAAAAACAGAGACTTATAGAGACGGATTCCGCGCACTGTTTGGTTCAAGAACAGTGCAATGAACAATCCGGCGGGAATGGCGAGCAGGTAGAGAAACAGCCACATCACGTTGTTTTTCAACGAGGTGAAAAAAGCGTCTCGATCCACGTACTCCCAATAGAGATCTTCGTAGTTGCGCATCCCCACATAGGTTTTTTCGCCCAACCCATCCCATTCATAGAGAGAGAGGTTAAAAGACTGAAACACCGGCGCGATCACATAAACTGCAAAGAAAAGGATGCCTGGTGCAAGGAACAACCACGGCGCAATGCGCTGTTGATTGCGGTGAAACCAGCATTCGGTTTCAGGGATGTCTGAGGAAACGGCCATAAGGGAACCCGATAATGAAGGCTGGCAAGGCAGAAGAAATCCTCCGCCTTGCCGATTGAATGAATGGCCAAGACACCTAGGTGCCCTGACTCAGTCTCATCACTTGTAGATACGGCCGCGTGCGCGCTCCAGCTTTGCCAGGATTTTGTCCAGCTGGTCCGGCTTGACCATGAACTCCTGGAAACCTTCCATAGAGACCTTTGCCATCTCTGCCGGAGCATCGCGATCCCAGAACTGGGCCACACCACCGGTAGAGTTGTTGGACAGCATCTCAAAGCCCATTTGCAGGAACTTGTCATCATCGACGGCGGAGGCAGCGTTCACAGGCAGCTGGCCGAGGTTTTTGCCATTGTTGATGATGGTTTGCTCTGCTGGCGATGTCGCGAAGCGTAGGAATTCACGTGCAGCTTCTTTGTTCTTCGCGTTGGCCGGAATGTGGAAAGTGTCCGTTGGTGCATCTTCTGACAGCGCCACGTTCGGGTTGATGGTTGGGAACTGGTAGAAGTCCAACTGATCGTCAGTCAAGCCAGCTTCACGCAGTGGCGCCACGGCAAAGTTACCCATCAGGTAGGCCGCAGCTTCGCCTTTGACCATAAACGGCAGCGCTTCCTGCCAGCTGTACGTCTGGTGGTCAGCAATGAAGCCGCCCATGTCGATCAGCTCTTTCCAGTTCATGAAGGTCGCTTTTACGCGCTCATCTTCCCAGCTAACGTTACCGGCGGCCAGATCCATGTGGAAGTCAAAGCCGTTGGTCCGCATGTTCAGGTAGTCAAACCAACCACCAGCCGTCCAAAGGTACTTGGTCCCGATAGTGTAACAGGCCCGGCCCGACGCTACGATCTTACCACAGTTGGCTTTTTCTTCGTCCCAATTGGTTGGTTCGGACAGACCCAGCTCCGCAAAGATGTCTTTGCGGTAGTACACGCCCCACTGGTAGTACGTGTAGGCCACACCCCACTGCTTGTCGTCGATTGTCAGCGCACCCTTGGTTGACGCAAGCCCCTCAGCCATCGCTGGCTCGGCATAGAGGTCAGACACATCTTCAAACAGACCTGCTTCCACATAAGGACGCATGCGGTTTGCCGCGTACCAAGTGGCAACGTCTGGCGCATTGGCGGTCAAAAAGTTGCGGATTTGGGTCTTATAGGCTTCGCGGTCGATCACCGTGGTTTCAACATTCAGCCCCGGATGCTCCGCTTTGAAGCGATCGATCATCGCCTCCATGGTCGCGCGCGGCGCCGGGTTTGATGTGTCCAGGAAAATGCTCAGGTCGCCGGTCAGCTCCGCAGATGCTGGCACAGCAAACGCAGAGGCAACCGCAACGGCGGCGGCGGTGGATTTCATTTTGGAAAGCATTTGTTCCTCCCTGTCTCCAAAATTATGCATTTTTTAGTTTCATTATTTGAAACCATGTTTTACATATTGAAATCTACACACAGAGTCGATTAGGTTGTCAACAGATTCCTGCCGACTGGCGGATTCTATGGAGGAGAAGAAACCCACATGTCTGGAGACGGTACCGTTGGCAAAGCCCTTGATGTGCTTGAACAAGTGGCGGCTTTTGAGCGGCCGGTGCGCTTTGGCGAATTGCAGGAAAAAAGTCCCTACCCCAAGGCGACGCTGTACCGATTCCTGCAAACGCTGACCAACCAAGGCATGCTGTCGTATGAAGCAGAGCGTCAGACATACGCTATGGGCATGCGTCTTGTGCGGTTGGCGCACGCGGCCTGGACAACCAGTTCATTGGCCCCGATTGCCCGTCCCTTTTTAGACCAACTCTCCGCTGAAACCGGCGAGACCGTGCATTTGGCACAACTTGACGCCTCACAGGTGCTTTATGTGGACAAGCGCAACGCCAAGAACCCAGTCGAGATGTACTCCCAAGCAGGCAAAGTTGGCCCCGCCTATTGCACCGGCGTCGGCAAAGCCATGCTCGCGTATGTGGAAGGCGAAGCTTTGGAACGCGCCATTGCCCAACAAAGCTTCCACCGCTTCACCCCGACAACTTTGGCCGACCCTCAAAGCCTGCGCGAGGAACTTGTGGCCATTCGCGCTCGTGGGTACGGCTTTGATCGGGAAGAACATGAGCCCGGCATTGTCTGCATCGCGGTGCCAATCCTAACCAAGGGCAGTCGGATGCTCGGCGCGTTGTCCGTGACCGGCCCAACCAGCCGCACATCTCTGGATCAACTCGAACACCTCGCCCCCCGCGTCTTGGAAACCGCCAAACGCATCGGCGAAGAAGCGGAAGCGTGGCGCTTCCCGGAAACACGACAATAAAAGGTAGTGACGATATGACGGGTGTAACCCTTCAAGGTGCCATCAAGAAATACGGCGAAACACAGGTCATTCATGGCATTGATCTGGAGATCGAGGACGGCGAGTTCTGCGTGTTTGTCGGCCCCTCAGGCTGTGGCAAATCCACATTGCTGCGCATGATCGCCGGCCTTGAGGAGACCACGGACGGCCAAATCAACATCGGCCAGCGGGACGTCACCCACATGGACCCCGCCAAACGCGGTGTGGCCATGGTGTTTCAGACCTACGCGCTCTACCCGCACATGACTGTGGCGGAAAACATGGGGTTTGGCCTTCGTATGACCGGCCACCCCAAAGCGGAAATTGAAGAGAAAGTTCAAAAAGCCTCCTCGATCCTGAAGCTGGACCCATATCTCAAACGCAAACCCAAAGCGCTTTCCGGTGGTCAACGTCAACGCGTCGCCATTGGCCGCGCCATTGTACGTGGACCGGAGGTCTTCTTGTTTGATGAGCCACTGTCCAATCTCGATGCCGAATTGCGCGTCGACATGCGCGTGGAGATCGCACGTCTGCACCAGGAAATTGGCGCAACCATGATCTACGTGACCCATGATCAGGTCGAAGCCATGACCATGGCTGACAAAATTGTGGTGCTGCGCGATGGCCGCATTGAACAAGTTGGCGCACCGCTGGAACTGTATCGCAATCCAGACAACCGGTTTGTGGCGGGCTTCATTGGCTCGCCAGCGATGAACTTCCTGGAGTGTGATGTGGTCGACGGTAAACTGGTGCACCCGGCGTTTTCCACACCGCAGGAGTGCCCAATTGCCCTACCTGCTGGTCTCTCCAAAGTCACCGTAGGCGCCCGACCGGAGCACATCGAACTCGACCACAGCGCTGATCAGCTCACCATCGACCTCACCGAGGCCCTTGGTGGTGTGTCCTACTGCTATCTCGCAGGGCCAGATGGCAGTCGCCTCATAGTCGAAGAACGCGGCGATTCCCGCAGCTCTGAAGGCACAACAGTCGGCTTATCGGTCCCTACCAAACGACTATATTTGTTTGATCCTGACACCGGATTGCGTTTGCGCTGATCCAACCACCACTCACGCGGGATCAAACACAAAACGCCCGACGGACACTCCGTTGGGCGTTTTTGTTTCAACCGCTCTGTGCGGGCGGTCAATCCTCAATCACCCAGTCTTCAGCAAACGCCAACTCGCCAATTGCCAACCACGACATACGCACCCGTGCGACACGGCTGTCGCCCCATGTGCGAAAGACCAGATGAAACCCAAGGTTGGTCACCTCTTCGGCCACCACTTCGGCCCGAATATTGGCCTGTGCATCCATATCCCACAACGACAGGCTTACCTGCACAGTTGGTGGCACCCGATACTTGGAGGAAAACTTAATCAGCTTTCGACGTTCGCGCGTCCCGTTTCCAGTCCACATCTCGCCGTCTGATTCAAAGTCAGAAAACAGGGCCTCGTCGCCCTGATCGATTCCAACGTAGTTATTTCGTATGCGTTTCATCGCAGGCCAATCTGTAAGGCAAATGCGCCGCTTTCAAGGCCTTTCTTCCCAGAAAACGCAAAAGGCCCCGCCTGTGTCGGCGGGGCCTCTCTAACTTTGTGATCCGTGTCGGGATCAGACCATGTCGTGCATCAGCTGCTCAAGGTCAGCGACAAATTTCTCTGCGCCGTCCTTGTGCTCTTCAGGCGCTTCCACGGCAGCTTTGCGAGCGTCAGCAATGACGTCCTCAAGATCTGCCTTGGTCACGTCTTCGCCAATGTGCGCATGCTCTGCAATCACCGAGATTGAATCCGCTGAGACTTCCGCGAAACCGCGTGTCACAACAAAGTCTTTCTCACCGTCCGCCGTCTGAACCCGCACCACGCCAGGGCGCAGTGAGGTCAGCAAAGGCGCATGGCCTGGCATGGCGGTCAAGTCGCCTTCAACACCAGGGATCTGCACGGCGGTTGCCTCAAACGAAGCAAGGCTCCGCTCAGGGCTAACCAAATCAAATTGCATCACGTTTGCCATTATGGGCCTCCTTAGGCCGCTTCAGCAGCCATCTTTTCGGCTTTTGCGATCACGTCCTCGATGCCGCCTACCATGTAGAAGGCTGCCTCAGGCAAGTGGTCGTATTCGCCAGCCACAACGGCTTTGAACGACGAGATTGTGTCTTCCAGTGGAACCTGCACACCGTCAGAACCGGTGAACACTTTCGCAACGTCAAACGGCTGAGACAAGAAGCGCTCGATTTTACGCGCACGGGCCACAGCCAGTTTGTCTTCTTCCGAAAGCTCGTCCATGCCGAGAATTGCGATGATGTCCTGAAGCGATTTGTAGCGCTGCAGAATCTGCTGCACGTCGGTCGCAACGGTGTAGTGCTCTTCACCAATCACCAGCGGATCGAGCAGACGCGAAGTCGAGCCCAGTGGATCCACAGCAGGATAGATACCTTTTTCAGAGATCGAACGATCCAGAACGGTTGTCGCATCCAAGTGAGCAAACGAAGTTGCAGGTGCAGGGTCGGTCAAGTCATCCGCAGGTACGTACACGGCCTGAACCGAGGTAATCGAACCGGATTTGGTGGAGGAAATACGTTCCTGCATCGCGCCCATGTCGGTTGCCAGTGTTGGCTGGTAGCCCACAGCGGAAGGAATACGACCCAGCAGAGCCGAAACCTCAGAACCCGCCTGGGTAAAGCGGAAGATGTTGTCCACGAAGAACAGAACGTCCGAACCGGATTCGTCGC